>JBNKZD010000068.1:0-18402 GCA_050301235.1 Chitinispirillaceae bacterium | reverse complement strand
GTACCTGGTATAATAATGGAACATGTGGTTCACCATCATATAATGAATTGATTGGTACATTTTATTCTTCGAAAGAGTGGAAGCTCGATACAATTCTCATTCCAGAATTCATTCGTTTTAAAAATGATAATGATCGTCAGGAAAATTATTATTATGAATTTGTATTTATTATTAACAATCTTGATCCTGCAGATACAACATCAGGAGCGCCAGGTTGTTTAAAAATTGATGATATGAGATTGGCTGGTTACAATCCTATTGACACCTCACCCCAGTCGCAGATAGTTGAAACTGGTAAAACAGCTTCCTTTAAAGTCGCAATAACCCCAACAACAAAATATATTGAAAAAGTGCAGTTCCAGTGGAAAAAGAACGGGGTTGTAATTCCCGGAGCTACCAGTGCATTGTTTACTATAGAATCAGTTCGCCCTGATGATTTTGGTGTTTATAATGTTGAGGTGAAAGTGGAAAGTTCAGGTCTTTCTTTTACATCACTTGATGCCCTGCTTACGGTAAAACAATCTTCAAGTGTGATTGAAAAAACAAAAAATGAGTCTGTCAAAGAATCCGAAACCAAAATAAACGAAACTGACTCAAAAGAGTGCGGTTGCGGAAGTGGGGCTGGCCTGGCATTACTGCCACCTCTATGGTTTAGAATTCAAAGATTGAGAAAAAAGAAATAATTCTTGTTTAATGGAATGACAGCACACTCAGAATTTACGGAATATTTTCAAAAGGAAAATCTCTACTTCTATGTATTCCCAGGTTAATAAAAAAGGATGTAAGATGTGTCAATGGGTAAGTGCGTTATCTGGCTGTGACACACGCCCCAGTAGTCCCGGTTGAACCAGGATCGTTGCTCGCGACACACTTACCAAACCGGGTAATGTGAAAATCCCAGAAAAAACATCTTAATGCAAAATTGGTATTGATCAGATTTTATTTGTACACCTCTTCAGCAGAATCCATCGTCTGTCGTATCAATGTAGCAATTGTCATTGGTCCGACACCACCAGGCACAGGAGTGTAGGCGCTGCAATGGGAGATTGCATCTTTCAAATTGACATCACCGATATTTCCCGGATGATAGCCGGCATCAATGATAACAGCGCCTTCTTTTATCCATGACCCCTGAACAAATTCCGGTTTACCTACTGCCGCAACGACAACGTCTGCCTGTTTTACAAGTTCTGGCAATCCTTTTGTCCGAGAATGGCAAATGGTGACAGTTGCGTTTTTATTGAGCAGCATGAGAGCTACTGGTTTGCCTAAAATAGGACTCCTTCCAATGACAACTGCATGTTTACCTTCAAGAGAGATGTTATAATGCTCAATGATGCTCATGATACCAGCTGGTGTAGCACTTCCGAAAGAAGGTTCACCCATTGACATCCGTCCAAACCCGAGACAGGTAACACCATCAACATCTTTTTCAAGTTTGATTGCATCAAATGCAGCACGTTCATCGATTTGTGAGGGGACCGGATGCTGAAGAAGAATACCGTTCACTCCAGGATCGTTATTTAACTCTTCAATTTTTCTCAGCAACTCCTGAGTCGTTGTGGATTGAGGCATCTCAATTCGCAGTGATTGCATTCCAACACGTGCACAGGCGTTACCCTTCATTTTGACATAGGTTGCAGATGCCGGATCACTTCCAACAAGTATTGTGGCGAGAGTGGGAACCTTACCATTATTTTTCTCTTTAAACTGCAGAACACGAGTTTTAAGCGATTCTTCAATACTTTTTGCCAGACTTTTTCCATCAAGGATAAGAGGTGATGTCATCGGAATACCTTTCTATAGTGCCTTCAATATAAAAACTAAGTTGAGCATAGAAAATAAATAGTGGTCCGGGAGGGTGGAACAATTCAAACAGGTTTTATTTTTGGAATATTTGCATTTTTCTCTAAATTGAGGTATATTAATAAAACAAACCAAACGGTCGGTATGTTATGAAAGATACTCGTCAGTTCATTATCGATATTTCTTTGCATCTTTTTCTTGAAAAGACGTTCAAGGAAGTTACGCTAAAGGAGATAGTTGAAAAAACCGGTCTCTCAAAGGGGGCTTTTTACCATTATTTCTCAAAGAAAGAGGATATCCTCAACGAAGCGTTACAGCAATACATTGGTATGAGGATGAATGTAGACTGGAACGCTTATGATTCAAGCAGTCTTCGTGCATTTCTCAATGATCATATTGCAGCACTCGAGCAGCAGGTACAACAGGATGAACAGTTATTAAGCCGGAATTTTTTCTCACTAATGTTTGATGGCATCCGGATGTTTCCGGAATTCAGAGAAACAATGAAATCGGTTCAGGAGCTTGAACATAATGCCTGGGTCAATGTGATCAGAGAAGCACGAAAAACGGGTGAAATCAACACGGAAATCAACGATGATGGAATCGCGGAGATGTTCATTTATATGTCTGACGGGCTTTCTTTATCAAACCTGCTCTATATCGAAAAAGACTCATCATTTACTATCCGGTTGAGAAATGCATGGTACAATCTGCTTGATACGCTGAAATGATCTGGAGTCATATGAAAGGTTAAATATGGAAACTATTATCAGTACAGAGCATCTTTCCAAAAAATTTGGTGATGTCATTGCTGTTAACGATGTGACACTTACCGTTGGAAAGGGTGAAATATACGGATTTCTTGGATTGAATGGTGCCGGGAAGACTACAACAATCCGAATGCTCCTGGGAATGATTCGACCGACACAGGGTAAGGTGAGAATCATGGGCAAGATAGCTGATGCGGGAAACTTTCCCCTGTGGAAAAATGTGGGGTACCTCGTTGAAACACCTTATGCCTATCCGGAACTTTCAGTTCGCGAGAATCTGGAGATTTACAGAAAACTGCGCAGGATTTCAGACCGCATATGTGTGGATCGCACGATGTCATTACTTAAAATATCACAATATGAGTCACGTAAAGCGAAACATTTATCTCTTGGAAATGCACAGCGGCTTGGTCTTGCTAAAGCACTGATGCATAATCCTTCGGTATTGCTTCTGGATGAGCCGACCAATGGGCTGGATCCTGCAGGAATAGTTGAAGTACGACGGTTACTTCGGGGCCTTGCAGAATCTGGAGTTACCGTGTTTATCTCAAGTCATATTTTAGGAGAAATTTCAAAAATTGCCCATAGAATCGGAATTATTCATAATGGGCAACTTCTTGAAGAGTCTACAGCTGCGGAACTGGAAAAACACCGTCGAAAAAGACTTTTTGTTGATGCTCCTGACAGGAAAAGACTTGAAAACAAACTATCTGAAAATGGGGTCGTTTTTGAAAAAACAGATGATAATCTATTGTATATAGGTGCTACAGCATATGTTAATCATCCGGAGAATTTAAACGAGATGCTTGTCAAGGGTGGGATCTTTCCGAATTTACTCAAAGTTGAAGAGGAAGATCTGGAGACCTATTTTTTGAGAATAATCGGAGAATACAGCCGGAGGGCTCAATGAAATCAAATGAATTGCTAAGGTCAATCGCTGCAGTGGTCGGAACAGAATTTTATAAAGCCTGGCGTTCAGGAATGTTTAAAATCACGGTGGCTATTGCCGGATTTGTTCCGCTAATGATGGGTGTTCTGATGTATATAAAAATGCATCCTGATGCTGTTAAAAGCAGTTTAATGTTCAGTAAGGCACAAGCAATTCCAGGACCGGCTGACTGGTACGGCTTTTTTGGGCTGTTTGCACAAATTATCAGCGGGGTAGGGCTGCTTGTCATTGGTTTTGCAGCCAGCTGGATGTGGGGACGGGAGTACTCCGACAGAACTGTCAAAGACTTTCTTGCCCTGCCATTCCCAAGGGAACTGATCGTTATCGGTAAATTACTGGTACTTTGTCTCTGGGGTGTATCTCTTTTTGTAATATCGACAATTGCAATGCTTGTTATCGGAGTACTGATACATTTGCCTGAATGGAATACCGCATTTGCGATACACTGTTTCGGAATCTTTTTTATTGCAACATTACTGAATATTGCGGTAAGTACAGTAATTGCATACATAGCCAGTGTTACCGGGAATTACATTGCTCCAATCGGGTTTGCCATTGCGACGTTGATAATGGGAAATTTTGTGGGTATGCTGGGATTTGCGGCATATTATCCCTGGGGTGTTTCGATGGCATTTTCGATGAGTGCAACCGAAAACACTCCTGTTGAAGTTTTCAGCTTTATAATCCTTGCTATAACATCGGTGGCTGGGTTATTTGCGACGATGCACTGGTGGAGATATGCTGATCAAACTTGAAATTACACTTATAACAGGATTCCATATGGTCATCAACCATACCAATGGCCTGCATGAATGCATAACAGATTGTTGATCCAACAAACGAGAATCCGCGTTTTTTAAGATCTTTACTCATGGTATCAGATTGTGGCGTCGTGACTGGTATCTCTTTCCAGGTGCGGGGAGGGTGAGGAGTACGTATCGTTTTACTGTTAGTAAAAGACCAAATATATGTATCGAACGAACCGAATTCTTTAATTATCTCGATAAAACCACGGGCATTCTTGATTGCGGCTTCAATTTTCAGCCGATTCCGAATAATAGATTTATCATTGATAAGTCGCTCGACATCTTTGGGCGTAAAAGCAGCGACTTTATGCCAGTCCCATTGTGCAAACGCTTTCCGGAATCCCTCTCTGCGTTTGAGAATCGTAATCCAGGAGAGCCCCGCCTGAAACCCTTCAAGGATAAGCATTTCAAAAAGTTTTTTATCGTCGTGTTCAGGAATTCCCCACTCATTATCATGATAATCACAATAAACTGGATCATCACCTGCCCAGGAGCATCGGATTTTTTCCAATCAGGGCCTCCGCGATTTCAAGGTCTTCAGGAGTAGTGATCTTGAAGTTTTTAGGATCACCCCAGGCAAGACCGATTTTATGACCAAACGCCTGAAACAACATCGCTTCATCGGTAGGTAATTGTGGCAGCGTGTGTGCAGATTCGATAAGCTCCAGAAGAAGGCTTCTTCTGAACAGCTGAGGAGTTCCCACTCGTACAACTTTCGAGCGATCGATTGTTTCACCCGCACAATTTCCGGAATAGAAACGGATCGTATCAACTTCCGGTGTGACCGTTATACCGCAATCGAACTCTGAAGTTAATGATAAAACTGAATCAATCACCTTGTGGGTAACAAAGGGGCGCGCAGCATCGTGGATAAGCACCCAATCTGCCTTTGATGCCTGAACGCCATTCCGGGCCGATTCCCATCGCTCTTTTCCACCCGCAACAACAACTGTCCGGGGATCTGAGAACTGTGTTTTAGCAGTAGTGACATGGTCCTGTGGAACGACCAGAATGATAGCGTTCACATCAGGGTGCGAACGCAAAACATTGTAGGAGTAAGTAACCAGCGGAGTACCACAAAGTGGAACAAACGCTTTGGGCATAGATGCCCCCAGCCGTGTTCCGCTTCCGGCAGCTACAATTACCGCATCGACACGTGAGTTCATGCACTTATTTCGCTGTGTGACGTTCTACAAGACCAGCGACTTTCATCGGGAGACCAAACAGTTTAATAAAACCGGTCGCATCCTTCTGATCGTAGAGTGCTGTGTCGGTAAATGATGCAAGGTCTTCAAGATAGAGCGATTTAGCTGCTTTTGAACCGGCTGCAACAATATTACCTTTATACAATTTCATACGGACGGTACCGGTAACATTCTGCTGGGTTACATTAACAAAAGCATCAAGTGATTCCCGCAGTGTTGAAAACCATTGACCGTTGTAAACGAGTTCCGAATATCGGATTGCAAGCATTTCCTTGAGATGGCTGGTGTCACGATCCAATACAAGGCGTTCAAGTTCACGGTGAGCAAAATAGAGCAGTGTGCCACCCGGAGTTTCGTAAACACCACGTGATTTGATACCTACAAGACGGTTTTCAACCATATCAACATGGCCAATTGCATGTTTTGCACCAATTTTATTAAGCAAACGAATCAGTGCTTCCGGTTTGAGTTTTTCACCATTTACTGCAACCGGAATACCTTTTTCAAAGGTGATTTCACAATACTCAGCTTCATCAGGAGCTTTCTCTATGGTATTTGACAGAGTATAGACATTGTCTTCCGGTTCGTTCCATGGACTTTCGAGATTACCACCTTCATGGCTGATATGCCAGACATTCCGGTCTTCAGAATAAATACGTTTTTTTGACTGGCTGATAGGAATATTGCGCTCTTCAGCATACGCGATGCAGTCTTCACGTGAACGCATTTTCCATAATGGATCTTTCCAGGGAGAGATAATTTTCAGTTTCGGATTAAGTGCCATAATAGTAAGCTCAAACCGGACCTGATCGTTACCTTTACCGGTTGCACCATGGGCAATCGCTGTTGCACCCTCTTTTTCAGCAATTTCAACAGCTCGTTTAGCGATCAGCGGACGCGCGAAGCTGGTCCCGAGAAGGTAAGAACCTTCATAAATTGCGCCAGCCTTGAGAGTGGGGTAGATATAATCAGTGATAAACTCTTCAGTAAGATGTTCTATATACAGTTTGCAAGCACCAGTTTTAAGAGCTTTTTCTTCAAGACCAGTCAACTCTTCATCCTGACCTAAATCTGCGCAAACAGCTATAACTTCACAATTGTAATTCTCTTTGAGCCAGGGAATCATTATTGAGGTATCCAGTCCTCCCGAGTAGAGCAATACGACCTTTTCCATGTAAAATCCTTATGTTAAGTAATATTATTGTTTCCGTTATTTTAGAAAAGAGGTTGAGGTTAAGGCTGAGATAGAAAAACTCAATCTCAATCTTAACCTTTATCTTTTCCCTTACTTCGTCTCACTTTTTACTACACTCTCAAATATGCTTAACGCGATATCGATATCCTCTTTCGAGACAATTAGCGGTGGGAGCATGCGGATCGTGTTATGACCTGCTTTAACAACCAGCAAACCGGCGTTTTTGCATGATGTAGCAATAGTGGTCGGATCCGATACAAATTCAATACCGATTAACAGTCCGCAGCTTCTGATCTCCTTAATTGATGCAACATTTTTACGGAGCATTTCAAGTTTTTTGACAAGATACGATCCCGTCTTTTTGACATTGTTTAAAAACTTTTTCGTATTGATTACATTGATTGTCGCAAGACCTGCAGCACAAGCTACGGGATTACCTCCGAAAGTAGTTCCGTGATTTCCAGGAGAAATTGCCTTTGCTATTGTATCGGTGCAAAGGGTTGCTCCGAGTGGTAGTCCTCCACCAAGTGGTTTGGCAAGAGTCAGAATATCAGGAGTGACACCTGTCTGTTCATAGTTCCAGAGTGTCCCCGTTCTTCCCATGCCGGTCTGTATCTCATCAAAGATAAGTGTTGTTTTGTTTTTTGTACACCAGGAACGCAAAAATGCCAGAAATTCAGCATTGGCAGGAATAATCCCGCTTTCACCCTGGATTGGTTCAACAATTATCGCAGCAAATTTGTGTTTGGATAGTATCTTTTTTGCATCTTTTATATTGTTGTATTCAGCCCAGTGAAACCCTTCAACAAGCGGTTCGAACCCTTCATGAAGCTGTTTCTGAGCAGTTGCACTGAGTGCTCCATACGTTCTTCCGTGAAAACTGTTATTAAAAGAGAGAATGTGGTATCGTTCTTTATCTTTGGAACTTGCTAATTTACGAGCGAATTTGATTGCTGCCTCATTGGCCTCTGTTCCACTGTTACAGAAAAAAACATGATCCGCAAAACTGTTTTCAAGCAGTGTTTCAGCAAGATCGATCTGTGCTCTTGAATAGTAAAGGTTCGATGCGTGTATTAAAAGTTCAGATTGTGCCTGTATTGCTTTGGTTATTGCCGGATGTGCATGCCCCAATGCATTTACTGCTATACCTGATCCGAAATCAAGATAGGCGTTATTATCTTCATCGTAAAGATACATTCCCTTACCGCAGATAAGTGGAGCTCCATCCCGTTTGTAGGTCGGCATGAACAGGTCCTTTGTTGCATCAGATTCTTTATTTAAGTTCTTGTTTTTACTCATTTGAAAATAACTGTTCCGTTAGAGGTTTTAGTACTTAGTTCGTTTTTAATTGTATCTTTACCGTTCCAGCCACAAATATGCACTCTGCTGACTCCACGTTCGACCGATTCTGCTGCAGAACGTAATTTCGGAATCATTCCACCGGTAATATGCCCCTGAGCAA
Source organism: Chitinispirillaceae bacterium (assembly GCA_050301235.1). Classification (GTDB taxonomy): domain Bacteria; phylum Fibrobacterota; class Chitinivibrionia; order Chitinivibrionales; family Chitinispirillaceae; genus JAFGIN01. The sequence goes on along the minus strand of JBNKZD010000068.1, from coordinate 10,209 downwards.
TGAGCTCTTCAATTTCGCTGATTCTGATCTCTGAACGAACTTTACCCTCGATAAGAACTCCCTGAACATCCGAAATAAATACGAGGTCATCGGCTTTGACTGCCATTGCAAGTTCGCCTGCTGCAAGATCGGCATTCACGTTGTAAATATTACCATTTTTATCCCTCGAGATAGGGGAGATTACCGGAACAATGTGCTGTGCTTTAAGCATGTCGATCAGTGTGGCATTGACTTTGTCTATGCCGCCAACAAAACCGATATCCTGACCGTTCACAGTCATTCTGGATGCTTCAAAAAGGTTCCCATCAACACCACTGAACCCGAATGCCGGCACATTTTCTAAAAGCAATTCATTTACAATGCGCTTGTTAACATCGCCACTGAGCACCATCTGTACAATTTTAACCATCTCACTGTCGGTTACCCTCATACCTTCTATAAAGGTAAACTCTTTATCGAGTAAGGATAACTGGCGGGCTATGTCCTTTCCGCCACCATGGACAATTACGGGAAATGAGTCCCCGGGAAGATCTTTGATACTCTGGCTGAGCTCTTTCAACAAACCTTCAGCATCTACAGTCGAACCACCAATTTTAATACAAATTATGCCCATAAGTGCAAACTGGTCCCTCAGTACATTGTTTGATAATTATATCCTATATCTGTATATAATAAATAAGTTGAAAAATATAATATTTGGCATACTTTATAGCATTGATCACCAGTCGAAATTGAAGAGCTGATGCACATTTGTATCTGAAACTCATAGAATTTTGATATTTTTACCAGTTTTTTTAAAAAACTGTTTTTATCCCTTGATAGATAACGTATTTTACTAAGCTGCAAAAAAATGGTAATAGTTCTGAAAGTGCAGAAAACTTCTGGCAGCTATACCAACTACTTTGATTTTTACTTTAATAATTCAGGAGGTCGTAATGACAATTCAAAACGTGAAAGCTAGAGAAGTTCTCGATTCTCGTGGTAACCCGACTGTTGAAGCGATTGTGGAACTTGATAGTGGTGTTATCGAAAGTGCAATGGTTCCATCTGGTGCTTCTACCGGGGAAAAGGAAGCTGTTGAGCTTCGCGATAAGGATCCAAAGCGTTATCTTGGAAAAGGTGTTTTGACTGCTGTAAAAAATGTTAATGACGAAATCAACGAAGCAATTTGTGGTCTTCCTGTTGATGGTCAGCGTTTGATTGATCAGACAATGATCGAACTTGATGGCACTAACAATAAAGCAAAACTTGGTGCTAACGCGATCCTTGCGGTATCACTTGCCTGCGCAAAAGCTGCTGCAACAGTGGTGGGACTTCCGCTATATCGCTATCTCGGTGGTGTGAATGCATCTGTACTTCCTGTTCCATGTATGAATGTTATCAACGGTGGTCGTCATGCTGATAATAATGTCGATTTTCAGGAATTCATGATTGCACCGCATAATGCTCCCGATTTCAAAACATCTATCAGAATGGGTGCTGAAGTCTTTCATGCTCTTAAGGCTGTTCTGAATAAAAAAGGTTTGTCAACAGCAGTTGGTGATGAGGGTGGATTTGCTCCTAACCTCAGTTCCAATGAAGAAGCTGTTGAGACTATTCTCGAAGCTATCGTTAAAGCAGGTTACAAACCTGGTGATGACATTTCAATTTGCCTTGATCCTGCTGCAAGTGAACTCTGGGATAATGGTTCATACCTGTTCTTCAAATCAAAGATCAAAAAATCATCTGAAGAGATGGTTGAGCATTGGGTAAGCTGGGCTAATAAATATCCTATTCTGTCTCTTGAAGATGGTATGGGTGAAAATGATCAGGCTGGATGGAAACTACTTACCGATAAACTTGGTAAAAAGATTGAACTTGTTGGTGATGATCTTTTCTGCACCAATCCGTCTATTCTGGCTGAAGGTATCAAGAATGGTCTTGCAAATTCAATACTTGTTAAAGTTAACCAGGTTGGTTCTCTGACCGAAACTCTTGATGCAATCGAACTTGCTGGCAAAAATGCTTATGGTTATATGATCTCTCATCGCAGTGGTGAAACTGAAGATACAACAATTGCTGATCTTGCTGTTGCTACAGCTGCTGGTAAAATTAAAACAGGTTCTGCATGCAGAAGCGAAAGAATTGCAAAATTCAATCGTCTTATTGCTATTGAAGATGAACTTGGGTCATCAGCTCGTTTTGCAGGAAAGAAAGCATTTTTGAACGCATAAGTTTTTGAAAAATTTTATGTTTAAAAAATCCGGGTGTCATTGACATCCGGATTTTTTCTTTTTACACAGTGCAAAATTCCTGTTTTTTGATTCGCAAGGCCCGCTGAATACTGTTATGAAGTTCATTACGGTTACAGGGTTTCTGAATAAATCCCGAAAAACCTTCCTGCAGTGCCTGGTCAACATCATCACTTTGCGCAAAGCCAGAAGCCAGAATCGCAACAACTGTTGGGTTTACTTCTTTGAGCTTCAGAAATGTTTCTCTTCCAGAAAGCGATGGCATTGTCATATCAATAAGAACTATGTCAAATAAACCGGAATTGTTTTTGTAAATATCAATACCATCCTCACCACCAGCAGCTGTTGTGACCCGATAACCACTGGTTTCGAGAACATTTTTAAATAACTCAGCGACCCTGACTTCATCATCAATCACAAGAACATGTGTGTTATTGTGATTGATGCGGGGGTTCAGTCGAAAATCAGATTTTTGAACTTTTTTTGAAGTTGATGGAATGTATACTGTAAAGGTAGAACCCTCATTCAGCACACTTTCTACTGTAATAAATCCTTTATGACTCTCCACAATACCATAAACAGCGGCAAGTCCCATCCCTGTCCCTTTACCATCTCTCCTTGTTGTAAAGAATGGCTCAAAAAGGTGTTTCATGACTTCCGGTGAAATACCTGTTCCTGAATCTGTAAGCGTAATTGAAATGTAGGAACCTGGTGAACAATTTAAATCTTTATTATGAATAAACTGGTCATCGATCACAATATCAGCAGTTTTAATTGTAAGTTGACCGCCATCCGGCATGGCATCTTTTGCATTGAGTGCAATATTGAGAATGGCATTCTGCAGCTGTGGTACTCCACCCATAACGAATGGTTCGTGCGCATTTAATAATTGAACGGTTTTGATGCTTTTGGGAAAGCCGCGAACAATCAATGCTGTTATGTCGTTTATAAGATCATTGACATTTAAAATGTCGAAGTGATTCACACCCTTCTGGGCAAAAGCCAGTAACTGTCGGGTAAGTTCTGATGATTGAAGTCCACAGGTTTTTATCTCTTCAAGATATTTGTAGTGTGGATTGCTTTTATCGAATTTTTTGAGTAAAAGATCGCAATATCCAAGAATGATGGTCATTTTATTATTAAAGTCGTGTGCAATTCCACCAGCCAGTTGACCAACAGTCTGCATTTTTTCGCTCTGGTATATTTTAAGGTAAGCATTCTCAAGCGCTTCAGTACGTTCTCTGATGGTATCTTCAAGATGATTTTGATAATCCAGCAATTTATTTTCTGCTTTGATCCGCTCCTCTACCTCTTTTTTCATCTTTTTATGAAATGAACGAATCAGTCCAATGAGTGATATAGTTATTATTTGTAATGTAACACCAATGAAAGCTTCAAGGGAAAGAGGTGAAAGATGAGATGGTACTATCAAGAGAACCGTGGTTGTCCAAAATACGTTGAGTGTCAGAAGGGATAATGCACACCGCATTCCCCAGAGCCAGGTGGTTGGGATTATCATTACAAAACCGATGGCTGCGACTATTGGAATTTGAAAACGGCTGAATACCAGGTAATAAGTCGTAAAATAAATGAACGACAAAAGAAAAATTATTACTGGGCGGCATTTATTACCAGTTTTAAAATAGGATAATAGTGATGGGGTGAAATCCATTTTTATCACACTTCAATTTCCGATTAAATTTTTTTTAATTACATTATAATTCGTAGATTCCTGATGAAATTAAAGCGTTCATCAAAGGTATACGAAACTAAATTAATTGATTCTTAAGTAAGCTACTATGATTCTCAGGAACTTATTGTTCAAAAGCGGTCCACACCCTAAAATATATTTGCAGTTATGGGGTAGGGGACTATTTATAAAGATTGTGATATGTTTTTTCTAAATAGTTCAATTAATTTTCCAGTAACGCTACCTGGGGTTCCGTTTCCTATGTTTCTGCCATCGATATTGATAACCGGTATAATTTCAGCAGCTGTTCCGGTAAGAAAACACTCGTCAGCTGTATACAGATCGAAACGTGTCAAAACAGACTCGACTACACATATTGTTGCTTCACAGGCAATTTCAATTATTGCATTTCTGGTAATCCCTTCTAATGCACCTTCAGTTGAAGCTGGCGTATACACTATTCCATTTTTTACAATAAAAATATTATCACCGGTGCATTCTGCTACATGTCCATTTGTATTGAGCATTATGCTTTCAAGGCACCCGTTCTGACGTGCTTCTATTTTGGCCAGTACATTATTAAGATAATTCAACGATTTGATCCGAACATCGAAACAATCCGCAGGAATCCGCCTGTAAGTAGAGGTACATATCTTAATGCCTTTCGTATAGTATTCCTGTGGGTAAAGACTGATGTCTCCAACGATGATGATTATCCGTGCTTTTTTACATGGAGCAGGGTCAATTCCAAGTGGACCATCGCCACGAGTAACTACAAGCCTGATATATCCATCTTTTTTCTGATTTTTCTCTACAGTATCCAGAACTGCTGTCTGCAATTGATCAATACTCATTTGTGGATCGAGAGCGATCGCTATACAGCTATCCAGGAGTCGCAGAAGGTGTTCGTACAATTTAAACACTTTCCCATTATAGATTCTGATCCCTTCAAAGACGCCGTCTCCATAAAGCAAACCATGATCAAAAACAGATATTACGGCATTCTCTTTCTCATAATAAGCACCATCAATGTAGATCATCATTTGTCTCATCCTTGTAAATGTCCCTCAATTTTGAATAATTCTTACCATAAACCTTTAAAAGCGATTTGTCAAAATGCCCGATAATTTTTAAAATGTAAATGTCATGACGGATAAAATCTTCTGCCATCGCTACAAACCCTTCACTCATGCTGTGGATACCTTCAGTGGTACCATCAAGATGGTTCTTTGAAAACAAAACCTCTTTTGAATCTGCGGCAACGATCAACCCTTGACCGCCCTTCTCTTCAAATATGGTGCTCTCGATAGGGTGAATGTAGGTTGTGCCGACTGGTTTCGACAATTGTCCGAAATGGACCACAGCAATCATTACTTTCCTGTTTTCAGCAGCAGACAATGCCGGATAAAGAAGTTCCATTTCTCGAGGACATATTGAGATCAACAGTGAGTGTTCAGCATTCTCGATCATCCTTCGGGCTTTGTCGATAAGATACCTATAATCATGAATTGTCCTGATAAACGAAAGATCCCTACTTGATGCGAGTGTGTTCAAACCTTCCTTAAGTTCATTAAGTGTGGTATCGACTCGCGCCCGGTGGGATGAAATAAGCTCATCGGGCGGTAGAGGGATATATCGTCGTTTCTCATTATGGTCGACTTCAAACACCGCACCCCGATCTGATAATCTCGCAATAACTTCATACACCTTTGATGTTGGTACACCAGCTCGCTTTGCAGTTTCATACGCGGTTAACGGATTTTCTGTCAAAAGAGCAATGTAGACTTTGGCCTCATTCTCAGAAAACCCGACTTCCATAAGTTTTGAATGAATGTTATTGACTACCATGGTAGTTAATATAGTATGGAATGAATTGTTGTGCAAGATAAATTGTAAGATTGTAATAGAAATAATGAGCTCTTCAGAACTTTTTTGGACCTTTATTTTGGATTCATTATTGAATTTTTATAAGATGTGCTGTATATTAGTGATATCACTTTCAGAGTCGATGGAGGCACCATATGAATCAGATTACACTCAGAGATATCCCATCAGATGTGGAGCAGTATATAAGAAGTATTGCCCAAAAAAAAGGTCAAAGCATTAATAAAACGATAATTGAGTTTTTGCGTAAAGGGCTTGGTATATCTGAGCAAAGTAAAAAAAGGAGAGATCTTTCGTCATTGGCTGGTACCTGGAATGAGCAGGACCTTGTTGAATTTGAAGAAAATACGAAATTTTTTGAAAATATTGATGATGAAATGTGGAAGAAATGAATATCTGTATTGATACAAACGCGTATTCAGCTTTCAAGAGGGGTAATCCTGAAGTAATTACACTATTTGAAACCACGAGTACAATCATTATGCCTGTCATTGTACTTGGTGAACTTTATGCAGGTTTCCATATTGGTAAACAACAAAAACGAAACATCGAAGAACTTCAGGCATTTTTGGATCAAAACGGTATAGAATTAAAATCACCCGATCAGGATCTCGCGGAACGATATGGAATAATCGTCTCTGAACTTCGAAAAAATGGGACCCCAATTCCTTCAAATGACATTTGGATTGCTGCAACAGCTCTTGAAACAGGGGCCAGATTAGTTAGTTATGATAAACATTTTGATGTTGTACCTGGATTATTTATTATTACTCCGTGAATATCAACTCAGGTTATTTTTTTTCAATATTTTCTTCAGTCAAACTTCACCCTGTGTGTAAAACAAAATTAACTGGTCATTATTAGGAATTTCACTTGTATTAACCTAAAGCTCTCAGTATTTTTCTTTTCTAAATATGAATAAAAAATCACGGTACGATGTAATAATCATTGGTTCGGGGATGGGGGCTTTGACTGTTGGCGGACTGCTCGCTAAAGCCAAAGGTAAAAAAGTGCTTATTCTTGAACAGCACTCCACACCAGGTGGGTACACCCATAATTTTAAGAGGGCTGGGGGGTATATTTTTAATACTGGAGTTCATTATATTGGAACGATGGCAGACATCGAACATAAGGTATTTAACTATCTTACAGAAAATAAAGTAACCCTGCAATCTCTTCCGGATCCTCAGGAACTTTTCGCATTTCCCGACATTCAGATACATGTTCCTTCCGACTGGAAAAAATATTGTGATCTACTGATTCAGAACTTTCCTGAAGAGAAAAAAAATATTGTCGATTATTTTAATGATGTTAAGAATGGTCGTAAATGGGTTGAATATTTTATCATCAGGCAAACCTTGCCTCCTGGAGTTCGTTTCCTTTTCAGATTATTTCGAAGTAAATATAAACGTCTGGTGCTTCAGACAACTCAGCAATATCTTGATTCAAAATTCAAAAATCCGGTATTAAAATCGGTTTTGTCTTCACGATGGATCGATTACGGACTTCCACCGTCAATGAGCGCATTTGCAATACATTCCCTTATCGAGAATCATTATATGTCAGGAGCTGGTTTTCCTGTTCATGGAACATCATCACTGTGCAATGCAATTTCGCCACTCATTGAATCTGCCGGAGGAACAATAAAATGCAGGCATCAGGTGACAAAGATACTTGTTCATGATTGCAAAGCAATTGGAGTGCGATTCAAAACTGATGGCAGTGATCAGGAGCAGGAAGTGTACGCACCGATTATCGTTTCTGATGCAGGTGCAAAAAACACCTATGAAAAGCTGTTACAAAATCAGTATGCCGGCACTTCATTTGACACAAACTGCGTGAGTTCCGGGACATCGGTGGTTCAATTGTGCGTTGGTTTGTCAAAGTCTCCGCGATGTATAGGTGCCAGTGGTGAAATTTCCTGGATCTACCGGACTCATGATCATGATCGTATTTTTGATGGCGTCGATGTCTTCAACGGAGATCCGCAGTTCTGCTTCCTCAATTTTCCCCTTGCTACTAAGGAATGCATTGATAATTCGAATAAGTACACTGCTGAAATTATCAGCCCTGTTGATCATAGATATTTTAATAAATGGAAAGAGTGCAATCGCAACTCCAGAGGAGAAGAATACCTTCAGTTGAAGGAGAATATCGCACAGGGGTTGATCAGACTTGTTGAAAAGCAGTATCCTGGATTTAAAGACCTGATTTTATTCCAGGAACTTTCTACACCTCTGACAACAGAAAATTATACACAACATCCGTTTGGTGCAATTTATGGTGTTCCAGCTACACCGGAGCGGTTCAGTCAACCATTTATAAGTAATACAACACCGGTGAAAAATCTTTTTTTGACAGGAGCAGATTCCGGAATGCCTGGAATTGTGGGGGTTATGATGAGCGGAATGGCGACCGCATCACTGGTCGCCGGAAGATTCGGCATGTTTGAAATTATGGGAAAAGTTTTCTCCGGACGGTCGAAAATTTGATTTGTGACTTTATCCCACTCTTTCTGTCGTTAACAGAAAAGAATGGGTAGAGGTTATTGAAACTGAAAAAATATGCGTTTTTGGGCAAATTTTTCACAGGAGTGTACCATTAATGCTGTATTACTACCCCGTCTTCAATGACAAATGTCAACAATTCTGACATTGATGATACAGTTCCGTTGCACCGTGCCTGGACAAGTATGGAATAGGTGTTATTATCTCTGAAGGCTCTTGTTAACTTGCTCAGAGTTGTGGTAACTACCGTTTTTGATTTCGGAACTGTTGTATAAATTGCCCAGTTATATTCAACTGTCCCTGTATCCACAGGTTTGATCTGTGATGTTTTAAATGAGATTGAAACAAGGCTGTCGGTTACTTTTGAGGATGTTATTACAGGTCTGGATGGCGTTGGAAGGGGATTCGCAGTTTCGATCAGTATTCTTTTGGCATAGGTCGCATTTCCGGCCATATCGATTACAGAATAAATAACATTAGTGATATTCGACGAATTACTATCCTGCTGGAAAACTGTTTTTACACGTGATGTTATGTTACCATCTACATTGTCAATGGCGGTAAATCCCGGTTCAATAAATGTGTCACCAGGGCTTAAATAAATGATCGAAGTCCCCAAAAGGGTTAACACCGGCGGAATAGTATCTTTGCCTGGTAAATTACTAACAATGATTATCCGGCTTACTGTACGTACATTTAAAGACTTATCTGAAACAGTATAAGAGACACTGTAAACACCAACTTTTGAAGAATCGACATATCCACTTATTTTGATAGATTTCGTAAGATCTCCATCCACATTGTCATATGCTTTTGCTCCTTGTTCAGTATAGCTCGAGTTAAGTTCTAGAAATATCGTATCAGGGCCATTAAGGTAAATAACAGGAGAAACAGTGTCGGGTAAAATCGTGTCGGTTAGCAGACCATTTTTAATATTAAAAACGAGTGCGTATGAACTTGATGAAATCAAAAGAGAGTCATACATACTCATTGCACGTACGCTTACCTGATACATACCATCTTCAGGATATTTCAAAGTGTAGACCATACCTGAAGTATCTTTTGTTGAAAATGAATCATAATCTGCTATATAAACGATTCTCCAGATATAAAATAAAGAATCAGGAAACTTTGATCCACTTGTAACCATTGTCAGCTGGGAGATGCGCGGTGGTGTGGTTGGTGCAATATCGTATGAGTAAATATATGGCGTTTGAGGCGCAGGAATGGAATCCTGAGGTGGTTGGTATTCTTCTATATACCCGTTGATGATGGCTGTGCCACCAGGTTTACGCAATATAATTGTGACATAGGTTTCCTTCCCTGAGTAAATTGAAGCAGTCATATCCCCATAATAGAGAAATGTAGAATCAAATCCCTCAACAAATACCTCAAAATGACGGGCATATCCAACTGGAATATTACGAACAACACCGGAGATCCAGTCATTGCTGATAGTGAGTTTCTGTGTAATCGTGGCTTTCATATCATCTGCTGTGACCTGTACATATGCTCTTGCCGCAATAGTATCAAATCCAGGTGGAGTCTTGATTTCGATTCTTATTGCTTTGCTTCCATCTGCAGTTTCTTTCTGTGTGGGAAGTTCAGAACATTGTGACATGAACAGTGACAACGTTGCTGCGAATGTTGTCAGTAACCTTTTTTTCATACCGCCTCCATGACAAATATGGTTTGAATTAGTTGTTTCTATGAACCTGACATGAAGAAATTCAATAACTACCTATGTGCATGAACTTTTCGCTTCAGGTTACAGTATTTAATATACAATGAGATAATTTCAGGTGCAGGCTTTTGGGGGGAGAAAATGTTCTCTTTTTGAGTACATTTGAAGAAATATACTGATTGACAGCATCGCATAAGATTACTTACATGAAAG
>JBNKZD010000067.1:0-9040 GCA_050301235.1 Chitinispirillaceae bacterium | reverse complement strand
TATGGACTCGATGACATCAAGCATGCGATGAGAATACTACAAAACGGTGAAGATCGAATTACGAATATTTTGGCCTGTATTTTCAAAAATTTAAGTTTTGTCCGGTAGTGTGGTTTCAAAAGTATTTTCTTCGTGTCCTTCGTGCATCTTCGTGGTTAATAAAAGCAGAGCGATGAACATGTAGAGTTCTACTTTCCTTGGTTCCGGCTTTGCCGGGTTGAGATTAACAATCATTATTCAGCGATCGCCGGAAATAAGGTAAGAATCGTCGATAACTCGAACAACCGGATTAGGCACGATGAATTTACCGCCTCCTTCAAGAAAGTTACGATACTTATTGGCAAAGAAATCAAGGAAATTCCAGGAAAGAACGAGATAGTAATCCGGGTTCTTCTCTATCGCCTTCTCATCAACAATCGGGATGTGGGTTCCTGGTGTTAGCCTGCCGATTTTATGGGGATTGATTTCGACAGCTTTTTCAATGAACTCCGGCCCAATCCCAGCATAATTTAACAGTGTACTCCCTTTTACCGGAGCACACAACCCATACACAGTTTTGCCTTCCTGCTTAAGTTTGTTCAATAGTTTCAATAGTTCATCTCTATTGGATTCAACTCGTTTGGAAAATGCTGTGAACGTTGAGAGAGCATTCAGTTTTGCGTCTTTCTCGGCAACAAGTGCATCCTGAATGCGCTTTGTCGTAGGATAACCGGATGAATTTAAAGCAACGTTTAGGATAAACGATCCTCCATGAATCGGATCAAACTCCACATCAATCATCTTCATCCCGTGTTCTAAAAACAGTCGTTTGAGAGGAGCCAATGAATGAATCATGGTATGCTCATGATAGAAATGATCGAACTGATTTTTTTCGATGACCTCCTTGAGATAAACACATTGGGTCACAAACACAGTCTGGTCGTTCATAACGGCCCGTAGTCCGGATACAAAATCGTGAAGGTCAGGAATGTGATAAAAAACTGCCGTTGCCGTTATAACACGAGGAATCAAATTGAGATTACTCAACGATTTTCCGGTAGCCTCACCCCAAAATGTGCGACATACATTGATCCCTTTTTGTTCGCATAACTCACCGGTTATGCTACCGGGATCAACACCTAGCGTACGCATACCTAGCTCAGCAAAAAACTGTAGCAGTGTTCCATCGTTGCAGCCAATGTCGATTACAAGTGAGTTTCTTTCGAGATTGTATTTTTCTACAATGGATTTACTCAGTTTTTGAAAGTGCCAAACAACCGGTTTGTTAATCCCGGTAATGTAAGGATGATCCCTGAACATAAATTCTGGCGAAGGGAATTCTTCCAGTTGAACTTGCCAGCAATTCACACAAACATTCATTGCAAAAGGAAAAGAGGGTTCTTCAGCAATCGTTTCAATTGTGGGAAAGTGATTCCCATTTGGCTGATCCCCTAAATCTATAAATCTGGAAAGCTCCTTGCCACCACAGTTGATGCAGCAGTTATTTCTGTGATTTTTCATTTAATCGGTTATGCGTTTGGTAAGCTGATCATCATCGATTTTGTAGGCAACACGAAAGCTTCCAATCCTGATTCGATAAGTGGATTCACTCCCGAAAAGTTTTTTCGATCCGTTAGAATATGGTTCCTTTGACTTTGTGTTGTACCCTTTCCTTTATGCTTCCTTGTCACAAATTCGCCATCCGGTTCTCTCTATAAAGTTTTCAATGTTTCTGATTGCAAAAAGATTCAAAAGTCTAGATGGCCTATATTCACAATTTACAGGTTCAATTACTTCTGGTTTTTTCTTAATAAACAGAAAGAACCCCATTCTCTCTAAGACAACTAGCAGGTCTTTCACAGAGTATCCATACCGACTAAAATTTTTTTCACTAATCTCAATATAAACACATTCTGTTTTTTTAAGTGTTTCCATTCCACCTTCAATAACAAATTTCTCATATCCTTCAACGTCTATTTTTATAAGATCAATTAGCGAGTGAATTTCTCCAAAGTCGTCCAGTAATTTTGTTGGCACTTTGATCCCCTTCCCGTTGCATAATACTCTGTTCTGATCATCGGCTATTTTGGACGAGAAATGTAGATACCCATGCTCGTTTCCCAACGCACAATTATGTAGTTCAACGCGATTTTCCAAATCATTCAACAACATGTTATCTTTTAGATAGGAGTATATCTTTGGGTGTGGTTCAATTCCAATAGCTTTGCCTACCTTTATCAATTTTGCAGCAGGAATTAGAGTGGTGCCAATATTAGCTCCAACGTCTATATAAACATCAGTCTGTTTCAAGTAGCTAGTGATAAACTTGTAGTCACCGAATCTTTCGTTCGGATTACACCAAAAAGCTATTGAAAGTAAACTTGAATGAAGACGAATATAATAATCCTGTACTCTAATTGTAATCCGAAGAAAGGATCCGATATCGAACGGTAATCCCAATAAAAGTATGCCTAGTAAGCGGCAGAACGGTTTTTTATCTTGACGAATTGTATTTAGAATTCTATTCATTCATTGTATCTTCCTTTTTCTTGGCTAAGGTTAGAGAATAGACACCCAACCAATGAAGGACGAAGTGCAAGTGCTTGTCAAATTACTCATTAGCATTATTCAGGTTGTCCACTCCGCCTTCCATGAGGAGGGATTATTATTGATATGAAAATTCCAATTTTGTAATCCTATTTCCTGTCGGTTATTACTGCTGTTGTCGAGACTGAATTCCCTGTGTCAGACCTCCGTATGTACTCTTTGTTGTGGGCTTTACCAAGCCCGGTGCCAGTGGGCATCCAGTCTCGGTGCTGTTAATGAGTTCTCATATTCATCCTAAGCGGCATGGATCGTGCCTTGATATAGACATTTAGATCGCAGTCATCCGAACCAGACATGGGAATAAAGCCTCTAAAATAATCTTCAGGCAACAAGTTTTTCTTTGGATTTGTTTGGGTAGGCCGTGTACTTATACCACCTCTAAAAAGGTTTGCATGTAATAATCGTTCAAATTGTTCTCCTATGAAACGTATACGCTTGGGCGAGGAAGCAGATCGCCTACGAATTAAAGCTCTGCTTAAGTAAAGTAATCCGGGTTGGAAACAGACCCGTTTGACTACTTTGAAAATGGGTTTTCTCGGGGAAACCTCACTAGAGTTTATTTCTGAGAGTATCGGAGTAAGTGCCTCCACTGTAAGTCGCTGGTTCGCGACTTTCCACCGGGACAGATTGGATGCGGTTCTAAGCCGTGGATATGGCATTTATCGCCCAAACGGTCTGGACGAAGAAATATAGAGGCCTATCTTTGCAACGGACTCAAAAATGCCCGCTGGAACACTGCCGAGCAGGCGCGTGAAGAACTTCAGCGACACTTTGGACGCTCCTTCAATTACAAGACTGTATGGCTTTCACTAAAAAATGCGCGGAGATACTGAGGGTCTCCTTGCCCCATGCATGAAAAAAGGACTCATCCAAAGCACAGTAGCCATGAACAAATACCCGATAAAATCCACATCGTGACACTGCCGCCTTACAGTCCTGTTTCGAGACCGCAGGTTGACAAGACCGGGCTGCAGAGTAGAACCGGACCACTTAATCCCATCGAAAAGCTTTTGGATCTGATCCAGGATCAAATCGCCAACAAGCTCCGGCCTACAATCGAAAGCCTCGACAAGGTAGTGGTCAATTAAAAGATTGGTGGGATTTCCTCAGCTTATTTGGCAAGGGTTGGATACGCCTTTCAACAAACGGTTCTTGAGGTCAAAACATTAGCAAACTTTTTTAGATGTGGTATAACTTTTTAAGCGTTTGGCAAGCCGATCAAAGCTCTGCTTTATTGAAAGAGGTGATCGCATTTTTGCAGACTTTTCAATCGAATTGTCTGGCCCTCCATTGTCTTTCCACGCTTTCCACTTTGATTGCAAATCGAATTTTGGGTCATTATAAGCTATGCCTACCTGACCTTCATTAATTACATCGTTGGTCCATGAGTTTCCAATTGGACTGATAATTCCTTTTCCGAAGTAAAGTCCCTTGCATACAATACCGCTATGTGGCGCATAATTTGCGCCATCAATAAAGACACCATCGACTGCATCAATAGCAGAATTGAGTTCTTCCTCTGCCTCTAGAAAACAAGGGTGAATGAACAGGTTACTCCTGTTCCCTTGAATCAGATCCTGCTGTAAGTGTTTATCTACAGTTCGATAGTTGATCTCTCCTATGATTATAAAATTCACATCCGGCTGGCATCTTGCCAACTCAAGCAATGCATTTAGAGAACGTTTTCCGGTTAATATCCCAAAAGTTCCTATTGTAATTTTATCGGAACCAAAGCGTTTGATTTTATTTATTAAGTCTGAGGGCACATCAAGAGTCCGTATGCTTTCAATCACTGGAATCCAGATAGCCTTGGAAGAGGTACTTTTCAGGTACCCGTCTGGTTGAAAAAAGCTTCTACAGTTTGGATCAGACTCAACAATTGATAAAAGAGCCCTTTCATTATCTGATTCTTTACCCCCGGGCTGTCGGTGCATCCTTGAGATTCCTGACAGTGTCGCCCATCGAATAGCTTGCTTTATGTTCAAAATTCGAACCAAATCGTTTCCCCACATCACAAAAAAACTAACTTCCTCGCCAGGACTGGTTAGTTTTTTTACAAGAGAGTTTACTGCCAAAATTACTTTGAAGCGCCACGGAAGCCTGTGAAATGAAAGCGAATCATTATTCTTTAAATAATCCTTTTCAAAAAACCCTCGGGTAAAGCCGGGGTCCGGAGTTACCACTGCAACGCGGTCAAACCTCAAAACAAACTCTTTTGTAAAAAACTTTAACCATGGCCTGAAATGACCGCCTCGGGTGTGTTTTTTCAGATCAATTAATAGAAGAACAGTACTTTTATTACCGCTTGTTTTTTTTGAATCAAAGTTTTTCAGCAAAAACCTCATATTTATATCCTCTGGTGTTTGTTTAAGGCCGTTCTTCCCTCTTAAATTTTACTTTTTTGGCTGTACTGATTTAGAGACAACTACCCTTGGCCATAAAATATCGAGATACCGTTTCTGCTTTTCTAAATTAAACAAGATAGGCTACTAAATGAGCTCGTCTGGAAGTCAACAACGCTCAAGAAGAAAACAACTTTGACCATTGACCCGCAAGCTCCCATGACTACTCAAATGTTAGTTTTAAAAATGAAATTCAAATGATTGTCAGCAACAAACTGCAGAGACTTTTCCATCGCAACCAACAATGCCCAAAGGTTTTTTGTATCGGCTACAATAAGACCGGAACAACCACGATGGAAAAGGTGCTAACCGATGTAGGTTACAGGATGCCTAATCAAGGAAAACAAAAAAAACGTGTCGTTGAGAAGCTTTTTCGTGGTGATTACGAACCGCTTTTTGATTTGTGCAAAAAGTACGATGCATTTCAGGACATGCCTTTTTCGCAAGGCGTCACTTATGCAATCTTAGATGCTGTGTTTCCGGGAAGCAGATTCATATTAACGGTTAGAGATTCGGATGCGTGGTTTGAAAGCCTTGTTAGATTTAGTCTAAAGGTGCTCCTCAAAAAGGCCGGCGTAGAAAATATAAACGATTTCAGCGAGTCGACACTTAAGGACAAAGCGATCTATCTTCATAAGAATTACCTCTACAATACTTTTAAAAGTCATGCGGCTTCAGTGGTTGATCACCGAATTTGCTTCGACTGGTCACTGGTCTATGATAAAAAGCATCGGGTTGAAATTTATGAAAAGCGCAATCAGGAGATAATTCTTTATTTTCGGGAGAGACAGGATCAACTATTGGTTATTGACATTAGTAAAGAGGAAGATAACTCCAAAATCGTTGAGTTTTTAGGTCTTCCGAAAGAATTGATTGCTCCATTACCTCATTTGAACAGAAGTCTTTAATCAGACATCTAACGACTTACTTCCTTGAGCTGTCCTTTTGCCATTTTGAAGATCCGGTCCGCTTGCTTGGAATATTTTTCGTCATGAGAAATAGCAATCACCGTCTTACCTCTTTTCTTTAAATCCGGCAGAAGTTTGACATAAAATACTTCCTTGAAATGTGCGTCCTGATTTGCCGCCCATTCATCAAAGATATATATTTCTTTGTCTTCTAATATGGCAACCAACATGGCCAGCCGCTTTCGTTGACCATACGATAATTTCAGAGTTGAGATTTTCTGATCTTTTATGAATACCTTGTGCTCGATTTCCAGTTGTTTCAAAAGTTTCCCGGCGTCGCTGTCTATTATGGCAGGGTCGATATAAAACAGGTCATCAAACAAATAATTATCGATAAACACGGCTGCGAAATGCGTTCTGTAGTTATCAAGATCTTTCTCTTCTATTGTGACTCCCTTGTAAGCCAGTTGGCCTGAAGTGGGAACATACAGTCCGGCAATTAGTTTGATCAGAGTTGTTTTGCCTGTTCCATTGCCACCAATAATGTAGATTATTTCACCCTTTTTGATCTGGAGATTGATTGGTCCGATCATGAACCGTTCTCTTTCTTCTTCTACCTCGTAGCTAAAATAAACATTATCAAGCGAGAAAATGGCGTCTTTTGCTTCATTCCATTGGCTACTAGGCTGCAAACTTGTGTTAAAATCCGGCTCTTTTTCCAGACTGGATCCCAAACTATCAATTCTTTCCAGTGATACCTGAGTTTGTTTCAAAAGTTGTATATAATTTGCAACGATAGAAAGCGGTCCGACTACAAAAACCAAAACAACCAAGTAGCCTGTAAATGCATCGTTATCCATCCAGGCAAATTTTCCAGTGCAAAAAATAAACATGCCGATACCAAGGAACAGGATGACTTCCAAAGTTCTGTTGGACAGCGCATAAAAAACACCTGCCTTTACTTTGAATTTCTTTTCTTCCTTGCAGTTTGGTTCAATTTTTTTCGAAAGGTAAACGTTTCTATGGTCTTTATTGAGTTTAAGTTCTTTCATTCCATAAACCAGACCCTCAAAGTTTTTATAGATTTGATCCAAGACATTCCTGGCATTCTCAGTCTGTTTCTTTAAGTATGGCAAAGACAGGTAGTTGATTAAAAAAACTATGCCAAATAACACCAAACTGCCGATGGTGAATTTCCATGACAAAAAGAATAAATAGGCGATGCATCCTACTGTAGTTGCCCAAGCTGTCATGACCGGAGGCAGTCTGTTCATGCAGTTTGAGACAACATTGATATCTTCAGTCAAAACAGGCAGTATTTTGTCTAAATTTCTTTCTGACTTTTGGAAGGAAGTCTGCAAAACTTGAGCAGACAGGCTTGTTCTGAGCTTAAAGATTGCTGTCCGGGTAAGCAGCGATATGAAGAAAGAAGACAATACACCCATGATGCCAAATAGAAGTGCTCCGGTAACAAATTTAAGCATGTAATGAGGGTCGTTTTCGATTCCTTTGTTCACAAAAGCATGTATCAGACTGATCACATACGTAGAGAAAACACCGGATAAAAAACTGGTGACCACAGCAAAAAATAACTTCCAAAATGAAACGTGCCTTAAAAGCGTAATGAATCTCATATCTGGTTTTTGTTGTGCTTCTTTAATCTTTTCTTTATCAGATAGTTATTCATAACATGAAATTATGGAGGTAATTAATGTTAGAACGTCAAATAGGAATTTGATCGATACCATCCTATCTGAACTAGCACTGTTCGCTGAGGATGAATTGGTCTTGATTACTTCTGATGATTTTTTGATTCAAAAGGAGAGAGAGGAAATTTTTGAGTTATACAAAGAAACATGTGCTGACATAGTATTTGGGGCCTCTGCAGATTTCCCATTCGACGCCACAGGATTCAATTATTATTACTGGAAGTATTATCCGCGTCAAGAGAGTAGCTATCATTATATATACTCTAATATGTTACTGGGAACAGCAAAGAAGCATACGTTGCTGTTCCAGGAATTAATAAAACTTTATGGCAAAGACTTATTGCAGAAAACCCTGACAAAAAAAACTTATATAGTTGATTCATTTCATAGGTACTATGTCGACCAGATTTCTGAAATGATCAAAAGCTCGGTTAAGGTTTTCCTGGATATAGAACATAAGATTTTTGGTGTTACCGAAGGACGAAGGTCAGTTGTTAGATGGCCAATTTTTAGTGCTCGCCATGGATTCATCTTCAACAAGTATGAAAAAGAAAGATTAAGGAGTAATGATTTTGGTGATAAGCAATGGGATTTGATACGTAAACAGGGAAAAATGTATAATACCCGTGTCAAACAAATCCCGGCTATAATGAGTACATCCATTATAAAGGCTGCTAAACTTGGTCAATTAGCAGGCTCTGTTCTGGCCTATTTGCATTCTCTTGTTTCAATGAGTAAGATTTTTATCTACAATAAAGGGTTTAAAAAAGATTACTCAATTTTTAGGTTTAGCCATAATCGCTCTACCGAAATAAATCGAACTATTGAAACTCTGATAGGGCATTTGGAAAATGAGCAGGCTTTTTCCTTTTCACACTTTAACGATGGAGAAATGACTTTCATAAAAAAATATGAACAGCAGGATCATAAAGAAGTGTGGTTTGGAAGAATTCAGCAAAAATATAGCAAACAACTAGGCGAATTATTAAAAGCTGCCTTTTTGAAGAAACAAGATTACTACTATATCGGAATCCCATGTGAAAGCTGTCATCCAAAACTGAGTGACTATGCAAAAAAAGTGAGACAGGTAGACCGGCATACAATACCTGCCATGACTTTTCATCATAGTCTAAGCCGGTACCCAAGAATTTTAGGGTTAATTAGAAAGAAGAAGGTATATTTTGTGGTGAACATACATCAAGATCTTACCTTTTTTAAAAAAATTGGCTTCAAATTCGAAGAAAGCCAGGTAATCCGGGTACCCTTTAGAAATGCTCATAAGGAATATAATACGTTAAAGGAGTACATGTTTGAAGAAGGTGCTATTGTTTTATTAATGTCAGGTATGCTGGCCAAACTTTTATGCGCTCACTGGTTTGAGCGATTTCCAAAAACTACCTTTATTGCCTTTGGGTCCAGTTTTGATGACTATATC
>JBNKZD010000066.1:0-3071 GCA_050301235.1 Chitinispirillaceae bacterium | reverse complement strand
AGGTCAGACTCCCTGGCATACATGAATGCAGATAGTATGATCGTTTTTTATTCAGATCCTGTATTATGGACCGGCGAAAATCAGATTACGGCCGATACAATAGAAGTTGAGATTCATGACAACTCGATCGACAAGATGTATCTCACCTTTAATTCATTTGTGGTAAGCCGGGATTCCATCAATAATTACAACCAGATCAAGGGACGAGATATGATTGCCCGGTTCAGGGAAAGCGCCATCAGCCGGGTGGATGTGGATGGAAATGCCGAAAGTCTCTTCTATGCGCTGGATGAAACGGAATCCTATCTGATGGGAATGAATAAAAGCATCAGCAGCAGTATGCGAATTCATTTCAAATTAAACAAGGCCGACAATGTTTCCTTCTTTGTGAAGCCCGATGCACACATGATACCACCCCACGAACTTACTGCAGATGTTCAGCGCCTTCCGGGTTTTTCATGGCGCATTGAAGAGCGACCCGCAAAAAAAGACGTCTTAAGAAGTGAAGATCTTATTCCAACGGACCAACCTCCTGAAAAACCTGTTCAGAAAAAGCCAAGGTTAAATAATAGCCCCGGTCCCGAAAAGAAATAAAATAGTTTTGATACTGTCCGTACCGGCAACCATTTTGCCTCTTCGTGGGTCAGAAGTGAGAGACAAAATTTATTGTTTTCTTAATGAACCTGCATTTTGATGGATTCATTTTGAAATTATTGTATCAAATGAACACTTCCGTTCATTTTATGGAAAATCTCTATGTTTAAAATGCGGATATTTTGTATCTTCCTTAACGAATTCACGAAAACGTACGTATATACATATATATTGTGTTTGCCTATGAATAAACTTTACTTCCTGTTAGTATTGTTTCTTGCCCCCTTCTTCATTAACGCCCAGGAACTTCAGGTCGTAGAGAATTCTAATGTCCATTCCGGACGGATCGGATCCATAATGAGAGTACCGGTCACCATCCAGAATACTACCAGCAATCCCATTTATGTCGTGGTCAAACGCACCGGAAAGGTTATTGGGACAAGCCAGAAATCGTATTTCTGCTGGGGAAATGAATGTTACAGTGAAGAAACTGATAAACTGCCGGTTTCCAAACGGCTCGAACCCGGGGAAAAATCAACCGCATTTGTAAGCGTTCTTGAAGCTGGTCTCGCCGAAGGGTATAGCACGGTAACATACCAGATCTATAATCGTGACAAACCGATGGATTATGTGGAGTATGAAGTCAGTTATTCCGTGGAGGACAAAGTGCCTGAAAGGGTAATTTACGAATCCAGAGCAATAAAAATCAATGATGTTTACCCTAACCCGGTTACAGATTTCGCATTCATCGATTACAATATCCTCGACAGGGATGTTGAAGCAAAAGTGGTGATTCACAATGTTCTTGGAAGTGCGGTTGCAGAATACGACCTGCCCTACCTGGAAACACGTGTAAAGGTAAATGCAGAGGAATTTAATGCAGGAGTCTACTTTTATACACTTTATGTGGACAATGAGGGTGTTATGTCGAGAAAACTGATTGTTCGAAAATAATAGCAGCTCCGGGCACTAAAAAGAGCATTAATCCTGTTATCCTATCCAACAAAGACATTCTCCATTGATAATTGTCGTTAACTACTTATATTTGCAGCCTTATGCGTAAAAGGGTCCTTTTTTATTTAGTTTCTTTTAGTATCATTATTTCACTTTTTTCATCGTGCGGTAAATTCCGTGCCATTGAAAAAAGCGAAGACTGGCGTGTGAAATACGAAGCGGGTCTCGAATATTATGAGAACAAGGATTACTACAGGTCATCCACACTCTTTGATCAAATTTTGCCGATAGTACGTGGATTGCCTGAAGGCGAAAAAGTCCAGTTCTATTACGCATACTCGCAATATCATCAGCGACTGTACGATCTGGCTGCTCATCATTTCAAGGTGTTTTATGAAACATACGGACGAAGTGAGTTTGCCCAGGAAGCGTATTATATGTATGCCTACTCGCTCTATGCCGCGTCTCCGTCGTATAACCTGGATCAGTCCAATAGTATTGAGGCGCTGATGGCAATGCAGCAATTTATAAACCGTTATCCAACAAGTGAATTTGTGGATGACGCGAGCAACGTTATCAATGAGGTTCAGGAACGCCTCGAAAGGAAAGGATATGAAAATGCCAAACAATATTATCGCCTGGAGAACTTCAATGCCGCGGTAATTGCGTTCCAGTCATTTTCTGAAAGTTTCCCGGATTCAAAATACAATGAAGAGCTGGCGTACCTTAAATTCATGGCGCAATATCAGTATGCGGAGAAGAGTATTTCAATCCGTCAGTTGGAACGGTATCGTGAAGCGAATCAATATTATCAGGATTTTGTTGATAATTATCCTGAATCAAAATATATCAAGGAGGCTGAGAAAAAATATGGTGACAGCCTTGAAAAAATAACAGAATTAGCTAAAAATTAAATATATGGTTACTCAAGCATCGATTATTACACGTAACATGGCAGAGATCGCCAGCAAGACAGGAAACATTTATGAATCCGTTTCGATCATCTCACAACGTGCGCGCCAGATTACGATCAACGTTAAGGAAGAACTTAACAGTAAATTGGCAGAATTTGCTTCCACAGTAGACAACCTCGAAGAGATCTTTGAAAACCGCGAGCAAATCGAAATTTCAAAATTCTATGAGCGTATGCCAAAACCCACGTCGCTTGCGATCGAAGAATTTGTAGAAGACAAGATCATGTTCCGTGAAAGGGATCAGGATGTTTCCGCAACACTTATAGTATAAATCAATATGCTTCGCGGAAAGCATATTTTATTGGGCGTGTGTGGAAGCATCGCAGCTTATAAAGCTGCTTATCTCACCCGTCTGCTGGTTGGGGAAGGCGCTGAAGTGAAAATTATCATGACAGCCTCTTCCCAAACTTTTATTACCCCCTTAACGCTGGCCACCCTATCCAAAAATCCGGTTCTATCAACCTTTGAGAAGGACAATTCAGGAGAATGGAACAATCATGTGGAATTGGGCCTTTGGGCTGATATTATGGTAATCGCCCCCGCAAGCGC
>JBNKZD010000065.1:0-3094 GCA_050301235.1 Chitinispirillaceae bacterium | reverse complement strand
TGAATTTCATGATAAACCCTTCTGTGTCAACAGTAAAAATTATATCTGATGAATCCTGAAGGATACTTTCGAAGTATTTGGCAATATTCTGAAATCGACGGGAGAGAAGTTTCCCTTTTTCTATCGTCTCCAGGTATGAGGCTATTGTTTTCTGAAGCCAGATTCCAGTACTGATCGCAATTCCGGCGGTAATAAGTATAGAAACAATGAGTGTAAATGGATTTTGAAAAAGACCTGGAAGAACGATTGTGATCACCCCGGTGAGAGATACCAATGAAGCACAATACAGAGCCTGTTTATGGATTGTTGATGTATTATTGTTATTCTGGCCAGCAAAAATCTTTTTTTGCATGAGATCACCGGGTACCTGGAAAACGTTAACTCTTTATTAGTATACAATATAGGTTAAACATAGTGAAGTCATATTGTTGATAAAGATGTTCATTGTATTATATAAATATATCAGATAGAATTTGTTGATGTATCAGGCGAAAAAGGTATATTAACCAATGTATGTATGAACCTTATCAAAATATTGTATCTCAATTTTAAATTTTTTTTTAACAAAGAAGTTTGATTATATGATGAGCAGACCATTTCAGAAAAAAACCAAGGGGCAGATTGAAGCTGAGATTTCCGATGCTATAACCCGCTTCGAAAAAGAACACATGGGGCGGGGACCTCTGGAGACAAAAACGTATCTTGTTGAAGATATGGTGCTTGTACGTCTGAAAGGGGTTCTTACAAAAGCAGAGCATAAATTAATTAAATCCGACAGGAACGCTCGTGCCCGTGAACTGATTAAACAGGTGCGTATAGAATTAATCGAAAATGGGAGATCTATTCTTGAGGATATATTAAAAAGTGTATTACGACGAAAAGTCAAAAGTCTTCATACTGACATTAGCACCGAAACCGGGGAAAAGATGATACTTTTTACCCTCGATCGACCTCCGGAACTGGAATAACCATAAAAAACCTGTTTTTAGTGAAAATTTTTCTTGCGTGCGATAGAGGTGTTTTTTATCTTTAAGTGTCCAATAGGCATTCGGGAGGGGTATGGTGCGCCATATTTTGCCGGAATGTAGATCGGATACCGTGTTAAAACATAGCCGGTTGTCAAGTTCGCGTGCTTTTAAAGGGGTACGTGGAGGTGAGGACCAAAGAAATGCTCTTCTGCATCTCTCTGGTCTTTTTTTTATCCTTTTTTACAGATGCTAAAATAAATAGCAGAAAGGTTCGTATGACTTCCAATTTGAAACTGAAGCAGTGGGTTGACGAGATGGCTGCCATTTGCCAGCCAGATTCAATCGAGTGGTGTGATGGTTCTAAAGCTGAATATGATCGTCTTGTTAAATTGATGATTGATTCAAAGCTTGCAACAAAACTTAATGAAACAAAACTTCCCGGATGTATATCATTTATATCTGATCCTTCGGATGTCGCACGTGTAGAAAATCGTACCTACATTGCATCTAAAACAAAAGATCAGGCAGGTCCAACAAATAACTGGATCGATCCTGAAGAACTCAAAACTACAATGAAAGGTCTCTATACAGGTTGTATGAAGGGTCGTACACTGTATGTTATTCCTTTCAGCATGGGTCCAATTGGTTCTCCTATAGCAAAAATTGGAATTGAACTTACCGATTCACCATACGTTGTTGCCAACATGCATATCATGACACGTGTTGGCTCCAAAGTGCTCGAAGTTCTTGGTGCTGATGGTGAATTTGTAAAATGTATGCACTCCGTCGGTAAACCACTTGCAGCTGGTGAAACAGATGGTGGTAAATGGCCATGTGCTCCAATCGAGAAAAAATATATCTCTCATTTCCCTGAAGAACGCACAATCTGGTCCTATGGTTCAGGTTACGGTGGCAACGCTCTTCTTGGTAAAAAATGTCTTGCTCTCCGTATCGCATCAGTCATTGCTCGTGATGAAGGTTGGCTTGCTGAACACATGCTCATACTTGGTATCACCAATCCACAGGGTGTTAAAAAGTATGTTGCAGCAGCATTCCCCAGTGCATGTGGTAAGACAAACCTTGCCATGCTTATTCCTACAATTCCTGGTTGGAAAGTTGAAACAATCGGTGATGATATTGCATGGATGAAATTCGGTAAAGATGGCCGTCTCTATGCGATCAACCCTGAAGCTGGTTTCTTTGGTGTTGCTCCTGGAACATCGATGAATTCAAATCCAAATGCGATGAAAACCATCAGCAAAAATACCATTTACACCAATGTTGCTATTACAGAAGATAAAGAGGTATGGTGGGAAGGTATCGGTTATGATGCGCCGGGTAAAATGATCGACTGGAACGGAAACGAATGGGTCCAGAATAAAGCTGATAAATCTCAGAAACCTGCAGCTCATCCCAATGCACGTTTTACAGCTCCTGCATCACAGTGTCCTGCAGTTGCACCTGAATGGGAAGATCCTGCAGGTGTACCGATCAGTGCAATTCTGTTTGGTGGTCGTCGCCCAGGCACAGTACCGCTTGTTCATGAATCTATGAACTGGGAACATGGTGTATTCATGGGCTCGATTGTTGGTTCAGAAATTACAGCTGCAGCTCTCGATCTTAAAGCCGGAACAGTTCGTCGTGATCCATTTGCAATGCTTCCGTTCTGCGGCTACCACATGGGTGATTATTTCAAACACTGGCTCAACATTGGTACAAAAACCACAGCTGACAAACTTCCAAAAATTTTCTTTGTCAACTGGTTCCGCAAAGCTCCTGATGGCAAATGGCTGTGGCCGGGATACGGAGAAAACAGCCGTGTTCTTAAATGGGTTTTTGAACGTACTGAAGGTGCAAGTACTGCAGTTGAATCACCAATTGGATATCTCCCTGCAGCAGGCGCAATCGATGTGTCTGGTCTCGATGTTCCTGCCGCTGACATGGAAGAACTTCTTAAAGTCAACAAAACTGAATGGCTTGATGAAGTTGCCAAAATTAAGGAACACTATGCTACATTCGGCGATCGTTTACCAGCCGGACTCAGCAATCAGCTTAAAGCACTCGAAGAAAGACTTAGTAAAGCATAATTGTCATAAGGTACTCCTGCAAGGGAGTACCTTTTTTTT
>JBNKZD010000064.1:0-30219 GCA_050301235.1 Chitinispirillaceae bacterium | reverse complement strand
GTCGGTGCTCCGGCAGAGCACCCACAAACCGTCGTGTTGAACTGGCTTCAAGGAGAACTGGTAACAGGGGGCAACATTTGCGACCATTGATCTCTGAGGTATTCAATGATCTGTAAAATTACTCAAAATGATATTTGCGTTGTTAAAGCAGATGCAAAATTTTTTAAAGTTACATAAAGCACCATCAAAGGTGCATTCAGTCAAATTTTTCAATGGAGGTTTTTATGCCACGAGGTGACAGAACTGGTCCTGCGGGAATGGGACCAATGACCGGTGGAGGAGCAGGATTATGTGCAGGATATGGCGTACCTGGCTATAGGGAACCAGTACAGGGAAGATGCGGAATGGGTTTTGGGTGTGGACGAAGCAGAGGTTATGGAATGGGTATGAGATGGAGACATGGCTGGACAAATTCAGGTACTCAAATCGCCTCTCAACCAGTTTCCAACAAGCGGCTCGACGAGCTATCCACACTTAAAAATCAGTCGCGACATTACATGGACGCTCTTCAGTCAATTAACGACAGGATTTCTGCATTTGAAGCAGAAAAGAAGTAACAAACATTTTTCCAGCTTAGGAAACTGATTAACATAAAGTATCCTGGCCGGAATTTCACATTGGAACAAAAACGTAATGAAGACCTATTTTGAATGTCTCCCCTGTTTTATCAAACAGGCACTAGGAACATTAAAAAATTGTAATGCAACAGAAAATCAAATTGAAAATGCCAGACAGTCGGCCTTACTGAAATTGTGAAGGTCATATCTAATGGTTCCGATGCCCTGGGGACAATTCTGGAAGATTGTTCATCGGATTTCAGGAGGCATTTTGAAGAAGCCGACATAATTATTGCCAGAGGACAAGGTAATTTTGAAACACTGAGCAATATTACCAGAAAGAAGATTTTCTTTCTCTTTCAGGTAATATGTCCGATTATCGCACGAGATGCCGGATATTCGGTAGGATCATTTGTTATTATGGAAAATAGTAATCTTTCGTTTAAAAGGATGCACCAATGATTATTCACATGTCGAAAAATGTAACACAACAACAGTTACAGACTGTAACAGCCCGTATCGAAAACAGAAATATGTCTTTCGAATTAAGTAAGGGAACCACAGGAATTAATGTCATTGGAGTACTTGGCGATTGCAGTAAAATTGAAGAAAGTGTTTTTGAAGAAATTGATGGTGTCGATAAGGTTGTTAAAATATCCAAACCATACAAACTTGTTTCGCGAGAATTCGCACCTGAAAACCGTATCATAAAAAGTGGTTCGTTAGAAATTGGGGGCAAATCTCTTGTTATCATTGCTGGCCCCTGCTCGCTTGAAAATGAACAGCAAATAATGACTATAGCGAATTACATTTCAGATTTAAAAATCCCAGTTATGCGTGGTGGTGCTTATAAACCAAGAACATCACCATATAGCTTTCAGGGTATGGGATTCGCAGGACTGGATTATCTTATCCGTGCAAGAGAAAAATACGGTTTCCAGATTATTACAGAAGCGACAGGACTGCATAATCATGCAAACGATGATGGTTCAGTTGAACCGGAAACAGTGCTTGACAATGTCATCAAGCATTCTGATATTGTACAAATCGGCGCAAGAAATATGAAATCGTATGGTTTTCTGCGTGAAGTTGCCATAAGGACACAAGAATCAAAAAAAACGATACTGCTCAAACGTGGTGAATCTTCAACCCTGAAAGATTTTCTTCTCGCTGCGGAATACATAGCTGCAAATGGTAATCCCAATGTGATTCTCTGCTTGCGGGGTATCAGAACTTTTGAGGAGGAAAAATTTCAGCGGTATACCCCTGACCTTGGTGCAATACCTGTTCTTAAACGTGAATCAAATCTTCCTGTCTTTTTTGACCCTTCTCATTCTACCGGATATCGCAGCAATGTGTACTCGATCAGTATGGCTGCTGTGGCTGCAGGCGCGGATGGTCTCATTATTGAAACCCATAATGATCCTGTAACTGCTCTTTGTGACGGAGAACAGAGCGTGACACAGCAGCAGCTTGCTGAAATAGTACGAGATGCTGCAAATCTTAGAAAAACCCTTTATCCTGAAGGATATCGTCTTCCCAACGGAGCATATGCAATCAGTAATGCTTAAATCGAAAATTCGACAATTTTTCACAACTCAATTAAGGAGTCCACTATGGCAATTTCGGTAAAAAAGGAAAAATGTACAGGATGTGCAGCGTGTATCTCAATATGCCCGATGGATGCAATCGATATAAAAGACGTTAAAGCGCATGTCAACGAAACATGTATCGAATGCCGTGTCTGTATTTCGGCATGTCCACAGGGAGCGTTGTACCTGTAAGTTGATTATTTACAAAGGAGTATCATATGCCACTTCACGATGGAACAGGCCCCTGGAATTCAACCCCTCGAGCAGGAAGAGGAAAGGGAGCACGTTGTTCCGGGTTTGGTTATCGAAGCATATCCTGGCCGGTATTTCACGGAAAGCAAAATTGGTTGCCTGGCATAATTGTACCACTTGTCGCGACACTTCTGCGGGATCTATTGAATCCCTCCGGAGTATTTCGTCAAATCCTGCAAGCAACATTGCATAAAAGGATTGCGGATGATGGTCAGAAAATCGTACGGGAAACAGAATGTATAGTAATGAGTACACAATCAGCCCCCGTAATGCCCAAAAGGAAAACCTATCAATGAATGTATTACATGAACATTTCATGAAAATAGCCATCGCCAGTGGCAAAGGTGGAACAGGAAAGACGACTATTTCGACCAATCTCGCTCTCTTCTTAAGCGAAGGTAGCGATAAAGCGGTATATCTTGATTGCGATGTGGAAGAACCCAATGGTCATCTATTCCTGAATCCTGTTATTAGTGAAAAAATTTCATCATTGATTCCGGTTCCGGTGATCGTTGAATCAAAATGCATTGCTTGCGGAGAATGTGTCCGGTTCTGTGAATATAAGGCACTGGTGAGACTTGGAAAAACAGTTATGGTATTTCCGGAGCTCTGCCATGGATGTGGCGGATGTACGCTTGTCTGCCCTTATAATGCTATACAGGAGCAGCCACGCGAGATCGGATTCGTTGAATCGGGGAACTCGGGAAGGGTCGGATTCGTACATGGTCGACTTAATATCGGTGAAGCAATGAGCCCTCCACTTATCCGTGGTGTTCTTCAGCAGGTCGACCCGGATAGTGTCAATATTATCGATGCCCCTCCGGGAACCTCTTGCCCGGTGATTGCATCTATTCGGGACGCGGATTTTATTGTCCTTGTCACCGAACCTACTCCATTTGGCCTTAATGACCTTGGGTTGGCACTCGATATGGTCAAAGAGCTTGCCATTCCACATGGTGTTGTTATAAACCGCGCAGAAGAGGGAAACAGCGACGCAGAGGCATTCTGCGAAAAGCGACAGGTTGAAATTTTGACAAGAATCCCGGATAATCGAAAAATTGCCGAATGCTATTCAAAAGGAGAAATGATCCTTAAGGCCGTTCCGGAAGTACAGAAAAACTTTCAAGAGCTCTGGGACTCAATCCGAAAGCAGGTTAACACATGAAAGAAATTGTAATTATTAGCGGTAAAGGAGGTGCTGGAAAAACAAGCATTGCAGCATCATTTGCCTCGCTTGCGTCAGGAAAGGCTGTGCTTGCGGACTGCGATGTCGACGCTGCCGATCTCCATCTGATCCTCAAACCCGCAGTCAGGCAACGAAGCGAATTCCGTAGTGGGCATAAGGCATTAATCAGACAGGATATCTGCACAAACTGTGGAAAATGTAGTACACTATGTCGATTCGCAGCAATACAAAAAAGGGATGAAAACCAAATACTACCGCAAATTGATCCAATCGCATGCGAAGGGTGCGGTGTGTGTGTTCGGTTCTGCCCGCCTCATGCCATTGATTTCGAAGAAGATATTTGTGGAAAATGGTTTATTTCCGATACGCGGTTTGGCCCCCTGGTTCATGCGAAACTTGGAATTGCAGCGGAGAACTCAGGAAAACTGGTAACACTGGTGCGCAATGAAGCAAAGCGGATTGCTGAAGAGAATGGTGCAGCCTATGTGCTGATAGATGGTTCCCCCGGAATCGGATGCCCGGTAATTGCCTCGATTACCGCTGCAAGTCTTGCCCTGATCGTCACTGAACCTACGGTATCCGGTGATCACGACCTTCGAAGAATTGCTGGACTTACAAAACGTCTGGGAATACCTGCTATGGTATGTATCAACAAATGGGACATCAATCCTGAAAAATCGCAAGAGATAAAAGACTATGCACTACAGGAAGGTTTGACATTCGCAGGTATGATACAATACGGGAGAACTGCCACTATTGCACAACGGGCAGGAAAATGTGTTGTGGAGTTTCCAGAATCCAAAATGGCAGCAGATATCGAAAACGTATGGATAAAAATCAATGAGATCCTGAAACACCATACAATTCAGCAAGGGGTTGAACAACTATGACTGAAAATCCCGATACAAACGTATTAATAGATTCTGACAATATGGGTCGAATGAATGTTTCCTGATAATCAATTTTATTTTATACATTGCCATAAGCCTTATTCTGATTTGACAGGAAATATTCCCGGATGAAAACATTCTTTCTGATTCTGTTGTTTGCCGCTCTCGGCAGTATCATCTCAGTATCACTTGCGTCTATTTTCTTGATTGTTCCATCCAAAATTCGGAAGAGGACCATACCCATTCTTGTGAGCTATGCCGCAGGGACCCTTCTTGGTGCAGCTTTTATAGGCATGCTCCCGAATGCCCTTACATTAAGTGCAGCTTCTCCTGATAAGATCATGCTTTTTTTATTGATTGGAATTATTTCATTTTTTATTCTCGAGAAGTTCGTTTTATGGCGTCACTGTCACAAACCTGATTGCGAAATTCATAATGCAGCTGGACCACTCATTCTCTTTGGAGACGCGTTGCATAATTTCATTGATGGGATTGTAATTGCCAACACATTCATTGTTTCGATCCCGGCAGGAATAGCGGCATCGATAGCGGTAATAGCCCATGAAGTGCCCCAGGAAATAGGTGATTTTGCGCTCCTGATAAATTATGGGTATACTCGTCTAAAAGCATTTATTTACAATTTATTATCAAGTGTTACAGCTCTTTGCGGTGCGATTGTCGGCTATTTCGCTCTAAAATCCTTTCAAGGTTTTATTCCGTATATACTTGCTTTTTCGGCAGCAAGCTTTGTATATATCGCGTTAGCGGACATCCTTCCGGGTTTGAACAAGAAATCAGATTTGGTCGCAAGCGCCCTTCAACTTACCCTGATGCTTGCCGGAATAGCAACAATCATTCTCATTAAGTGTGTGAGTCAATGATTAAAGGTCAATCGCGATTTAATTTCAATCAGGCTGCAGCCGTTTATGATGAATGGTTTTCAACCCCTATGGGCAGATACTACGAAAAAGTTGAGAAAAGAGCGATAAAACAAGCCTTGAAAGACGTGTCGGGCAAAAAGCTGTTGGAAATCGGTTGCGGAACAGGACATTGGAGCAAATACTTTTCCGCTCTTGGATTTTCTGTTCTTGGTGTAGATATTTCATTCGAAATGTTGAAGAAAACTTTCCGCAAAAGAATCCCATGGGCAGAATTTGTTCAATCTAATGCTCAGTATTTGCCGCTGCACAATAATATGTTCGATATCGCAATCTTGATTACAGCAATTGAGTTTATTGAAGAACCACATAATGCAATAAAGGAAGCTGTTCGCTGTTTAAGAAAACCGGATGGACGCTTGCTGATTTGTACACTGAGTGCCAAATCAAGGCTTAATAAGCGCCGGTTAGCAACGAACAAAACGCCCTATTGTGAAGCTTCAATGTTTTCCATCAAAGATCTTAAAGATCTTCTTATGCCTTATGGGAAACTGACAATTTACACCTGTGCATTTTCGCTTAATCCTGCCAGACCGATTCCTGTAATCGACCCGATTTTTGATTCATTAGCAAAATCGCTCAGCTTACAATCGGGCGATATCATAATCGCAGAGGTACAACTATGAACATACAAAAATTCACTTCCATAGAACATGAAGGAGATTACCAGAAACCATGATACAGGAAACTGATTTACTTTATTAACAGAAAATACTTTACAGTAAAATGAAAGGAGCCCTCAGTGAATGGCGCGGAAATCCTTGTAAAATGTTTACATGAATTAAATGTAACACATGTATTTGGCTACACGGGTGCAGCGATTCTGCCTGTGTTTGATGCTTTAAGTAAAAGTAGTATAAAAATTGTTGTTAATTCCAATGAACAATCGGCGACGTTCAGTGCTGCGGGACATTCACGGTCAAGTGAGTCGGTTGGAGTTGCCATTGTTACCTCTGGTCCGGCCATAACCAACACACTGACCGCTGTCGCGGATGCCTATGCGGATAGTATTCCTCTGATCGTCATTGCAGGACAAGTTCCTGAATATAAACTGGGAACAGACTGCTTTCAGCATATTGATGTTTCCAACGTATTTGGAGCTACGGCCAAAAAGGTGCTCCTCGTAGATGGCATCGAAAAAATTGAGTCAACAATCAAGGACGCGTGGTTTTTCTGCAAAGCGGGAAAGCCGGGCCCTGTGGTCATAGATATGCCGATCAATTTACAGCAGAACAACTTTACTTATCAGGGGCTGGCACTACGGGATTTTTCTGAATTATACGCAGATGAATGCCATCTATCCGACGGTCAGTGCGAAACATTTTATAACCTGCTTAGTTCTTCCAAACGCCCACTTTTGTATATTGGTGGAGGGCTGAATAGCTATCAAGGTGCTAATGCCATCAGACGTTTCAATAAACGCTTCAATATTCCATCTGTTAACACTCTCATGGGTAAGGGAATTATCGATGAAAACGATGCTAATGCATTAGGCTTGCTGGGCATGTTCGGAACACCTGCTGCTAACATGATGATTCAACGTAATGATTTCTTTTTTGCGCTAGGTGTACGATGGGATGATCGCGTTGCTGAAAAGGTTGGTTTTGCTATTCATTCCAAAATTGCATACATCGATATTAACCCTGTTAAAGTACGTCAAATACGATTAGAACGGAAACCGGATTTTTCTGCTATTGGCAATGCTGCAATCATGTTAAACGACTTGGCTGATTACGCCGAAAAGCATGACCTGACTATTGACCTAAGTAAATGGATTATGGAAGCAGGCGAGCTGAAAAAAAAGTGGCCGCTCAATTACAATAGAAATACCGGTCGCTTGCAGCAAGCGGAAGTTATGGACTGTTTAAGCGCTGTACTTCCGAATGGTGCAATCATATCTACGGGTGTAGGAAATCACCAGCTCCTGGCAGCACAATACCTTAAAATGATAGAACCGAAAAGATTCCTGACATCAGGTAGTTTTGGGACAATGGGGTTTGGAATGCCCAGTGCAATTGGCGCTTATTTCGCCAACCCGAATGCAACCGTAATTGTCATTGACGGCGATGGAAGTTTCAGGATGAATATGGGTGAACTATACACTATTGGATCGCTTGGTTTACCTGTCAAAATTCTTCTTTTAAACAATATGAGTGATGGAATGGTTAGAAATGTGGAGAGTGTATCCTATGAAGGACGGCGCTCTGCTACAGAACGTACGATTGACATAAACTTTTCAGAAATCGCTGTAAAATGTAACTTTCAATTTTCAAAACGAGTGTCCGATAGAAGCACATTAAAAACAGATATCCAGGATTTCATTACTGCCAATGGCCCTTCAATGCTTGAAGTAATGACTGATATCGAAGAAGTTTTGTATCCTGTAGTTCCCGCAGGTAAAGGATATCATGATATGATATTGGGTCCGTATCTTCAACAGATGTAATACTATTCTGTATAAAGGTGCTACGAAGGTATTTTTGTAAACTATAATTATATGTAATAATAAATAAAAGGAAGTAATTATGCAAAAAAACGTAGATGTATTCATTATTGGTACCGGCCCGGCAGGAATGGCTGCAGCACGAGCTGCACAGTTGTCGAAAAAGGAGTTGTCAGTAACCGCTATTCGGCGTGAACCAAGCTATGTTCCATGTGCTTTACCTTACGCAATTGGCGATGTCTGTAAGGTTGATTCATACCTTAAAAACGAAGCCAAACTAATGAAAGACATTGGAATTGAAGTGCTTGAGGACACTGTTGAAAGTATTGATCCCGCACAAAAGCTGGTAAAACTTGCCGGCATGAAATCTTACGGCTATAATAAATTGATACTAGCAACGGGGGCGCAACCTGTTCAGCTCCCGATTCTTGGAAGGCATCAACCCAATGTATTCACAGTCAGAACCCCCGCAGATATCCACAAAATTATTAAATTTAAAGAAAACGTTAAGAATGTAGCAGTTGTCGGTGGTGGATATATTGGTGTGGAAACCGCATGCATGTTAGGGAAAGCAGGGCTGCATGTAACACTTATCGAGATGGCAGATCGTTTGATGCCCACTGCATTTGATAAAGAGTTTTCAGATCTTTCGCATGATATTATCCAAGAGAATGGTATTGATTTATCTCTTGGAAAGAGGGTCGAAAACGTCCATGTAGATGAAAATGGCTCTGTAAGAAAACTTCTTTTTCAGGATTCCTCATCGGTCGATACTGACATGGTGATACTTGCTTTAGGAGTCAAAGCTCAGGTAAGTCTTTGCGATGGTACTCCAATAAAAACCGGACGGGATGGAGTAATTGTAGATGAATACATGCAAACTAACGCCAGGGATGTATACGCATGTGGTGATTGCACACAATTTCAGTCTTTCATTACAGGCGAGACCAGCAACGGGAAACTTGCTACGAACGGTGTTTTTCAAGGGAAAATAGCAGCAGCTAACGCAATTGGTTCTACTCGCCGGTTCAGTGGATTTATCAATGCCTGCGTTACGGATATTTTCGGATTGAAACTTGGCAGCGTCGGGTTAACTGAGGAAGCTACGCAAAAACAAGGTATCAAAACAATTTCTTCTGAAGCCGTATCCCGTGATGCTTATCCTATGTTCGATTCCAGTGAGCCGGTGAGAGTAAAACTTATTTGCCGGGCTGAGGATCAAAGGGTTATAGGAGGACAGATATCTGGCATGCATGGGATTGCCGAGCGAATAGATTTTATCGCATTGGCAATTCAATCAGAGATGACTGCTGAGAAACTGGCAACTCTTGCATATTGCGCCCATCCACTGCAAACAGGTGTACCTGCTGAAAATCCGATAGTAATGGCCGCTGAAAAAATAATGAAAATGAATCAGTTGAAATAGTCACTATCCGCCCTGCTCTGAGTTAGTAGCAGATTTTTTTCTAATTACTTTTTTTTAAAAGGTTACTATTATGGAAATGTACGCTGAAAATTCAGCATCACAGAAAGCATCAATACCTGATACCAACGAAAACACCTCATCGGCAGATGCCGAAGCTTGTGAGTGTTGTGTTTCGCCCAATAGTGTTCAGAGATATCCACTGAGCTATACAAGCGGTTATGTTCATATTGAGACGTTTGATGATGCGCTGGCACGTGCAATAGAACAGGAGCTATTCTCAGCGACTGAAACGGATATGATTTCATTATTAGCGCGTTTGCGCGATATGCCAGAATTTAAGCCGTTTGGTCCACACCACCATCCGATGGTCCCTGGAATAATTCTGGTTGTTGCTCGTAACCTCGGTGCGAATGTTTCTTTGGAGAGCATTCGTATTGGATTAGAACGCGGGCGAATGGTCCCTCCGGCTTCATGTTCATATCTTGGTGTTGATGGAGCAGCTGTGGGTGTGGGTATTGCATTTTCGGTCATTGTAAAGGCTGACCCATACAAGGGGCGTGAGCGGCACATCGCTCAAACAGCGGTCGCAACTGCGCTTATGCGGATTGCAGACTATGCAGCGTCGCGATGTTGTTTGCGGGAGTGTGTTACCGCACTGAGGACTGCGGAGGAGCTATCAGAAGAGCTTTTGGGCTTCAAACTACCTGCTCGTGGTCAAATAACCTGCAAGGTACAGCATTTAAATAAGGGGTGCATCGGAAAACGCTGTCCGGTGAATGCTTACAGCGGGATGGATAAATAGATCAGTTAATTCCTCTTCGGGGGCTACATAAAATTTTTAGAAGTGCTTACAAATATAAACTAATTATAAATATTACAGGAGACAGATAATGAGTAAAGAAGCAGAAAATGGTGTTGAATGTTTTAAAGATAGTTTTAATTGTGCTCAGGCAGTATTTTCATCGCATTGTGAAAGATTCGGTATCCAAAAAGAGAACGCGTACAAAATCGCCGGCGGTTTTGGCGGCGGAATGGGACACACAGGTGAAGCTTGCGGAGCGGTAACTGGTGCAATAATGTTGATAGGGCTCAGATATGGTAAGTACAAGAAAGAGGATATGGAATCCAAAGGTGTTACCTATCGCAAGGTACAAGAATTTACAGAAGAGTTTAAAAAAATACATGGATCAATAAAATGCAATAATTTGACAAAATACAACCTTGGCATTGAGAGTGAATTTATAAAAGCGCGTGATGCCGGTGTTTTCAGCAATATATGCCCTCTATTTGTAAAAAGCTCGGTTGAAATCGTTGAAAAATATCTGAAATAAAAAATGATCAAAACGCAATTGCAATTTTTAGAGCCACGGTGTGGTAAACACTTAACCACATCCGGCTCTTCAATGGACTTCACTCCACAGTGGACAGTTTACAGTCGGTACCCTATGAGCGGTTAAGGCTTGGATACTTTCCTATATAAGAATCGATAACCGTTTTTAGTCAAATTAATTGTAACAGTCCCCAGTGCTATACATGTTCCATTAATATCGAACACTGCAATTCCACTGAATGCTTCATAAACAGCCTTGATTAGAGCTGCCCAAGTCATGCGGCATTTTTAAAATGTGACGATACTTGGGACAAAACACGATATGATACTTGCATTTATAAATAGTATGAGATATATATGCAATCATCCGACAATGCGATATTTGCCTGTGGTGACTGTACTGAAAAGGTTTCGTTTTTTGATGGGAAGCCCTCCGGTCTCAAGTTTGCGTCCATCGCTACAATGTAGGCCAGGGTCGCAGGTGCAAACATCTATTCGACAAACCGCGTAAATATTGGAGTTATCGGGGTGTACTCCACTGTAATAGGCGATTGCGCATTTGCTGCCGCAGGACTTACAAAAGCCCAGGCTATCGCAACGTTGCAAAGTGAAAACATTGATCTTGTTGCCTTGTTGTGGCAAACCGACTACCTGACTTTTAATACACTAATCGATATTGTATGTAAAATACGATACAAAATGAAAATTCCATATCTGTAAATACGTTACTCATTAAATTGATTATTTTTGATTGTCTGACCGATTTGAGTGTTTTCAGAAACACAAAAGAATTATCGGCAGCGGAAAGTATTTTAGATCACGGCTTTGAAAGAATAAAAGATGTCTGCGAAAAGATGTGTTGATTAAATATTCCAACGACTTTATTTTAAATAGAATGTGAAAAACAGAGTCTCATATTCTGCGAAAACGCTTCACACCATGCAGTGATAGATTCTCCATTTACTCGTATTCACTAACAAGTTCCAAATAAGAATCCAACAACTTATTGTTTTACAATCCCTTATTTTCCTTGCAATTGCAGTAGCACATATTTTAATTTAGTGTTACTAAAAGTAGCACCAATTTATAAATAGTGCTACAACAATCATAACCAGGGAAGATATACATGAAAATGCAATCCATACATTTTTTTATCGTAACACTCACGTGCCACTTAACCGTTTTAACAGTTCTTGCAGATAGTGATTCTTCATCAATCGGCGAACTCAACCGGATGGTTGTCAGGTCTCAAAAAGAGAATATTTCAGGTTCAACCAGTATCGACAGCACAGTAATACAGCGCCCCCGGAATTCATCAAGTGTGGACGGTTTGCTTTCTGATCTTCCGGGTATCGATCTCAAGCGGACATCGCCTGCTGCCGGAAAAGGTGGTGGTGTAATTGTACGTGGTCTTGATGAATCACGCAGTCTTATATTGCTCAACGGCAGACAACTTAACGGTGCCGGAGTGATGGGTGGCGATTACGTTGACTGGTCAGTCTTACCAACCGCAGATGTACAAAAAGTTGAAATTTTACGTGGTGTCAAATCCGCTGAGTATGGAAATACGATCGGAGGGGTTATCAATATCATTACAAGACAGGATATGTCGGCACCATCAAAAACACGGGTGAATGCATCTTATAGCATCGTTTCTCCTGAACATGCAAAAGATGCATTTGAAAACAGGAATACCGATGTATCCGTGACACATCATGCCAATATTCTTAACCGGGCAGCCCTTGATCTGTTTGCTGATTATGGAAAAGGGGCACCGTTTCTTCGCAACAACTATTTCGAACGCACATCCTATGGTGCAGAACTATCCCTGCTTCTTCCCTGGGAGATACGTGCGAGTGCCGGTTTCAATAACTCGCTTCAGAAGAGAGGCTTTGCACTTGCAAATACCAAGGGGACTTCAACCTTTGACCCGGACTATCCGGAATCAAAAGAGTCTGCTGGGGGTGGTCCGGGATTCGCCTGGAAAGGCGGCGCATTCTATTTCGGTGACCGAAGCTACTGGCTGAATAACCGTACGCAAATTGACTTTTCACTCCAAAAGGAATTGCCGGGATTTTTGATCACTGCATTAGGCCATATCAACGATCAGGACCGCACAGAGTATTACTATGCAATCACTGATACCAACCGGTTAATCGTCGAACGTTATGCAAAACCGGAAGATAATACCTGGGGATGCAACCTGATCATTCAACAATCACTTGGAAAGACCGGTACACTTAAATACGGTGCGGAGGGAAATGGCTTACGCTACAACAATGCTGATATCAGACAGAAAGACTCCACCTATTTCAAAAGCCAGCCACAAGACAGTGATCCGACCAAAACGGTAAAAGCAGCTGATCGATACGGTATCTTTGTGCAATCTCAATTGAAACTGGGTGATCGGATAGAAGCATCACCTGGCTTGCGCTATGATTATTACCTCGGACACAAAAACAGCACAACCTACAATGATACGAAATTTCAAGGGGTAAGCCCCAATGCAGGGATCACGGTTAAAACCTGGGAAGGTGGTTCAGCATCACTTCACGGAGCATACGCTTACCGTTTTCCCACCTGCCCGGAGCTTTACTGGTACTATGGCGGATACACTCGTGCGATCCGTAAAGAGCTCGCCCCTGAACGCGCAGCACAGGTGGAACTGGGCATTTCTCATACTTTTACAGAATCAGAGCAATTCAGCGGGACGGCCGGGATCCGTGGTTATTACTACGGAGTACAGGACTATATAAGAACAATATTCGGTTATCCAAATAATCGTCTGATTTACAACATTGATAAAGTTGTTCTTTCCGGACTCGAGGTCGAAGCATCACTTGATCTTCTGAAAAATATCAATCTCCACGGAAATTACACACTGCAGCATACAGAAAAGAGCGGAGACACCTACGACAGCAGTATGGTTCTCACAAAAGGTCTTCCGGAACTTCCGAAACATAAATGCAACTTCGGTATAGAATATCGAACGCAAAATAACCGCT
Organism: Chitinispirillaceae bacterium; assembly: GCA_050301235.1. Lineage (GTDB taxonomy): Bacteria > Fibrobacterota > Chitinivibrionia > Chitinivibrionales > Chitinispirillaceae > JAFGIN01. Next base: position 16,600 of record JBNKZD010000064.1, on the reverse strand, counting down.
TCGCCGGCATTTCGATGCGCTATATTGGTGAGCGTGAAGTTATTACCGGGAATTCAGCAAAAGGAAACGCGACAATACTTGAACATATTGACGGATTTGTAACATTCAGACTCTATGGCAGCTATCCTGTATTTACAACAAATGGTTTTTCTGCAAAAATAAAAGCAGGTATCGATAACCTGTTCAATGTAGGTTATTCAGAATACCCTGGAATACCAATGCCTGGAATTACAGGTACAGCAGCAGTTGAATTCAACTTTTAAAGGATATCTTTCCCATGAACGACAATCGTTTGTTTAATCAAACAGAATTCTGGATTGATCAATGGAATGTATATAATGCAAATAATACCGTATTCTCCGTATACAGTACAAAATCAACATGGAACTCCATGGCGTGTGACTATGGAAAAAAGAAGCAGCATGATGATATTGACGAACGAATCGATGCAACTTTTTCGCGGCTGAACAATTGTGGTTTCCAATTCACCGGCAGCCGCATTCTTGATGTCGGCTGCGGGCCAGGAAGATATGCACGTGAGTTTGCCACAAGAGGCGCCGAGGTTGTCTGTCTGGACATTTCCGAAAATATGATCACCAGACTGAAAAATGAAAGTTTTCCGGAAGAGCTCCGGCATATAACTTCAATGGTAACCGACTGGAAAACTTTTGACCTTTCAGAATATCAGTTTGAACATGCATTTGATCTGGTATTTGCGAATATGACTCCTGCGGTTACCGGACCGGATTCATTCATGAAATTGATGCATGCATCCAGGGAGTGGTGCTGGTTCCGATCATGGGCAGGCCCAAGAAACAACCCTCTTCTTGAACATCTTTTCAAGGAGCTTAACGGCAGGGCTCCGGAGCCATTTTCAGGTAATTTTACTCTTGCCTGGAATCTAACCTTTGCAGAAGGATATTTTCCGGATTGTGTGTTTGAAACAGTCCGTTGGACACATAATAAACCTGTTGATGAACTGGTTGCATTCCACACTACCTTTTTTCGATCTGAAAACCAGTTGCCTGGGAAAGAGCTTGAAGAGAAAATCAGAGCAGCACTTTATGAAATTGCAGTTGATGGATATATTGAAAATACGATGACCGGCTGTACGGGCAGTATGCTGTGGCGTGTGTAGGCAGTAGACAGTGGGCTGTAAATTAGAGACAATGAAATGTTAAATAAACAAAAAATCAAAGGAATCTTTTTATGAATGGATTGGTAATCAACCGTAAAAAACCCCGTGCCGGATTACAGCAATTGCTGCTTGATGGTAACATTGAGTCGGTTCTGGAGTTGGCTGGAATTCTCCATGGGCATTACTGCCCTGGTCTGGCTCTTGGCGTAAAAGCTGTTGAAGCAGCATTTGGAAAACTTGGGATAACCGATAACACCGGTATGGAAGAGATTATGGCGGTATCGGAAGGCAATAGCTGCTTTGTTGACGGAATTCAGTTTGCAGCCGGGTGTACGTTGGGCAACAATGCGCTTGTTTATAAGGATCTGGGCAGAACGGCAGCGGTGTTTTATCGACGCGGAGCCGCAAATGCTATTCGTATAGTTGTAAAGTCCTTTGAATTCAATTCGGGCAATACAGCTGAAGACGACGAAGGAAATGCTCTTTTTGAAAAGGCGGTCAAACGGAGGGAAAAACTTACGGAAGCTGAAAATATCCGTATGAAAGAGATCTGGATTGCACGTTCATTTGCCACAGTTAATATGACCTCGGATTCACTTTTTACCATTTCAGAAATTGCTACCCCCGACCTTCCATTCGCTCCTATCATGGATTCTCAGGAGTGCAGTGTCTGTGGAGAGAAGGTCATGGAATCGCGTGCCGTTTTTCGTAGCGGCAAGCCAGTATGCATCACCTGCGCCGGAGAAGAATACCGGATGGTAATCGGTAAAGGAATCGCTACTGCAAAGGCGCTCTGCCAATGAAACGAAAACTGTTGTATCCTTTCCTGATGGCTGTATCGCTATTCACAACCGGTTGTGGAAACCGCACATCAAAACAATCGGAAGTTAAAGCGCCCGCATCAGATAACCTTATCGATGCTTCCGGTCGAACTGTCACCATACCTGCTGTTGTCAACCGTGTGGTTTCTCCATTTACGATGTATACACGCCTGATCGTAGCCATGGGTGGATGCAATAAGCTTGTCGGTGTTTCACACTCCTGTGTACTTCCTGAAGAGGAGCGTGGTTGTGCTGGATCACTGCTTGCACTGCCGGATGTCGGAGACTTTGGTGCAAATACCGAACTTATCGCTTCTCTTGCACCAGACCTCATTTTTGTATCGCAACCAGACGTTGCAGCATTTGCCTCAAAAACCAGGGCGACGGTCGTTTCCATCTCATTCCCATCAGATGTTCCAATGCTTGACATATTTAACCTGCAGATTGATCTCATCGGGAAAGCATTGCGTCTTCAGGAAAATGCAGACAGCCTGAAAAAATTTATCGCAGATGTCGTACATCCTGTAATATCTGTCACTTCTTCCCTGCCGGACTCGGCCAGGCCGAAAGTCTATTTTGCATGGACCAGCTGGACCGGAGATATACTTAATACGGTCAGTGAATTCGATCCAATAGAACTTGGCGGCGGCATTAATGTCGCACGTGATGCTAAAAACTTTGCTAAAGGTCAGCGTGGAATCCTGGTTTCACGCGAACACATTCTCAAGTGGAATCCTGACTTCATTTTCATTTCACGGTATCAGCAGCAGAAATGGAATAAACAGGGGCAAACCAAAGCCCTTCCCGTAACTATAAACGATGTCCTGAATGATCCGCTTATGCAATCGGTCAATGCCATAAAATATCGCAGGGTCTACTATACAACTGCATTCTGTAACTGGTGGCCACAGCAACGCGCCCTGGTACAGATTCTCTACATGGCCAAGCTTTTTCATCCCCAGTTATTTAAAGATCTCGATGTCCGGAAAGAAGGAGACCGTATATTTAAAAGGTTTTACGGAACCGACAGTCTGTATACTGCAATAGCGCATGAACTCGAACTGGTATCAGACAGGTAACTTCGTGAATTCACACACAATACACAGTCAATACCGGAATTCAATTTATCTCAAAATGGTTCTCATTCTTGTCCTGCTGCTGTGCATTGTTATTTTAGCAATTACCGGTTGCGGAACAGGTCCAATTAAATTTGAAACCACGCATATTATCAAAGCTCTTGCCAACGGATTTTTTGGATGCAGATTCCCGGTTCCGGACAGTGCAGTCATGGTCATTACCAGCATCAGATTACCGAGAATTATACTGGCAATTCTGAGTGGCCTGGGTTTATCTATTGCCGGAATGCAGATGCAGGTAGTGTTGCGCAACCCTCTTGCCTCCCCTCTGACGCTTGGTGTGTCTTCAGGAGCAGCATTGGGGGCAGGCCTTGCAATCCTCGCAGGGTTTTCACTTATTGGCGGACGATACATGCTCATAACAAACGCATTTGTATTTTCTCTTTTGCCATGTGCAGTTGTTTTTATCATTTCGCGAGCGGGGGTCACAGGACATGGTATGCTGATACTGGCGGGTATCGCCATGAATTTTATTTTTTCCTCAATAAGTACCCTGCTCACCTATTTTTCAAATTCTGAAGAACTTAAATCACTGTCACTCTGGATGATGGGGAATCTGGGGCGGGCGACCTGGAACGATATTGCAGTTCTCTTTTCTGTACTGATTGTTGTTCTCCCACTCCTTTTTTTGCAGAACCAGAAGCTGAATGCTCTTAACACAGGCGACGAGAGTGCTACCAGCCTTGGTCTTGATGTCGAAAGAACCAGACTGACGGTACTTGTACTGACTGCAATAATTTCATCATCGATCACATGCTTTACAGGTATAATAGGATTTGTCGGACTGGTTGCGCCACATATTGTCAGGTTACTAATTGGAAACGATGCGCGATACCTGATGCCGGCATCCGGGCTCTTCGGTGCGGCATTTCTTCTGGGAGCGGATATTGTGTCAATCAGTATCATCGAACCCGCAGTACTTCCGGTAGGGATAATCACCTCATTTGTCGGCGGTCCACTTCTCTTGTGGCTGATCATCCGCAAACAGGGACAACGCGCATGGTGACTTTGAAAATCGATTGGCTCGAATTTCGATACGGACCGCACCCGGTGTTTTCAGGTGTTTCATTTAGTATTGACCGCAGTCAGGTTGTTGCGATTGTCGGACGCAACGGCGCCGGTAAATCAACACTGCTTAAATGCATCAACATGATTTTAAAACCGGTAAAAGGGTCAGTACAAATCAACGGAGATAACGTTTTGTCGATGAATCAACGTCAGCGCGCACGACAGATCGGCTATCTTGCACAAAAGTGTGAACAACTTTTTCCATCAACAGTTTTCGACACCGTGCTCACCGGAAGATTTCCGCATTCGCCGGTCAGGTTCACCCGACGCGATGAAGAGATCACTGCAGATGTTCTGGAAATGATGGGACTTGGAAAATACGCCCACCGCCAGTTCAATCAGCTCAGTGGAGGCGAACAGCAGCAGGTCCTTATTGCACGAGCACTTACCCAGGGTGCAGATATCCTTCTCTTCGATGAGCCAACTAACAATCTCGACCTTCAACATCAGCTGCAGATTATGCAGCTTATTCGAAAATTAGCGCATGAAAAGGGAATAATTTCTGTCCTCGCTATCCATGACCTCAATTTTGCATCCGCATTTTCCGACACAGTCATTCTGGTCCATAACGGGACTGTATTTGCAAAGGGAACGCCTTTTGAAGTTTTTACTAAAGATAACATCAGAGAAGCTTTCGGCATAGAGGTAAAAATTTACGACCATCATGGTATCCCCCATATTGCAGTTGCCGGTATGTGAGTTCTGCCTGGAAAGTATTTTAAATCGCTGTATGTTCGTGCACTACTGCCAGCAGGTCCACTGCACTAATTCACACTGACATTGCAGAAACTTGTTATTTTTACAACAAATTTGCTATATTACTTGGGAAAATCCAACGTTCGCTGAAGAAATTTTGAGCGAAAATGATGCTGTTGCATTTCAAATGATTGCATTTTCTGCTATACCCGCAATAACTGTTATTCCTGTATTTCTACATTTCCACAAGTGCATCCAGCAAAACCTGATTTTTTGCCTTATCCCCCGGCATTATTCTGAGCAGTTCCGGATAACCAAACGAAGAGCAACTTCTTACAGCAATTCTGTGCTTCATTAGAAGCTTCTGTCTTACCTGTTCAGAATTGCCTACGTTTAGTAGAAAAAATGGACAAACAGATTTTCTAACTTGCATCCCTGAATTCTCAAATACATTACATAATTGGTTTCTATTTTCTAAAATCAATTTCCACTGATTTCTAAAATATTCCATCTCTTCAAACAGTACAGGGATGATTCTCTGAGCAATCGTGGAGATTCCCCAGGGTAACGAACTTTTTTTTATTCTATGTATTATTTCCGGGGATCCAGCCGCATAGCCGGTACGCAGACCTCCCAGCCCGAATGGCTTGGTAAACGATTTCAGGATCAGGACATTTGAGAATTCAGTGATTCGCGGTACAAATGTCTCACAACTATCACTCATCTCCTGGTAACTTTCATCGATACAAATGACCGCATCCGGTAACAGTCGACATAGCATCTCGATATCTGTGTGGTGCATTTGTTTTCCATCAGGGTTGTTTGGATTGCATATTATCAGTAGATCGGCTTCAGTTTTTTTGATTGTATCAACCGCCATGTTCAGTGATTCACTATCAACAGGATAATCGATTGTCATCATCTCACGACCTGACCGTGTAAACGCAAAGCGGTAATCGCCATAGGTCGGGCTAAATTGTATCGGACGTTTAAACAGATGCGGAAAGTTATAAATTATCTCACTGGTGCCAACATTAACCGTAAAGCACTCTTCAGGGATATTGTAGTGACTATGCAATGCATTAATAACATCGTAACATTGGTTGTCAGGATATCCTGCAATCTGTTCAGGACTGAAACATTTGATAATTTTATCTGGCAGCGGATATGGATTGACCGTAGCGCTGAAATCAAGTATATCTTCGGCTTTTATTCCCAGTCTGCGCAAATCCTGGTAAGGAATACTTCCATGGATCTGAAATGTTTGATTTTCTATAGTTTTTTTCTCCTGGTGGATAACATTCATAGACAGATACTCTTAACCGTATATTGAATCAACACAATAACTACAACGGCAATCAACGTTACAGCAAACGTTATCCGGCAAGCTCCTGAAATATCTCTTTTATCAGCCACGCTTTCACCATCACCAAGATACGGCCTTGACGAAAACATCCCACCATAATATGCTCCTCCCCCAAGTTGAATATCGAGCGCTCCAGCCATCGCAGCTTCGCCATGCGCGCTGTTAGGACTTTCGTGTTTCAACCGGTCGCGTTTTGCTATTTGCATCGCTTTCTTCCAGTTATTTCCTGTAATAAAAGCAGCCAATGGGATTAATATAAAAGCTGTAATGCGCGCCGGCATAAAATTCAGTACATCATCCAGCCTTGCGGCACATGTCCCGAAATGGCGATACCGCTCATTTTTGTAGCCAATCATAGAATCCATCGTGCTCACCGCTTTGAAAGCGATTGCTGCAACCGGCCCTCCCAAAGCAAAATAGATCAGCGGCGAAATGATCCCATCTGTGATATTCTCTGCAACCGTTTCCACCGTAGCGCAAACAATACCAGATTCATCGAGATTTGCGGTATCGCGTCCAACAATCATAGATAGTGCTTTGCGCGCTCCAGGGAGATCATTAATATTAAGGTGTTTTCGTACTTGAAGAGCAGCATCTATAAGCGATCGCGCTGATAGACAATAGAATCCTATTATCACCTGCATCAGAAAAAACAGTACTGAAGAGATAATCTGGCTTATCTGCAGAATTATCCAGACACTGCCCGCACTCACAAAAATAATGATAAAACAGACGATAATGCCGGCAACGAACTCCCTTTTTCCAGACCTTTTTTTTGGATACAGCAGTCGCTCTGCAAATGCGATCAGTTTTCCGATCCAGCATATCGGATGTGGAAGCCAGCGGGGATCACCCAATAGCAGGTCTGTTATTGATGCACTGAGCAGAATTAAAGGGGTCATATCAAAGTTCAAATTTAACTGAAAAGTAAGCAAGAGGGCCGAATTGCAGGATTATGTACCTGTTTTTTACCTTTTCCTTACCTTCGGAACACTTCTGCAGTTTTTTTTTAATTAGGCTTACTCATTGTTCTGGAAAATAAAATCAAACTGGTGATGTTGAAATAATTTCAATGAAAATAATTGAATATATTAGTTCAGATCTATACCTGAAGATTATTGAAGTGCCTTTGCATTACTGCTCATCACCAGTGGTTTCAGGATTTTCAGCAGAGTCCATGGCACGACTGCAGGAACATACTTGAAGACGGGATGTTCGAAGATCAAACTATTTCGTTACCTCAGATTGTACATCCATATCCAACCGTAAACTGAGGATTTGGGAATCTTAGAATGTCACAAAAAAATACTTCTTCCAGGGACCTGAGAAGTCCATTATTGAGAGCTGGTCCCCCATCCAGATAGACCACTTCTCCAATATCCATATTTCCCGCAAGATTCGCAACCCGTCGTGATATCGCTTCATTGAGGCCTCTTACAATAGAGCTCTTGTTAACTCCTTCTGCAAGAAGCGATACAATTTCGCTTTCCGCAAAAACAGCGCAGGTACTGTTTATACTGACAGAACGTGTAGTCTGCGCGTCAATGTCCCCAAACTCATTCAAAGGGGTGTCAAGAATCACTGCAGCCATTTCGAAAAAACGCCCGGTTCCTGCTGCACACTTATCATTCATTTTGAAGTCGACTACTTTTCCCTTTTCATCAAACTTAATGATCTTGACATCCTGCCCTCCAATATTCACGATTGTACCGGCATTTTCACCGTTTAGCTTGAAAGCCCCCTGAGCATTGGCTGTTATTTCGTCTATAATTAAATCTACATTTTTTATCAGTTTTCTTCCATAACCGGTAGCGCATATTTTTCCGATATTATTTCTTTCAATAGAAAGTGCATGGAGCCCTTCTTCTATAAGTCTGTCTACTATCATCTGTTGCCCGGGTTGTGTTGGAACTGCTTTGTTCCAGACCATAGTACCGTTTTTAACAAAAACTACTTTTACTGCAGTACTTCCTACATCTATACCGATTTTCATAGTATCCCCTTGAATGCTTCCAGGCGTGTCAGAATATTTTGACTGTCTTCTTCAACATAGTCGGTTTCGATTTTTAAAAATTTCAACCCGGCATCCCTGATTTTTCTTTCAATACCTATACATTCAATATCAAAAGGATGGCATCCCTTCAAAACATGAAAAAGAACACCTTTGATAGAATGTTTTTTCGCTATATCAAGGATATTATTTACACGTCTGCCATTGTCGGCAAAAGTCGGGCAGATACAGGCTTTATGATATCTTTCCGCAAGTGCTCTCATAATTGCGTATTCCGATTCGTCTTCGAAACAGACTCCGCCAGGAAAAACTCTTTCAGAAGAGCACAGATCATCGGCAACGATCTCCAGACCGGCCTCTTCAGCCAGATAAAACATTTTCAAATTAGGAAAGGCAATTGGGGATCCGGCAAGAAATACAGGATAATTTGCTGTTTCGGGTCTCATTCCTTCAGTTTTTATAATAAAATTATTAACATTTAATGTCCATGTTTCAACATCCTCGAAATGGAAAGAGTTGGCTATGATCGAAAAGTTCAAGGCTGATATCATATTTCTACGTCTAAGATCTATCAACTCTGAAAAAGATTTCCAGGCTATGGCATACTTTTCTATTGAAGAAAGTATCTTTTTTCTTCCAATTCTTTGTCCAGTTATTTTTTCGAGTTTTTTCTTAAAAGTGAAACACTCGTTAAGCCAGCGTTCTGACGCACTGTCATCTTCCCTCAGGTGTGGCAGTTCCATAAAATGAACATCGTATTTCTCATTGCGGGCGTCTGATTGGAGATTTATTTCCATCAACTCTGGAAATTTGACAACCCAATCGCATGTTGTTGGAATGATTAGATGTTTTTTTTCCTGATCTACACTATTGTAACATTGCAGCATTCCAGCTGTCGATTTAATCATCGGACAAGTCAGAGCCGGCAGGTTCAAACCAGATGCATGCGATGATTGAAATGAACCACAGCAAAGTCTGAACGTTTGTAATCCAGCAGCACAGAAAAGTTCGAGTGGAACCTGAACACAGATCTGCAGGATAAGCGGAGATTCAAGATCCCTTTTCATTTTCTCTGGATGTGAGGATTGTGTCAAAATTTCGACAAATGGATCCAGCTCAGGAATATAATCGTGACGTTTTCTAATTCGTTCGGCTGAATTTGAAAATTCTATTTCGACCCTTTCCGCCATGTTTATTTTACATTTTTTCATTTGACAGTTTTTTTCCCCTTTTTCCGATAAAATGTTTTCTTGATGAGGAGAAGAGGTTGAAAAACATATATTTAATAGACAACACCCTGTTTCCCGGACAGGAGTCCACGCACTTTGCGCAAAGTAAACACTCTTCCTGAAAAACATCACTTTTCGTATTTTCGCTGTAGACTTCTTTAATGTCCATAGGACACATTCTTTTACAATTGCCGCATGCCAGACATGCGTTAACGTTTTTATGTAATCGGACTACTCCGATTTTTTTTAAAATATGCATCAAAGCAAGTAATGGACAGAATAAACAGAAAAATCGCTCTTTAAAAAACATCCCTACGACCATTCCACCTGCAATAGTCATCGATAAAATTGAAAATGATAATGTTACCAAATTTGTGAAGTCAAGAAAAAAATTACTTGTATCACCGACAAACAGGGGCAATATCGGTTTTGCTGGACAAATCTGACAGAACGGTAGTGCAAAATCAGGGTGGAACCCGAAATTTGAAATAGCAAGAGGTATAAACATTAACAGGAACAGCAGAACATACTTAACATATTTTAATTTTTCCCTGGTTCCATTTTTTAAAATGATTTCACGTATCCCCATTTTTCTTCTCAGCAGTGTCATCCATTCCTGAAGAGTACAGAAGGGGCACAGCCAGCCGCACCAAAGCTTAGAAAATGGTATGAATAAAATAAGAAAAAGAGCAAAAGTTGAAAGTATCCTCAATCCCCACGTTGAGAATATTTTACTGAATGTTATTTGAAGTCCGAAATGGCTGTTCTGCAATGCCATCAAATAACAGTGACCAGAGCAACCTCCGACATAGGGACAAGAAAAACAAGGAACAGCATGACCCAGGTGAATGCCAAAGCGACCTCCATACATCAGGATGACAAATGCTGTATTCTGGATGAAAAATCTTATTCTTTGGATCATGCTTTCATCCTTTTAAGAACAATCAATCCGGTAAAACAGATCATTGCGAAGAAAAATACTGCGAAGCCATATTTGCCATTCTGATGAGCAAATCTAGACCGGTGCAGGAGCAGCGAAAAGGTAGATTTCACCGATCTGGTGCCATACTTTGTCTCATAGTAAATGATATCATTATTGAATGCAGTGGCTCCGCTTCCATCCAATTTTTTATCGTGTGGTGGTATATAGTTGAACTCTTTCTCATGCTCCATCGCGATTGGTTTCCATCTGTTGCCGTCGAACGACATCAACTTCAACGCAGGCTCCGAAAGTATAAACGTATAGAGCTGCCCAGTTTGAGGCCAGTAATCAGGTTTTGACAGTGCAATTATCGGTAAATGCGGATTCACGGAATCTGTAGCAATGTGCCTTACAATTTGTTTCTCAGAGTGACCGAAAAGGAAGAAGGATGTACGGGCAAGATAGACACCACTGTCATCTTTTACATCAACAACTGCGACAACATCAAAATGAATCGTTTTACCGGCAACAATCTCTACAAAACGGAATGGTAACTTTTCTTTGATATTCAGCAGATAAATCTGTGGTTGTTGATTCATCCTGTAATAGACTTTTACTTCAGGAAAATCTTTAATGCCTGTAGTGTTGAATCGCAAATTAAGCAATTGAACTACTATACCATTGCTTTCATTTTTTAACTCGTCGAATTCAAACCATAGGTAGTCATTCAATTCAACAGTATGCTCAATGTTACCTGCGTTTACTAAATTTGCGAGGAGAAGCAAAAACAGTAATAGATTTGCAACATAATGTTTAAAGAAAATTCTTGATTGCATAGCTGATGTTATTGCAGATTTTGAACAATATTGATTTGCGGTTTTTCCGATTTGGTTTTTATACATGCTTTAACAAAATTTTCTGCTAATTCCGGACAGGACAGATAATGAACATGAATATAGCTTGCCAATACATTCCTTTTATGGCTACCTGCTGCAATTGGATCATTACCCAATCGTGTGACTACAGAATAGGGGGGATTCGCTGTTTCAGATCCAGTAAAATTAGAGTAATGGAATTCGTGTCCACGAAAGGATAACCCGGATTTTCCCAAAAAGGAGTCAACGCGAAGTGTTACACTACGATAGCCAAGATGCATCCGTTTGTCATTATTCATTTCAAAATCGTTATCGAATACCCCGCACATGGGCCATGAAATATCTTTTTGCTGCAGCTTGCATCCAAGGTACATGTACCCGCCGCATTCAGCATAGATACAGCCAAAATTATCCGCAAATTCAACTATCGAATTACGCATCGATTCGTTTTCAGAGAGCTGTTGAGCATATAGCTCCGGATACCCACCCCCGAGATATACTCCCTGAATATCCGGTGGTAATTTTTTATCAGACAGAGGAGAGAAGTACACCAGTTCTGCACCATAATTAATTAGTAAGTCAAGATTTGCCTGGTAATAAAAATGGAATGCTGCATCTTTTGCAACTGCTATTCTGCATTGAGCAGGGTTATAAACATTAATAGTATAATTACTGTTTTTTATTGTATTCCGATCCTCAAGAACTTTGCACAGCTTATCCAGGTCCAGGTGATTTTCTATTACAGATGCTATTTCGTCTATTTTTCTATCTGTTTCAACATCATTTTCGGCCGTTACAAGTCCCAGATGCCTGTGGTTGAGTGCCATTGTATCATTACGGGGAATGCAACCCAGAACAGGGACATTTACATTTTTAAGAGCTTCCCGGAGATACGCTTCATGTCCTTCACTCCCTGTATTGTTAAGAATTACTCCGGAAATTCTGCATGTGTCATTAAAATGTTTAAAACCATAAACAATCGGTGCAATAGATCCTGACATTCCTTTGCAATCTATTACCAGTATAACCGGGATGCCAAGAGATATGGCCAAATCCGCTGTACTCCCTTCGATTGTACCCTCAAACCCGTCATAGAGCCCCATAACACCTTCAATCACTGTGTAATCACTTTTTGCTGTAAGTGAATTGAAGTGATCAATCAGAACAGCTCGATCTATCATCCATGTATCGAGGTTATAAGAATTTTTTTTCGCGGCAATAGTGTGCCATGTGCCATCGAGATAATCCGGTCCGGTTTTAAAAGGCTGCACACAGTATCCCCGATTAACAAGAGCTCGCAGGATACCCAGGGTAATTACTGTTTTGCCACTTCCACTTTCAGGAGCGGCAATAATACAGGCTCGGGAGAACCGGTCATTAAAATACTCAGACATAATGTTAGTTCCTTGTTCTGTAGTATGACCTCAGGACAGAATTCTAAAATGACAACTCATAATTAAGCCCGAAACTTCGTCCGGGAAGATTATAACCGCGTTTTTCGTAATAGTTCTCATCAGTAATGTTTGCTATCTGAGCGCCAACATAGTGGTGTTCGTTAATTTTCACCCGAAGGGAAAAATCGGTCACAAGAAATGGGGGATAAATGATATCCGGAGCGTTGTATAACGTTGACGACCAGTCAGTGTCTTTTTGCCTGCCGCTGAAGCGCGTCTTCAGACGAGCAGAAAGGCGCTTTACATCACTGTAAGTTATATCGATACTGAAATTTGGACTGCGGACATTGAAAACTTCTGATGTATCAGTACCGGTAATTGCTCTGGAGACCAGTATTGCATGGCCGCTTGTATTTAAGGCAAGTTTTTCCGGCCTATTAAACAAACGTAATATATTCCATTCAAGGTTCCATTCAAATCCCGCAATAGTTGTTGTGTTATTGTTGTTTTTATACGTTTTGATAGAAGCGACAGGATATAGTACATCATTATATTTTTCCTTCATACCCGATGGGACAATTTCGTTTGTCATCTCAATAAAATTTTCTATAACGTTGCGATAAAATCCGGCACTTATTTCTAATCCTATTGTTTTTATTCCTGCCCGTATTCCTGCATCTACAGAAATATTTTCTTCGGGCTTAAGGTCCGGATTTCCGTGTGTAATCAGGACACCGCCTGTAGCATCCGGTTTTCCAACTGTGTATCCAGCAATAGTACTGGCTGACTGCGGGATAAATCCTTTCCCCAGGTTATGATAAAATGTAAGAGTGTAATTCTGCGATGTCAATTTCAGTGGTGAAAATGTCAAACCGTAACTTGGAGAAAAAACATTGAAAGATTCCTTGCGTGCCACATCATTCGGGAAAAATTTTGACTCCTGGATCTCACTTGTTATATGGTCCTGCCTCAATCCCACGACCATGGTTGCAAGGCCATCTTTCATATCGCAAAAGATCTGGTTATAGAATCCCAGATCTCTCTGTGCGGAATTAGGTGAATATGGCGCATTTTCCTCACCATTCTTTTTAAAACGCTGTGAATAGATTTTATTTGTGTTGAAATCAATGCCCAGGGTCAATACCGGTTTGAAAAAGAAATTGTCATTAAAGAGATGGATGTCATCTTTTGCCTGAAGACACATTGTTTCTGTTCCATTCCGGCTGTTCATATACATAGTATCGCCATAGTTAAAATCGCTGAAGTTTTCTGAATACGCATCGGTCCAGCTTTGGAGCAGCTTGAAACTGTTTTTAGTGAATTTACCGTTCACACTGACCTGTTCATCACGTCGGCGTTCATTCTTCAAGCCTGCGCCGATATCGACCTTCGAAATGTCACCCGGATATTCCACATTGTCAGCACCGAAAATTTCACCTCGAACATCGACAGAAATTTTGTCATCAAGCAAATACGTCCCAAGTCTGAGCGAAAAATCTTTCTTGTCAAACTTGGTATTGTGCCGGATAGTACCCGCTCCCATATCTTCTACATTCACCGCAGTACCATTAATGTCAAGCTGCGGATTACCCGAAAATTTTTCAGGGTTCAATTTACTTAATGAATATTCTGAACCAATACGGTAGTCCTTGCCGCGATTGTAGATCGCGCCGGAAAAATCATAATTCAGATATTTAAATAATGAACCGCCGGAGTGTACAACAGTTTCTATTGACTCAAAAGAACCCATGCCAAATTTCAGCTGTGTATTGACTGGTCCTACGCTTCTTTTGGGAATGATATTGACAACTCCACCCATAGCCTGTGGACCATACAACGCGGATACCGGACCTTTTACAACTTCAACACGTTCAACGCTGTATGTCTGTAATGAAGCGATATTATTTGTACCGGCAGGACGTCCATCAAGCAGCGTCAATGTTCTCTGTTGACTCCCAAATATACTTGGGCGAATACCTCTGATACTGATACCGGCCGAAATACCCGGATATTGAATAAGATCAATAGATGCGTTTTTCTTCAGCAGATCTGTAATGTCATCTGCAATTGTCAGTTCAAGATCGAGACTATCCAGTACTTCAATTTTATGCGGCAGCTTTTCGGGCATTATTTCCAGACGAGTTGTTGTCACTAACATTTTTGGAAATGTAACCAGACTGTCGTTTTTGGTCGAATCAGATACAGTGCCTGCTGATATACCTGATGAAAATATAAAGAGTACAACCAGAAAGAAATATCGTTTATAGAAAGTGTCGCGCATAAAATAAAGATCTCCTGACCATGAAAAGTATATAGGAATAAATTGATACATTACCCGGAGGAAACCAGGCAAAAATACCTATAATATTCAAAAATTCGAATCACCACCCCATACAACTGGAAGGTGACACATCAAAACCTTTTGGTACAATTCACCCTCGTGAGTACCAAAAAGAAATGCACAATCTGCAAAATTTTTTTTGAATTACAATGCTATATCATATGTTATCCAGCATATAATATATCACAGTACATTTTTCAGGTAGGTCTCCTGGCTTTCCCGGTACTGTCGCCTTCCCATCCCGCTTAGCGGAACAGTGGTTTGGATTGACAGCCCCCAGAACCCAACCGATCACTGAGCGAAGTCGAAGTGACCGGTTGGGTTCTGGTAGTGGGATTACAGTGGCAGGACCGCTCCGGAATTTCACCGGAATTCCCTGGCTCCTGAAACTGTTGATAATATATTTCAAAAATGTTGTATTAGCAATCTTTTTTTTAACCTTAAAAAAGCACTAAATGCTATTTCTTATACGCAGAAGGCTACATAACCACGACGTGCTCTACATTTGGACATTCAACCTCTTTTTTGTCCGAATCGGAATTATGCGCTGGTACAGGTCACCCATGCATTCACAAATTGACATAAGATATCGAATTCCTTCGGGAATGCCGTTTTCGAGTATGTCATTATCGAACATCAGAAGTCCAAACGGTTCCTTACGGAATCAGTGATCACCACCGATGAATCGATCATGAGTTCCATTACTTCCGTGGAGCTGGAGATGCTTTTGAGTTAAGACACATCATAACTCTCCCCGATCAAACATCCCAATCATCTCCCCTGCGATACTCAATTCCGGCGGATGATTCGGGAGATTGCCCCTGGAAAACCATGCTGCCTCTATGATCTCTTTTGTATCAAGAGAAATTGGTTGCGAATCATCACCTTCGGCAACAAATCCGACCATCAGAGATCCTGTCAGCGGCCATGGTTGACTTTTATAGTATCTGATATTTTTAACATCGAGCCCCACTTCTTCTTTCACCTCCCGTCGTACCGTTTCCTCTAAAGATTCTCCGACATCTGCATACCCGGCAATGAGAGAGTACCAGGCTGCAGGGAATTTTGAATTACGAGCAAGAAGGATTTTATTATTACAGATAATTGCAACGATAATTGCCGGCGAGATTTTTGGATAAACAAGGTTATTGCATGATGGGCACTCAATAGCTCTCTCATCAGCTTTATGCCGGGTTTTCGTGCCACATTTCCCACAGTAATCGTTTTTTGAATACCAGTTCATCAAATCGTATCCGACGAGCCCAACCCAGGCGACCTCTTTTTGTTTAAGGGTCCTGAAAAAGTTCATCTCTTTGTAAATGAAACCATCTCGATCGATTTTCCGTTCCCTTCGAATAAGAAAACAGGGTATTTCATTAAGTGTAAACAAGTAGATTACTTCTGTGGACGCTTCGATTTCGGGCAGGTCTTTTTTACACGGGAGTTCAACCTCCTCACTGCCTGATTTAAATAATAGTGTATTACCAATAAAATGAAGAACGATATCTTTTTCTTCTATTTTCTGACCTGCACGGTACTGATTATTAAAACAATGCGGAGTTATTTCGTGAATCATGGCTGAAATCCTGTTAGATCATAGGCG
>JBNKZD010000063.1:0-31771 GCA_050301235.1 Chitinispirillaceae bacterium | reverse complement strand
CCCCCCTCTCCATTCACTAATGGAGAGGGGGCCTGGGGGTGAGGCGATATGCGAAACGTAGAGTATTCTCACATCAATTATGTGCCTACCCAATTTTGACTAAAATATATCTCTCACCATTACTCTGGCCTGATTTTCTGCAATGACCATTTCGGTATATCTATCTCCTGCAAGCTATTTCTGCCTTTTTATTCCCAATATGAATAGTTAAAATAGCAATTCAGGATATTTTTTGCCATCTATATAAAGAATGATTGTAATTTTGCACTATCCTCAACGTATTTTATTCTCTTTTAACCGTTTTTTGAGGAATTGATGAGATCTGTTCGCACCATTTTGTTTACCATCCTTAAAATCGTAGTTACCGTAGGAGTAATTGTGCTCCTTATTGGAAAACTAGGGTGGGATGATATACTCACGACCATCAAAAAATCACACAGTGGCTGGCTGTTGCCCGCATTGGGTGTGTTTTTTATCAGTGGATGGCTTGGGGTGATCCAATGGCAGATTCTGCTTAAAAACCGTGGAATCATGCTCTCGTTTGGAAGAGCTTTCAGGTTGTACTTTATCGGGATGTTTTTTAATAACTTCGTGATGGGCGGCATTGTTGGTGATGCAGTGAAAGTTGCATCGATAAAAACTGATGGCGGCAAGGGAAAGGCAGGACTTGCAGCGACATTCCTTGATCGTTTTGCCGGATTGTGGGCAATGTGCGGGTTTGCGGTTGTTGGAAGCGGCATTCTGCTTGTTCAAAAAGGTGAACTTCTAAATGGAAAAGTAGGTACAGCGGTAATTGCACTGCTGGTAACATTCCTGATGTTTGCCGGAATAATGGTATTTCTGGTTTCAAAACCAGTTCAAGATCTCTTTTTTAAATATTATGATATGGTTCCGTTTCTTAAAAAGCTGAAAATTAAAGAGATCATTTCCGAGATGCTTATCGAGGCTCACGATTATCACATCCTTTTTTCAGTCTCTTTCTTTTCTCTTTTTATACAGATGCTCAGAATTGGCGTCCACCTGTTTACTGCCGTATCGCTGGGACTTCTTACCGCTGCAAATTATCAATATTTTCTGATTTTTGTTCCTATCATTGCGATGCTTATGACCATCCCGCTGCCGTTTGGCGTTCGGGAAGCTGCCGGAGGAGCGTTATTTACGTTCGCAGGATTTCCACCAGAAGAATCGTTTGTCATGGGATTTCTTGCGACACTGGTCGGGCTTGCGGCCAGCTTTCTCGGAGCTATATTTTTCATAGCAGAAAAGAACCTTCTGCGGAGTAAAAAAAATGCCCAGAATATCAATTGTCGTACCGCTCTTCAATGAAGAAGAGAGTCTTCCACTGCTTGTTAAAGCCATTACCGATGTGATGCATCGGGACAACTTTACATTTGAAGTTGTTTTCGTCGACGATGGCAGCTCCGATAACTCTTTTAATGTACTCAAGGAGATTCGTGCTGCACAGGGTAACCATATCAAGATCCATCGGTTCAGCCGGAATTATGGAAAATCTGCAGCGATGTCCATAGGTATCAAACAGGCAACTGGTGATATTATTGTTACTATGGATGCAGACCTTCAGGATGATCCTGAAGCGATTCCGGAAATGATTAAAATGCTGGATCGTGGTTGGGATGTAGTGAGCGGATGGAAAAAGAAGCGATATGATCCACTCTCCAAAACACTTCCTTCAAAAGTATGGAACACCGGTATCTCCATGCTGTGTGGATTAAAACTACATGATTTCAACTGCGGATTTAAGGCATATCGCAAAGAAGCCGCAAAATCATTGGAAATTTACGGCGAACGTCACCGCTACCTTCCGGCACTTGCTTACTGGAATGGATACAAAGTAACCGAAATGGTAGTCCCTCATCATCCACGTAAATTTGGAAAATCTAAATATGGTGTCTGGAGGATGGTTAACGGCTTCCTTGACATGTTAACACTGCTTTTTTTAAAGCGTTACCTTAAGAGCCCGCTTCATTTCTTCGGCGTACTTGGGTTTGCCATGATTTTTATTGGTTCTTCGATACTGGGTTACTTTGGGATAGAATGGGCAATCACACAACAGATGCACATCCGGCCACTTACAATACTTTCAATAGGTGCGCTCATTGTAGGCATCCAGTTCCTGTCATTTGGTTTTCTTGCTGAAATGCTCACGCATATATCACCAAGAGATTCCTATACAATCCGTGAATCATTAGAATGAAACTGCTCTGTATCTGTCCTATCGGAATCGGTAATTATCTTCTGTTTTACCCGGCTGTCCAGATGCTTAAAGCATGCAGAAGTGATGTTGAACTGCACCTGTTAGCACTTCGTAAAGCGATTAAGGACTTTGCAGAAGGAGACCCGCTCTGGAAAGAGATCCATGTGATGGATCCATCAAAGATCCATGGTGCCAGACAGAAGATGTCATATATCAAGCATCTTACATCCTATCATTTCGATGCATCACTGAGCTACTTTCCATCAAATCGCTGGGAATACAATCTGCTGCCCTTTCTTTGTGGCATTAAGGAACGATATGCATTTCACTACCATCTGAAAAGATTCGGTTCTTTATCATTTTTAAACAACCGTCTTCTGCCAGTCGATCCATCTCTGCACGACCTCCATCAGAATATCCATCTCACCTCACTTTTTCTCCATCGGGACCTGCATGATCAGAAGCTGTCATTTCCACAGCTGTTTTCCCAGAAAGAATCTCAACAGGCGCTCGATTTGCTTTCTGAATCATTGCCGGTAAAAATTGCGATTCATCCGGGTTCGAGTGTCGAACATGGAATGGATGCCAAGCGGTGGTCAGCAGAACGCTTCGGGTTACTGGCCGATCGTATTTGTGCAAAACTCGGAGCTGAAGCACTCATCTTTGGTGGTCCTGATGAGCTGGAGTTGAAAAAAAGTGTTGCATCAAGCATGAAACAACCGCATCGTCTTATAGATCCGGTGCCGCTCAATTTGACATCTGCATTAATCAGCAAGTGCAGGCTGTGTATTTGTAATGACTCGGGTCTTATGCATTGTGCCGCGGTAATGGGAATACCGGTTGCGGCAGTATTTGGTCCGACCGATGAACGGCGAAATGGGCCGGTAGGCAGTGGCCATCTTATCTTACGCAAACAAATGAACGGTTTTCCGCTGTGGACTGCACGAAATGTAGGCGTACGCTATATTCCAAAAGGGTGCGACCCATCTGAAAGTATAAAAGCTCTTTCTGTCGATGATGCATGGAACATTGTAGAACCGTGGCTTGATTCAATTGGTTCATCGCTTTCTAACTCCTGAATTTTATGATAGAAATTTTTTAGCTGAATGATGTATATTGAAAAAAAGTTTAAGGGTGAACACTTTATTGGTGGGATAATACTCTGCAATTTTCGCGGATCGCCTCACCCCCTGGCCCCCTCTCCATTGGTGAATGGTGAGGGGGAAGAAAAGAAAAAATGCAGTTGCTCCCTTTCTCCAAGAGTGGAGAGAGGATCGGGGGGAGAGGCGATCTGCGATTTCGGCAAAATCAGAGTAAATCCTGAGGAGGCAATTACATGGTGCGTTTGAATCTTCTTCTAAGCTGTGCAGCACTCATCGGAGCTGCAACAATCAATGGTTCAACATTTCGGGCTACGGTTGAAAATGGAAGCCTGACTGTTGTCCGTAAACCATCGATGGAGCAGTTGACAATTACCGATACAGGATCGGTATCCAATGCAGACTCACTGGTTGTTCCATCAGGAAGCAGTGCTCATATTCAGCTGGAAGATTCAACACTGTTTCTCTGTAAAGGACCGGTCAATTGTGGTTTTAATGGTGATAACATCTCTCTTAAAATCAGTCTTGATGGCGAAGGACAGATATTTCTTGAGAGAAAAAAACCTTACTCAATGGGATGGATAGAGATTGTTTCTAAAGGGTTTCTTTTCCGACCTATTGGAACTTCTGCTGCTGTAAAGACAACCAGCAATGGGTCTCCCAGTACAGCTGTTCTGGAGGGTAAAATGAACATGCAGTCCCCCAGCGGTGAAGTCATTATTATCGAAAAGGGGAATTTTGGTGCAATCGGTTCCGATGGTAAATTAACATCAGGGAGTCTTCCGCCAAAAGCAATCGAGTCGCTTCAGCAATGGATCAATGGTGTAAAAAATCAAGGAAGCTCCGCTCCTCAAACTGATATCCAGCAGGATGCGTCACAACCTCAACAGGTTCCACAGAATGAAACTGCTCCAGTCGTAACAGAACAACAGGCAACACCAAACGCCGTGCCAGTTACTACTCCTTCAGTAACACAGGTAACCAGCACACCATCGGAAAAACCAGCAGAAGCAGTTAAAACAACACCTCCGGAATCCGGAAAAAAAGATAAGAAGAAGAACAAACAAAAAACCTCAGCACCAGCAGCAGGAAGTGCCAATCCGGCAGCTGTGCCTGTAAATTCTGATAATAACAATACGACAAGTTCAGAACCAAAAGCAACCGCTCCTGAAAAAGAAACTGAAAAAAAACCTGAGGATGATAAACAAAGTAATGCAGCCGGGGCACCATCAGCTCCAAAATGGGAAATCGGAGCCGGTCTGGTGACTGTTGACAATCAGCAGTGGACACGAATAGCTCTTGGTGTTGATGTTCCCCTTTGGAAATTCGGGATCTTTTTTGATCTTGAACTTTTTATTGATGCAGATGGTAAATTTTCCAACAAAGGCTGGAACTTCAGTGATGACTGGTTTGATGCTCTAACCCGCAAAATCCGATATATCCGTTTCGGTCAGGAAACCGATCCGCTGTTTGTCAAAGTTGGTGGTTTGTCCAGTGTAACCCTGGGGTATGGATTTCTTGTTGACCGGTTTACCAACATGCTTCACTATCCCGACCAGAAGCTGCTTGGTCTACAATTTAATTTGAATGACCTTACACCCATTGGTTTAACATTGCAGACAGTGATTGCCGATTTTAAAGATTTCCGCAATGATGGCGGCGTACTGGGAGCACGGCTTGGATTCAAACCGCTCAAAATGACCGAGATGCCGATAATAAGCGGGATCAACGTTGCCGGATCGTATGCGGTGGATCTTAATCAGTATGCTCCGGCAAGAAAGTGGAATTTTTCAATTCCAGCGTACATGAAAGATGGTCCGGAACGATGGGATCGAGATGATGATCATATCACAGATATAACATACTTGTACGATATGTATTCTCAATCAACAATATATGATTCGATATTAGCTATACATAGAAGTCGTGGTGATTTAGACACAGTTATTGAGCACAAAGATAAATGGGCAAGCCGTGAAAACGATCAATACGGTCTCATCGGTGGTGATGTCAGTGTTCCTCTGATCAGCTCAAAGATTCTCAATCTCGATCTGTACGGTCAGGCAGGTATCCGGGATGATGGAAAACGTGGCTGGGGTATGGGTGCTCCAGGTGTTGCACTCAAACTGGCAATGTTCTGGGCCAACGTTGAATACCGCAGGGTGCAGGGGCGGTTTACACCGGGATATTTCAACACCTGGTATCTCGACGAACGTATCATACGTAACTATAATTATCTTGATAGTACCAAAATCAGTATTAAAGAGCAGCGTATCCCTGATGATAAACTCAATGGCGTTTTTGGTAGACTTGGATTTAATATTGCCAACGTTCTCACCATTGATGGTTCTTATCAGTATATGGTTGGTCAGAAGCGCGACAATACCGATCAGCGATTTGAAGTTACCGGCTCTATAGGCGATCTGATTATGCAGAAAATTCCTAAAATCAATCGTCTTGAAGCGTACTACACAAAAACTGAGATTGGCAACTATATTACAAATAACATGAGTTATGATAAGTTCTTTGAGGAAACACCTTTTATGTATTACGGATACCGGTTAGGTTTTGAGATTACACAAGGTGCATCCCTTATTTGTGACTGGCGCTTTGGATATAAAACAAAATCAAATGGAAAGCTTGCTCCGAACAATTTCCTGAGTGTTCAAACTGCAATAACATTTTAACTATCGATGAGTGAACATTCTCCGATGATGCGCCGTGTACTGCGTGACGGCGCTACAAAAAAGTCTCTTTTCCCAAGAAAGGGCAGGATTCGCATTCTGCTCCTTTTACTGCTGTTCACTACTATCAGTTGGCTTGCAATAAGCGGTGTAATTACATCTGATAAAAATACTGCTTCTGATGCGCCAAAAAAGGTTGCTCTTAAAAAGCTAAAAAAAGAAAAAAAGAGAAAAGAAAAGAGAGATAAAAAAAAACCGGCGGTAGTGAACACATCTATACCGGTGCTTAAAAAGCAGGCTGAATTTGGCTTTTCAGAAGTCAGTTCATTGCTGAATCAGTATCAGGGGTCGTTTACAACATCCTTCGACACCATTAAAGATGGTAAAAAAGAACTTATCCTCTACTACAGCCTCGATTCATCCCTTCAAAAACTTGGTAATTCACTAATGAAACGCTATAAACCCCTCTATGGCGCCATAGTTGCTCTTCACCCGGGAACGGGGCGGGTATTATCATTGATATCATGGACCCACGACAGCATGCCATCACTTGGTAATAACCTGTATTGCAGAAGCATTTTCCCTGCGGCTTCAGTATTTAAAACAGTCACCGCAGCAGCCGCAATCGAACAGGCATCATTTACATCAGAAACGACTATTCCTCACACTGGAAGAAATCATACTCTTTACAAGTACCAACTCAAAAAAGAGCTTGCCGTATTCAAAGATGTTTCACTGGAATTTGCCTACGCCAACTCGATGAACCCGGTGTTTGCACGCATAGGAATGTATACACTCCGCAGAAATGGTATTTACGAAATTGGAAAGCGATTTGGATTTGACACCGAAATTTCCTTTGAATTGCCTGTGGAAGTTTCATCACTGCCTCAGACCGATTCCACATTCTCCATTGCAGAACTCGCTTCCGGATTCAACCAGAAAACCACTCTGTCACCGATGCTGGGCGCACTTATGGCAGCAGCAATCGCACAGCAGGGTCAAATCCCAGTCCCGCACATCGTTGACAGTGTTTCAAACGGCGATTCAATTATTTACAGAGCGAATTCAAAGTCATTGCAGTCAGCGATTGCCCCTTCAACTGCAAAAGAACTCACACATATGATGAAATGTGTTGCACGATATGGTACCGCAAGGAAATCGTTTCGATACATGAAAAACTCGTCACGATTTGACAATATCGACTATGGTGGGAAAACCGGATCGGTTGACAAGGATAGTATAGGACGTGTTGACTGGTTTATTGGGTTCGCTAAACATCCTGATGACAGACGTCAGCGCATAGCAGTTGGCGTCCTGACAGTACACGGAGCATACTGGACGGTTCATTCAAGTTATATTGCAGAAGAATACTTTCGTAAATATTTACGTACTATTCAACTTGAAGATGAGAAGGAACTGAAAATGGCTGCATCGCTCGCTGATAGTGTGAGTAAGACTGAAAGCAATTGAATAACGCGGGTTTCGCAGATCGCCTCACCCCCCTACCCATTAGTGAATGGAGAGGGGGAAAGAAGAGATTATTTTGTTTCCCGCCATTGTGGAGAGGGATTTGAGGTGAATTTAAAATAGCACACACGGATATTAACAACCTTATCCTTATAACAATGTAAGCTATGTTATATTTACCAATATGTGTGTGGCACGAGCCTTCAGGCCGTGCTCCTCAGTATGTGGTAGAAAGATAATCGTGAAGCCTTCTCTGCATTCTTGTAGAAAAGTGCCAATAAACTGCAATCGATTCATCTTCCCCCTCTCCATTTCCAATGGAGAGGGGGTCAGGGGGTGAGGCGATACGCGAATCACTGAGTATTCTCAGGCCAATAATGTGATTACCTTTAAATAATGAATGGACTCTCAAACATGGATGACACCACAACAGAAAAAAAATTCAGATCAGCGTTTGTCGCACTTGTCGGAAGACCAAACAGCGGGAAATCCAGTATTCTCAACAACATCCTTAAAGAGAATCTCTCGATTGTTACTCCCCTGCCGCAAACAACCCGGAAGAATATGCGCGGAATTTACACAACAGATTCCATACAGATCGTATTTGTTGATACCCCAGGAGTTCACAAGGGGAAACATGCCCTGAACAAAGCAATGATAACCGAAGTACGAGAAATGCTTGATGAAGGTGGTATCGACTGTGTTGGTTACGTTGTAGATTGTTCGAGAGAATTCGGCAATGAAGAAGAGGCTGTTGCTGAAATTGTTCAGAAACAGAAAACAAATATAATAATAATCTTTAACAAGATCGACATAACCAAGCATCCGGATGCTGTTATTGCATCCTTTTTCGAGAAATTTCCAGCCTTGAAAGGCTCGCCGTCTGTACGTATTTCAGCGCTTGACCAAGGTAGTGGAGATCAGGTACTTGCATGTCTTGACCAGTTTATCCAGGAAGGCCCTCAGTTTTATGATCCTGAAGAGATCACCGATGCGAGCCTTCGTTTCTTCGCTTCAGAATATATCCGAAAATTTATTATAATGAACACAAAAGAGGAAGTTCCCCATGCAACCTTTATTGAAATAGAGTCCTACAAAGAAACCCCGGAACGACATGAGATTATTGCAACAATTCATGTTGAAACTAATGGACAAAAGGGCATTATTATAGGTAACAAAGGCGAAGGGATCGAAAAAATTAAAAAGGGTGCCCGAATGGAAATGAAAAAACTTGTGGGATGTCCGGTTACCCTCACCTGTCATGTAAAAGTTTCCCCAGGATGGCGGGATAATGGTTCGTTTTTGAGATTGATGGGGTTGCCGATTAAGAAGGTTTAAAAAAAGACAGCGATTTGCAAATTGCTGTCTTTTAACCCGAACATTGTTAAAAAAGCAGGGGTTATTTTATTCAGAATCCGACATCTATTCCTTCGATACACAACTGCATTAAGTACAAGAATCGAATCACTTTACAACCTTGTCAACAGCCTTCAATTTTTCATCCGCAACATTGAAATTTTTCTTAGCCTGCCTGAGATTAATTATCTTAAATACTGCCAAGGGAGGATCAACCTTGCCTTCATCACATTGCCAATCGTTATCCATAATATCATAGATCATTTCTGCAGCCTGACTTCCAAGTGCGACATGATCCGGAAGCACCGCGAATGTTCCAAAATCCAGTTTAGGATTCACAAGTAGTTCTACACCTACGACAACAGGTTTTTTCTCTTTTTTTACAACCGGTACCCATACATTCTGAATTATCTCGATATTTAGGAATGCATTATCATTTGGCACCCAGAGAACATCAACTTTTTTTTCTTCAAAAAGAGTTTTAAGACTGTTCTTAAGTAATTTTTTATAATCATCACTCTTATTTGGTAATGATATATCAATTATCTCTATCCCCTCCATTTTACAAAACTTTTTATTCTTTACAACAAAATCATTCAAAAACTCTCTATGAATCACACCGACTTTTTTCATAGATGAACCAAGTACCGATCTTAAACTGACTATACTGGTCACAATCGGTATCTCGTACGAAATCCCGCATGCATTCTTGATATCACTGATTGCATTTTTTATAAAAACTCCCATTATGGAAACTGTCGGTATGATTGCGTCTCCCTCTTTTAAACCAGCCAGGTATTTTTTATACAAAGTAATAGCAGAGTTATCCATCAGAACAATTAATTTTGGACGTACTGATGCAATTTCTGCCTTAATTTCATTGACTTCTTTCATTTCCTCGATTTTTTTGTCTCTAAGATTGAAATCCGTTTTCAATTCTTCAGTCAAGCCTTTTAATGCATCTTCAAAGTCCTTACCATCCCTTCTTAAAACCAGAATGAGATCTTTTGAGGGGATGGAATCCACTAGCAACAATATAACGATTAAAATTTTGGCTATATATGACATTGTCAGACCTTCCCAACAGATTGATTTTTTCATTTCCATAAATCCACCTCAAAGAAAGAGCACAGCTCTTTATCGGCTGATTTTAAAACAGTAGCAATTTTGTCAGCTTTTCCCCCACTTTTCACGGCTAATGCAACTATTCCGTCTTTTGTCTCCGAAAGCTTCGTTATTGTAAACTTCAAATTTGATGTTGACTCAAAATATTGAACAGCAGGCTCCTGCACGAGGATTGCAGCGGCCATATTGAATGTTAACAATGGCAGTAAATCTTCCATTTTTATAACTCTTTTTAGTTTGGGTACTTTTGTAAAAAACTGCTTAGCAAAATCATTCATTCCGTTTCTGCCAAAAATATCTATAGTACCTATGACCGTTTCTGGTGTTAATGTAGCGATATCGACCCTATTGTTTATCGATAGTAAAACATACGATTCTTCCGTTTTACCAGCACGAGTTCCTTTAATTTTGACTTCATAGTCATCGTATTTATTGATAAGAGCTGGTTTTGTTATGATCATCTGAGCAGGTTCCATCTCCATTTTTGCTGTAAAATCGTTATACCTGCCATAAACCGTTACTTCAACACCCTGAGCACTACTTTGTATTTTATCCTGTATAGCCTGAGGACGTGCAACAGAAGGATAAAAAACATACACTTTATCCTGTGCAGAGGAGTTGCCGATCAGATAAACCATAAGAATCAAAAATAGTTTTGTTCTCATACTCTTTTTTCTTTTACTTTTTAGATTACAATATGTTATTTATTGAAAATTTCATTGACAGTTTCTTTGAAATCATTAACAAATTCGCTATCAGCAAATTTGAACGGTTTTTCGACATAGCCTTTCGCACCAGCATTCATACATTCAAGCATAGCATTGCCACGTACTGCCGAAATCATAAGTATATTGGCATCAGGAAATTCTTGCAGGATCTCCTTCATCGCTTCCATACCATCTTTATTTGGCATGGTAATGTCCAGTGTTATAAGGTCCGGTTTATGTTTTCTATACAGTTCAACTGCCTCATTGCCATCATTTCCAGTTCCCAGCACCTGTAATTCCAACTGTTTTTCAAAAAAATCGACGATCTGTTTCACCAGAAACTTTGAATCATCAACAACAACAACCGTCTTAGACATATTTTCAGCCTCACTTCACAATATACAACATTCTTATTATAACTATTTTTTCTTATCGTAAAACCTATATAGTTAGACTGACCTTTTACCGAAACCGAACCCAAATAAAAGGTAGAACAGGAATACATTTTGTAAAAATTGCCGGGACTCGCGGATTTAAAATGCCAAAGCCTTCACACAAGAAACTTTCTTATTGCAAACCCCATATTAATTTCAAGATTATCTGCTGTAATTAATGTTCCACAGCATGCATATGCTTTTGAATAAAAAACATTACCGCTGGAATATTGAGGTATCGATTGTGTTAAAAAACCGAAGCTATCGGTAAATGAAGCCTTATCCATCAACATGCCGCAATAGGTATTTGCAAACTCACCCCAGGCATCAATAAGTTCCTCGAAATTAGACGAAGATATTAATCCCATATCACTTTCTGTTTTGAAACTTATGGCATATATTGCCTGATATAGATTATTTCCTGTACCAAGTATTATATTGTGTGGATTATCACCTGGTAACCGTTCAAGAATTTCCCAGGGCCTGAGCATATTACTTCTTTTACCTGCAAAGGCACCAATGCATTCGATACCAATTGCAGGAAAAATTTCTGCACACAGTTCCAGTTTTTCTTTTTCAGCGTTATCAAGTATCACAATCATCAACCTCAATTTTCTATTTTAAACCGGCAGTAGTATTGTAAAAGTTGTACCTTTTCCGAGAACAGTATTTATTTCTAATTTCCCACCAAGGTTTTCAACCTTCTCTTTTACTACATTCATTCCAATACCTCTCCCGGAAGTATCTGTTATTTTATCAGAAGTCGAGATACCAGCATGAAACATCAGCATTAACTTGTCTTTTTCACTCATCTTCAGCACATCATCAGCTTTTATTATACCTTTTTGCATCGACTTTTCAACAAGTTTTTCAGTATCAATTCCTCGTCCGTCATCAGAGATTTTGATAATTCTCTGAGTGCTGTTTTTTGAATATTCAAACTTAATTCTTCCTACTCCTTTATTCATTTCTTCCCGCACTTCAGGCTCTTCAACACCGTGATCAACTGCATTGCGCATTAAATGAATCAAAGCATCATCGAAAGAGCTCAGTTCATTTACAGGGTACAACGCCATTTCGTCTACCACTTCAAATTCTATATTTTTATTCTGTTTCCTCACTGCTTTCTGTATTATCTTCAAATATTTACGAGTAATCGTTTTTAACGGTTTCCAGGTTAACATCATACATTCAAGAAAGAGAGGCTCAAATTTGTTGTCTGAGATTTTTGATTCAAGCTCTGTACAGATATCCTGAATTTTCGCAATCCTGTGCTCAGGAATTCGAACAGTGATTTCATCATCCCGGCCAAATACAAGTTTAATTTTCTGGTGAATATCTTCCATCGCATCATCCATTTTTATCAGATATTCAGCGATCATCCCAAGGCTATCACCGCGTCGCATTTTCACAGGTTCCCGTAATTCTTCAAGCATATCTTCAGCTTTATGTGCAATTGTCGACATCATCTCAAAACCATACGAGCCGGCATTACCTTTTATGGTATGAATGTGACGGTACATTGCATCAATATTCTCTTTCGTAATTTCATATTCCGGACCTTCAGGATAGTAATCACGCTGGCGGATAACACCCTCCAGATGTGCTTTAACCTCATTGTGAAGTTCCCGCAAACGTTCCTTGGTATCTTCAGTAAATTCAGCAATCTCTTCTGCAGGGGTATTGGCAATACCTAAAATCGCCTTGACCTCATTTTCATGCTGTTGCCTTTCAGCAGCAATCTGAAGATCTTTAAGCCGTTTCTCAGTTTCGTCCATAGCAAGTATCATAATTTTGGATAAATTTCCTGCTTTATCATAAATTTTCTGATATGATATCGATACAAACTGCTGTGTATTGGATTCATTCTGTAACAGCTCCAGCTCCTGTACCGGAGCAAGCTTCGTCAATTTCTGCCAACGTTGCGATGAATGCCTGTTTTTCACCAGTTTCAGCCATTCGTAAAATGAAGATTTCTGATTGGTATCAAGGCGTAACAATTGATTTATATCATGTGAAGCGATATCATCAACTTTTAATATGACGTTTGCTCTTGCAGAATACTCCTTATTAACGGTGCCATCCAGGTTTATTGTAAACAATCCCTGATCAATATTATTCAGGATGTCATTAACCTGTTGCATTTTTTCGTCAATAAGGTCCTGAAGGTGATCGGTATACTTCTTAATTGTCGCACGCATCGATTCAAAATGTTCTGCGAGATTTCCGATTTCATCATCACTTTCCGAAGTGACAACTCGATTATAATCACCACCGGCAATTGTTTGTGCAGATGTTACTAATGTGCCAATTGGGCTGGTAATTTTGCCAGCGATACGTTTAATCTGTAAATAGCCGGTAGTAAGCGATATTATTCCCAGAAACAATACTATTCCGATTGAAACATTTCGCGATGTCCGCCCACCTTCAAGCGCATCATTTATCATCTCATTCATTTTTTTGGTACTTAACCCATACCTGATACACCCCATTTTGCCATCTTCTGAAGACACTGGTGCTGCGAACTCGATCACCTCCAACTTACCAGGAAAATGTGTTCGATAAGAGGCTACATTAACCGATGCAGCCCACTGTGACATGCTGTCAGTTAGAGGCTCAGGTGAACTTACCGTCCCTTCCGGATTATCAACGGTTGCATTTACCCATGGGATATTTCCTTCGTTCATATAAATTCCATAAGTTACATCATCATCCTCTTTAACAGTTGAAGAAACCAGCGTCTGAATCGCTGTAAATGCATTATCTTCTGCCATACCAGTCATTGCCATACTGTTGTTCTGTACAAGAGTCTTACCTTTAGTAATAAGAGCTTCAAGAATATTTTTTTTCTGCTTGAAAATATTTTTTTCAACACTTACAATATTCATTATTATGATAGCAGAAAGAACACATGCAAAAATCACTGAAATAAGTACCATGGTACTTGAAACCAGCTTTGTTTTTATGCTAACCATTTTTTTCATATTAATCACCAAATACGTTTTTAATTTTTCGGAACCGGAATTATCAGCATTACTTTAGTTCCTTTACCTTCTTCGCTTTTTATTTTAACATCCCCACCAAGCTGTGACAATGTGTTAAATACAAAATCCATCCCGCCTCCACTTCCAGACAATAATGTTACCGTAGAGCGAGTCGTAAACCCAGGTTTGAATAAGTAAGTATATAGTTCAGTATGGCTAAGTTTTTGAATATCCTCATCTTTAACAGAATACGTTCTTTTAATTTTTTCTCTGACTGCGTTATGATCGATCCCTTTTCCGTCATCTTCAAAAGAGATTATGTAGCTGCTATGCTCCTTTTTTCCAGAGATCAGTATTACCCCATTCTCAATTTTTCCGGTTTTCAGACGTTCTTCCGGCAACTCAATGCCATGTTCAATAGCATTATTTATCAGGTGAATGAAACACTGATGAATTGTACGCAAAATATCGATTTCGATACTTATATCTAATGTAATTGCGATTGTTACCTTTTTGCCTACTTTTTGACTGCTGTTCTGTGCAAGCGACTCCAGGGATGAAAGGAAAAACGATAATTTCATTCGTTTAAGATCACCCAGAGCATCATGAAAATGAGCCATCTCATCTATTAGATACTTATCTTTTATCATACTTTGACTCTTAATAATAATGCTCTTGTACTGAATTCTAAGATCATCAATATCACCGGCACTTACCATAATCGTATTAACATCTCGATCGGCTTTCTGCCGCAAAGTTACGTTTTTTCCACCTAACTTGGTACGAATGTCCTTAATTCGTGTTATGTAATTTCTTGCATCCTCAATCGAGTTCTTAACTTCAGATATTAATTTTTCATCGATATTATGTAAATCATTACGATAATGTCTTAAATGACCTTCCACTTTATGGGCCATCTCCTGTAGTAACTTGAATTGAAACTGCCCAGAACTTCCTTTTAACGTATGAAACGTTCTGAACATTTCATTCACAAACTCACGATCACGACTATCACCTTCTACAATCTTCTGAGCATCACTGAGCAAGCGGGTAGTATCATAAACGAAATTGGTCACTTCATCTGGATCAATATTGATAATCTGTGAAATCAGTTCCAGATTTTCCTGATGTTTTCTATTTAATTCTTCCATTTTTCGTTCAAGTTCGCGCTGTCTTGTAACATCTTCAATAACAACCAGCAGTTTCTCAAGTACCTTGTTTTCATGATCGGCTACCGGTAGCCAACCCAGCTTTAAGATCTGCTTACTATTAGTTGTAACTTCATTAATTTCACATAAGCTGGCAAGATCTCTAAATGGGATTACATCAAATTTGGTAAAAACAAGATCAAGCCAGTTTTTCCAGGAAATCCCAACATCTTTTTTAATTTTAAGAACATCCGGAAGAAAGCTGCCTGTGAGGACCATATTTTCTTCAATACCAGCCACAACATTCATCGACTTACTATGACCAGGCAGAATCACTCCAAACTGATCAATAGCAACTAATCCGATTGGTAGAAGTTCAAGTATACTGGAAATATTTTTCCTGGCTTCAAGCGCTTCAGCCGATTTCTTTTCGATTTCTATCAGTGCTTCCTCAAGCTTTTGTCCTATACGTAAATTTGCAAGATTGAGTGAAAATCCGCATAAAATGTTACCATGTTCACTCTCTACCTGTACATTACCTGATAGAAAGTCAGGAAATTCCAGATCACCATACACAACCGTACTGGGATTAAAAGTCAAATCCCCGAAATTTTTTTCCAATTCAACAATGGATTGTCCGACTGACAAATTCAATACCTCTTTTACAAATCCACTGAAATCCGGACGCATCTCGTGTATCTGTTCTTGAGACATTCCATCAGAAAAAGCACCAATAATTTTCAATGCAGTTTCTTCATCCAGACTACAGAGATAATTTCCCTGGATTATGCCTGAAAATGAGATAAACGTATCCATTTTGAAGGGTGAATTAAATGAAGATTCACTGAAAGTGTCTTCCTTAACTTTAAAGGATACACCAACCATATCCCATATAGCCTGACACATTTTTGAAGCGAAATTCAGGGTATTATTTTTAAGATATCCGTTTCCTGGAGTTGAGGCCAACCTTTCCCCCCAATTTCATTGTTATCTGAAATAAAAACAAATCCATATATCAGTTTTACATTATATACTAAACATTTTACAAGTAAAGTATTTTCTGAGGTTTTGATTTCTATCAGTGACTGTTTCGATGTAAAAAATTATCCTGTAAATATTTGATTTACCGTTTCCTTAAAGTCATTCACGAATTCACTATCTGCAAACTTTAACGGCTTTTCGATATACCCTTTCGCACCAGCATTCATACAATCAAGCATAGCACTTCCCCGAACAGCTGAAATCATGAGAATATTTGCATCAGGAAACTCCTTCATAATCTCTTTCAATGCATCCGTACCATCCTTATTGGGCATTGTAATATCCAACGTGATAAGGTCCGGTTTATACTTCTTGTAAAGTTCAACTGCATCATTTCCATCATTTCCCAATGCCATAACCTGAAAACCGAGTTGGTTTTCAAAAAATTCGACAATCTGCTTAATCAGAAACTTTGAATCATCCACAATTACAACAGTCTTTGGCATACAATGACCTCCCTTTACTTTTTACAAATTTTAAATTTGTCTGACCTTTAGCACCTCCGGTCAGTCCGGACTGACGATTATGAGGGTGTTTTCGATTTTAATTTTCCGGAACAGGCACAATTAATGAAACTGTTGTGCCTCTCCCTCTTATACTTTTAATTTTCACATCGCCACCAAGTTTTTTCGAGGTGTGATATACAAAATCCAGCCCTACTCCTCTCCCCGACTGCATCGTTACAGATGGGCGGGTCGTAAACCCAGGTTTGAATAAAAATCTCAGCATTTCTTCATCGTCAATTCTTTCAATATCATTATCAGACATACCAAAAAGACCTTTAATTTTCTCTTTAACTGCATCAAAGTCTACTCCCTTACCATCATCTTCAAAGGAGATCACGTAGGAGTCGTTTTCTTTTTTTCCCGAAATGACAATAACACCACACTCTATCTTCCCAACCATTAGTCGTTCTTTCGGGGGTTCAATCCCATGATCGATAGCATTATTGATCAGATGAATGAAACACTGGTGAATTATTCTTATAATATCTATTTCAATACCGATATCTTGAGTAATTGACAACGATACTTTCTTCCCTGTTTTTTCCCCTATATTATATGCCAGTGATCCAAGAGAAGAGAGAAAGAATGACAGCTTCATTCTTTTCAGTTCACAAAGAGCATTGTGACATTGTACCATCTCATCAATAAACATCGGATCACTAATAAAATTTTTCCCCTTCACAAGCAACTTTTTACTTCTGTTTTTTACATCTTCAATCTTTCCGGCGCTCACCATTATCGTATCAGGATCACGGGTTGCTTTCTGGCGTAACGTCTCATTTTTGCCTCCCAGTTTTGCGCGGATATCTTTGATCCTTGTGATATAATTCCTGGCATCCCGAATCGAAGACTTTACTTCAGATATAATACCATCATCAATATCACAACTGGCATTGCGATACATCCGAAGGTGATCTTCAACTTTGTGGGCCATTTCCTGAAGTGCGGTGAACTGGAATTGCCCTGAACTTCCCTTCAGTGTATGAAACGTCCTGAACAAATCATCTATAAACGCGCGATTATGCCTCTCTTCTTCAACGATGTTCTGAGCATCAGTTAACAGTTGTGAAGAATCATAAATAAAATCGGTCACTTCTTCCGGACCGATATTGACTATTTGCGAAACCATATCAAGATTTTCCTGGTGCTTGCTGTTGAGCTCTTTCATTTTGCATTCAAGATTGCGCTGCTGGGTCACATCTTCCACCACAACAAGCAATTTCTCCATTACATTACGTATAGTATCAACTACCGGATACCATTCAAACTTTAGAATTCTTTGATCAGCAGTTTTTACTTCATTGATTTCACATAATTCATGAAGATCTCTAAATGGTATCTGGTTATATTTTGTAAAAACCAGTTTAAGCCAGTTTTTCCAGGCAACACCTGATTTTTCGTCAATTTTAAGCAAACCAGTCAACAAATTACCCACAAGTGACACATCACTGTCAACCCCGGCAACTGCATGCATAGACTTGCTGTATCCTGGTAAAATTTTGCCGAACTGATCTATCGCTACCAGACCGATTGGTAATAGTTCCAGAATACTGGAAATATTTTTCTTTGCCTCCAGCGCTTCAGCAGTTTTTCGTTCAATCTCTACTAGTGCTTCTTCCAGCTTTTGTCCAATACGTAAATTTGCAAGATTGAGTGAAAATCCGCATAAAATGTTACCATTAGCATTCTCCAGAAGAATGTTACCAGATAGAAATTCTGGAAAATCCAGTTCTCCATATACAACCGTACTAGGGTTGAATGTCAGATCACCAAAATTTTTCTCTAATTCCACTATCGACTGGCCAACCGACAAGTTAAGCAATTCTTTTATAAATCCGCTGAATTCAAGCCGCATTTCACGAATCTGTTGATCCGTCATTCCTTCGCTGTAAGCCCCTATGATTTTTAATGCTACAGCTTCATCACAACTGCATAAATAATTACCTTGAATCATACCGGAAAAAGAGATGAATGTAATCATTTTATAGGTGGAAATGAATGAT
Source organism: Chitinispirillaceae bacterium (assembly GCA_050301235.1). Classification (GTDB taxonomy): domain Bacteria; phylum Fibrobacterota; class Chitinivibrionia; order Chitinivibrionales; family Chitinispirillaceae; genus JAFGIN01. The sequence goes on along the minus strand of JBNKZD010000063.1, from coordinate 13,001 downwards.
GCCTCCTGGAATGACGCTTCGTTCACTGTATAAGAGATACCAGCCATATCATAAATTGATTGACACATTTTACGGGCAAAGTGCAGTGTGCTTGAACGAAGATAGCCATTTTCTGGAGATGAACTCACTTGTTCCTCCGGTCATAATTAGTAATAGCAGATAAAATTTTATTATTAAACCATCATAGTGACAACCTATTAAGTGAATAGTAGAATGTATTCAGGGATGCGACCACAGGTCAAATCAGTATAGAAGAAGCTAATCGATTAAAAATCAAGTCGTTAGTTGACTATCCTTTGCGACTTGAAACCAATACCTGAAGATTTTTAAGGAAATGAAACAGGTATTTTATTTTAAAAAAAAGCTCCCGAAAAACGGGAGCCTTTAAATACAGAATATATCAGTCTAAAGTTAGCTGATAAAGAGCATTTCTCTGTACTTAGGCAATGTCCAGAGTGAATCAGACATTGTCTGTTCGAGAGCATCAACATGGCGACGAATATGATCCATATGCTCTTTAACATCCTTGAAAATGAATGCGGTGCGGGCTTCAAGTTCCATTGAATGCATCTTATGAAGAGCTTCTTCAAGTTCCTTGATGTTCTTTCTGATATAATAGACATCAGCAGTAAGCTGAGCAAGAGCCTCTTTACGATCCTCAAGAGCACCATCTACAAATGCAACTGATTTAGAATCATTGAGTTCCTTGAGCAGTTCAAAACCACTGGCCAGGTCTGCCTGATAATCATAAGCAGAAGGTAATACCTGTGTCTTAACGATATCGACAAGGGTTTTTGCTTCAATATCAAGAATCTTCTCGTAAGCTTCAAGCCATATAATATAACGAGCCTGAAGTTCAACTTTGGAGAAAACACCCTGACGTTCAAACAACGAGATAGCCTTTGGAGTCGCAAGTGCCTTCAGAGCTTCAGGGGTTGAAGCAACATTCGGAAGACCGCGCTTTTCAGCTTCCTTTTTCCATTCATCTGAATAGTTATTGCCTTCGAACAGAATATTGCGTGATTCCTTAATAACCCCAGCAAGGACTTTAAGAACTGCAGCACTGAATTCACCACCCTTGGCAGCTTCAGCTTTGATTCTCTCAACAACGATACTCATTGAATCGGCAACGATAGTATTGATCACGGTCAGAGATGTAGAAATATTCATCGCACTTCCACAGGCTCTGAATTCGAATTTTGCACCGGTAAATGCGAATGGAGATGTTCTGTTGCGATCGGTTGTATCTTTGGTAAAACGAGGAAGGAGCTTGACACCAAGATCAACAAGATCCTGCTGCTTTGCCTTTTCAAACTTGCCGCTTTCAATCATGTTGACAACATTAGTGAGCTGCTCACCAAGGAAAATACTGATAATAGCTGGTGGGGCTTCATTTGCACCAAGGCGATGTTCATTTCCGGCAGATGCAATCCCCGCACGCAGGATGTCACTGTTATTGTATACAGCATGAATAACACTGCTCAATACAGTAAGGAACAGAAGATTATCCTGAGGTGTATCTCCAGGGTTGAGAAGGTTATTGCCTTTATTATCAGACATCGACCAGTTAACGTGCTTTCCACTTCCATTAACACCTGCAAATGGTTTTTCATGAAGCAGACAAACAAGACCATGCCGGGATGCAACTCTCTTCATGAGATCCATAAGGAGCTGGTTATGATCTGCTGCGAGGTTTGACGGCTCAAAAATTGGCGCAAATTCATACTGGTGCGGAGCAACTTCATTATGCCGAGTTGTTACGGGAATACCAAGTTTGTAAGCTTCGACGCTTACATCATGCATATAATTGAGAACACGGTCTTTGATTGAACCGAAATACTGATCTTCAAGTTGCTGCCCCTTTGGTGACGGTGCACCAAGAAGTGTGCGACCGGTGAGGAGAAGATCCGAACGCATACGGTAATATGCTTCATCGATAAGGAAATATTCCTGTTCAGGACCGCATGTAGAATAAACACTGGCTACATCATGACCAAAAAGTTTTAACAATTCAACAGCAGCTTTACTGATAGCTGCATCACTGCGCAGAAGTGGCAACTTTTTATCAAGTGCTTCTCCGGTGTAGGAGACAAAAATTGTTGGAATACAGAGTGTTTTACCATTATCAACTTCTGTAATAAATGCAGGAGATGAAGGATCCCATGCTGTATAACCACGGGCTTCAAATGTAGCACGGATTCCACCGGAAGGGAATGATGATGCATCAGGTTCACCCTGGATCAGTTTGGATCCGCTGAACTTTTCAATAACACTTCCAACACTGCTGATGGAAATAAATGCATCATGTTTTTCAGCGGTAAGACCGGTCATGGGCTGGAACCAGTGTGTATATGCTGTTGCACCTTTACTGATTGCCCAATCTTTCATAGCCAGTGCAATTTCATCAGCTTGTGCAGAAGAAATAACCTGACCACCATCCTGCCATTTTTTAAAAGCATTAAATGTCTTTTCAGAGATCATCTTCTGCATCACAACTTCACTGAAAGTATTAACTCCATAATACTTTGATGCCTGAAGAGGTAAATCAACCTTTTCGGTTACTTTTGGTTCGATAAGCTGTGTTACTTCGCTTCTGCTGCTCATAAAAACCTTTCTGAAAATAGTTATACGTATAAAGATGTAATCTATATTACTTACTTATTACATGATAAAATAGCTTATGCTCAATAGTTAGATTGAACAGATCAAACTGGCCTCACTGTATCAAATATCGGGCCGATAAAGGTAACAAGTTCTTTTGAATGGCAACCATTCAAACCAGGTCCAATTACTGGAAAATTTACGGTTTTAATCAGTAACTTAAGGAAAACGGCTATTAAACGGCCAGTTACTCGCCTCACAATACGGAACAATTTTGTATCAACACAATACAAATATGTACTAAACTATTGTGCTATCGTTTCTGCAGGTTCGTGAAATTTGAAAATCTGAACCTGATCAATAATTTTAATCCGTATATATATAGATTATGGTAACTTGATAATTCAATACTCCTAAAAATGTTAAAATAAAACGAATTAAAAATAAGTGCTTTATGAATGACTGTTTTTTTTATATATTTGTACGATTTTAATTTTTGCCGTAGAACCGGCAGATTCATATATGTGATACTTTTTTGTATAAATTTCACTTTTCTATAAACTTTCACGAACTTGAGGTACAAAAAGCGCATGAAAAAGCAGGGATTGTACGATCCGTTTTACGAACATGATGCCTGTGGTGTCGGCTTTGTTGTCAATGTAAACGGTGAGCGAACACACCAGATCGTTGGTGATGGTATCACCATACTTAAAAAACTTGCCCACCGGGGTGCAATTGGCGGTGACTCTAAAACTGGTGATGGAGCAGGTATGCTGGTCCAGTTGCCACATTCTTTCTTTGTAAAAGAAGCAGAAAAAATCGGATTCAAACTGCCAAAGCAGGGTGAATATGGTGTTGCAATGCTGTTTCTGCCTCAACACCCCAAGAAACGGGCAACTGCCGCTTCGATTATTTCTTCAGTGGTTGCGAGTGAAGGTGGTACTGTTTTAGGATGGCGTGATGTTCCTGTGCATTCTGAATGTCTTGGTGATATGGCAAAATCATGCATGCCGTATATGCAGCAGGTTTTTATCCAGTTCGGTACAAGTTCAGGTGATGCTCTCGAAAGAAGATTGTATATCGCCCGTAAATGTATGGAACGCGAAGCAACCCGTCAGCATTTCACTATTGAAGAATTTTATGTCGTTTCCTGCTCAAGTAAGACAATTACCTACAAAGGGATGTTTGTAGCAGATCAGTTCGAGCAGTTTTTCCCGGATCTCGCAGATCCCACATTTGAAAGTGCTATCGCATTGATTCATCAACGATACAGCACCAACACATTCCCATCATGGCCACTTGCACAACCTTTCCGGTACATGGCCCACAATGGTGAAATCAATACACTTCGCGGAAATATCAACAAGATGATTGCCCGTGAAAAGACACTCTCTTCACCACTGTTTGGAGATGAGATCAAAAAACTGTATCCAATCGTTGATCTTAACATGAGCGATTCCGGTATTTTTGACAATGTTTTTGAACTGCTATCATGGAGCGGACGTTCTGTCGAACACTCCATGATGATGATGGTTCCTGAAGCATTTGGTGCCCGGTATCATATCAGTGAAGATAAACGGTCATTTTTTGAATATCACTCATCGATTATGGAACCATGGGATGGTCCGGCAGCAATTGCTTTTACTGATGGTACAAAAATCGGAGCCACACTCGACCGTAATGGTCTTCGACCAGGCCGCTTTGTAATTACCAAGAGCGGGAAAGTGGTGATGGCATCTGAAGTGGGTGTTCTTGACATTGCACCCGAAGACGTTCTTCAGAAAGGTCGTCTTGCTCCAGGAAAAATGTTTATTGTAGATACAGCCAACAGCCGTATCATTTACGATAACGAAATCAAGGCCTCTATTTCACGGCGTAAACCATATCGACGCTGGCTCGAAAAGAACCGCATCGAGCTCAAAGGGCTCTTTCAGGTTCCAGGTCCGGTTGCAATCGAACATGAGTCTCTTCTTCGCCGTCAATGGACCTTCGGCTATACACTTGAAGATATCAAAACAACCCTCATTGCAATGATTGAAACCGCACAGGAACCGGTTCATTCCATGGGAAATGATGCGGCTCTTGCGGCATTATCCGACAAACCACAGCTGCTCTATAACTATTTCAAGCAGCTTTTCGCACAGGTCACCAATCCGCCGATCGATCCTTACCGCGAAAGCCTTGTCATGTCACTGATGAGCTTTATTGGTCGTGAAGGTAATCTCCTTGATGAAACACCGGAACATTGTCACCAGCTGAAACTACCGCATCCGGTACTCTCCAATGATGACATGAAAAAGCTTTACAACCTTGATGTTGACAGCTATAAATCCTGTGTTCTTCCAATGCATTTTGATGCACAACTCGGGGCAAAAGGTCTCGAACCGGCACTTGCAAACCTTTGCAAACTGGCAGAGCAGAAAATTGATGAAGGTTTTTCACTGCTGATACTTTCCGACCGTGATGTCAGTGGTTCTAAAGCTCCGATACCGGCTCTTCTTGCAACATCGGCAGTTCATCACCATTTAATTAAGACACAGAAACGCCAGCTTACCGGCCTCATTATCGAAACCGGTGAAGCACGTGATGTCATGCACTTTGCCTGCCTTATCGGATTTGGCGCCAGCGCTGTCAATCCATACCTTGCTTTCGAACTTATTGCAAAACTGAAGGAGCAAGGAAAAGTTCAGGGCAAACTCGAAACCAACATCGAGCATTACATTACAGCAATCAAAAAAGGTCTGCTTAAAGTGATGTCTAAAATGGGTGTTTCGACAATTCGCAGCTATCGCGGTGCCCAGATCTTTGAAGCAGTCGGACTCAACGAAGAATTTGTCAACCGTTATTTCCCGGGGACTTCTTCACGAATTGGCGGTGTTGGTATCGAAATTATTGCTGAAGAAGTTCTCAAACGTCACAGCATCGCATTTTCTAACGATGATGATGCTCTTGAAGCACTCGATTCAGGCGGTAATTTCCAATTCCGCCGTTTTTCGGAAAAACATCTGTACACCCCCGAAGCGATTACGTTCATTCACCGTGCAGTTCGTGAAAGTGACTATGGCTTTTACAAACAATATGCAGCGGTAATTAATGATTCCAGCAAGAATCTCTGCACCCTCCGCGGTCTTTTCTTGTTCAAACAACGCAAGAGTGTGCCAATAGACGAAGTTGAACCGGTAGAATCGATCGTCAAACGTTTTGTTACATCTGCGATGTCATTTGGTTCAATAAGTAAAGAAGCTCATGAAACTATCGCAATCGCCATGAACCGCCTTGGAGCAGCAAGCAACTCCGGTGAAGGTGGTGAAGATGAAGAACGGTACATACCGCTTCCCAACGGCGATCTAAAAAAGAGTATGATCAAACAGGTCGCATCGGGCCGTTTCGGTGTGACGAGTAACTATCTGGTAAACTCAAAAGAACTGCAGATCAAAATGGCTCAGGGTGCAAAACCCGGTGAAGGTGGACAGCTTGCAGGACTCAAAGTTAACGACATTATCGCAAAAGTGCGTTTTTCAACTCCTGGAGTGACCCTTATATCTCCCCCACCCCACCATGATATCTATTCGATCGAAGATCTTGCTCAGCTTATTTTCGATTTAAAGAATGCAAACCCTGAGGCACGAGTTTCTGTCAAACTGGTTGCGGAAGTCGGTGTCGGAACAGTTGCTGCCGGGGTTGCCAAAGGTAAAGCAGACATGGTGCTTATCAGCGGGCATGATGGTGGAACCGGAAACTCACCGATTTCATCTATCAAACACGCTGGTATTCCATGGGAAATCGGACTTGCAGAAACACAGCAAACACTTGTTCTCAACCGTCTCCGTGACAAAATCCGGGTTCAGACCGATGGTCAGCTGAGAACCGGGCGTGATGTGGTTATAGCAGCGCTCCTTGGTGCTGAAGAGTATGGTTTCGGTACATCAACACTGGTGTCTCTCGGATGTATCATGATGAGAAAATGTCATGTGAACACCTGCCCTGTAGGCGTTGCGACTCAGGACCCACGCCTGCGTGCAAAATTCGCTGGCAAACCGGAACACCTGATGAACTACATGAAATACATCGCACAGGATGCACGTGAGATCATGGCCGAACTTGGCTTTAGAACCATCGACGAAATGATCGGCCGTGTTGACGTCCTTGATGTCAATAAAGCTATCGATCACTGGAAAACAAATGGTCTTGATTTCAGCAAAATCCTGACAGTGCCAGCCCTTCCGGAGGGTGGCAGTCTTCGTTGCACCGGCAAGCAGAACCATGACTTCTCACTCTCAATTGATAATGAACTCATCGAAAAAGCAAATGATGCAATTGAGAATGAGGCACCGGTTAAAATTGACATGCCAATTTATAACTATAATCGTACAGCAGGTGCGACACTCTCTTCTGCAGTTTCTAAAAAGCATGGTTCAAAAGGATTACCATCCGATACGATTCACGCGAAATTTACCGGCAGTGCCGGCCAGAGTTTTGGTGCATTCCTTGCATCGGGAATCACTTTCGAACTGGAAGGTGATGCAAACGATTACTTTGGTAAAGGGCTCTCTGGTGGTAAACTGATCGTTTACCCGCACCACAAATCGACATTCAGACCACACAAAAACAGTATTACCGGAAATGTTAACCTGTTCGGTGCGACCTCCGGAAGAGTTTTTATCAACGGCATGGCGGGCGAACGGTTTGCAGTTCGTAACAGCGGCGCTGTAGCGGTTGTCGAGGGAATCGGTGATCACGGTTGCGAATACATGACCGGTGGTATCGTCGTTGTTCTCGGACGCACCGGAGTGAACTTCGCAGCTGGTATGAGCGGTGGAATTGCGTTTGTCCTCGATGAGGATCAGCTGTTTGATACCAAGTGCAATCTTGAAATGGTCGACATCGAACCGGTAGTTGATGCAGAAGATAAAAACCTGTTGTATGGATTGATACAGGAACATGTTAAACTGACAAACAGCGAGCATGCATCAGCGATTCTTCGCGACTGGACAGAGATGTTGCCTCAGTTTGTCAAAGTAATGCCAATTGATTATCGCCGCGCTCTCGAACGTCTCAGAAAAGCTGAGTCCAAAGAGACTGAAACGGTGGCCCTTACCGAGGAGGTTTTCAGATAATGGGTAAAGTTACTGGTTTTTTAGATTACTCCCGGGTAACCGGAACCTATCGTTCAATTAAAGAACGGCTTAATGATTATAAAGAATTTTCGATAGCACTTCCGGAATCGGAGCTGCGTAATCAGGGCGCACGATGCATGGACTGCGGTATTCCTTACTGCCATGCAATGGGATGCCCCGTTTACAATCTGATTCCCGAATGGAATGATGCTGTCTACAAAAACGACTGGCGTGAAGCTCTTACACGCCTTGAAGCCACCAACAATCTTCCGGAAATAACCGGAAGAATCTGTCCGGCTCCCTGTGAAGCTGCATGTACACTTTCGATCAACAGTGCACCAGTCACCATTAAACAGATCGAGCTCTCAATTGTAGAACGTGGTTTTAAAGAAGGGTGGATCGTTCCCCGTCCACCACGCAAACTTACCGGTAAATCGGTTGCTGTAATTGGAAGCGGTCCTGCAGGACTTGCTGCCGCTCAGCAGTTACGCAGAATGGGTCATGAGGTAACGCTCTTTGAACGTTCGGCAAAAATGGGTGGTATTCTCCGGTATGGTATTCCCGATTTCAAACTGGAAAAACACATTATCGATCGTCGTCTCGATCAGATGCGTGCTGAAGGCGTTGTGTTTGAACCGAATGTATCTATCGGTGAAGATATCAGTTCTCGCTACCTTCGCAAAACATTTGATGTAATCCTTCTTACTATGGGTGCCGGAGAACCTCGCGATCTAAATGTTCCAGGAAGAGATCTCAACGGTATCCATTTCGCAATGGAGTACCTCAAGCAATCGAACAGAGCACTCGCGGGTGAACTACTCCCCGATGAAAAGATCATCACTGCCAAAGGTAAAAATGTTCTTGTTATAGGCGGTGGAGATACCGGTTCTGATTGTGTTGGCACAGCTAACAGACAAGGAGCTAAAAAGGTGTACCAGTACGAACTGCTTCCCAAACCGATGGTGTGGGAAAACAGCTGGAACCCTAACTGGCCCTACTGGCCCCAGATCCTGCGCACATCATCTTCACATGATGAAGGGTGTGAACGTGACTGGTCGATCCAGACTAAATCATTCAGTGGAAAATCCAATGTTCAGGAAGGTCAATTCATCCGGCTTGATTGGCAGAAAGATGAAAAGGGCGGCATGAAAATGGTCGAGATTCCCGGAAGCGAGTTTTCATTAAAAGTTGATCTTGTTCTGCTGGCAATGGGTTTTGTTCATGTTGAGCATAACAAGCTGCTTGATGAGCTCGAAGTCGAGTTTGACCCCCGGGGCAATATCAAATATAACAGTGACTACCAGACATCATCAAAAGGTGTCTTCGTCGCAGGTGATGCCGGTACTGGTGCATCACTGGTGGTACGGGCGATCTTCCATGGAAGAAAAGCTGCTGAGGCGATTGATAGTTACCTGAAGAAGTAAATTACGCACTAAGTTTTTCTTTACGTAGTAAACATCTGCTGAAATTGGGCTGAAGATTACACTGTGATCTTCAGCTTTTTTTTATATTACCTACCATCTCCCGCTTGAGCCACTCCCGGAAGAGCTCCACTCACTTGACGAACGACTAACTTCTCATTGGAGTTGAACTATCTTCAAAAAAATGTTTTGTTTTCTATTAAATAATTGTATATTAAAAACATGATTGGAATTTTGAGGAAAACAGCTCCCGCCATCTACTTTTTCTCCATCGGTTTTGCGCCCCAAGCGCAAAATATTTAACTTTTTATCTATAATTTTACATCCGTCGTCCACAGCAACCTTCGTTTCCGAACAACGCTTGTTATGGTATTTTTTCCTGATCCTTAGATTTGACATAAGAAGGACATTTTATGTCAGGTTTATGGACAAGGGGATTCTATTTTAAATGTCATGTACTTTGGAGAAAATTAATGAATTACATTAATCCCGATGAACAATCAATTCTCGAACATCTTGCCAGACGTACCGATCATGAATCATTACAGATCAAACGTCTTTTTTCTCTTTCTGACCTCAGTAGAACGGAAGGGTCTCCGGTTTATTACATCACTGAAGCTATTAAAGCAATTCCCTCATTGGCAAGTAGCGATACGGTGATTATACCCCGTATTATATCAACGGCATTGAATTTCGACCTTTTAGGATTCCCCGAAACTCATCCGGGAAGAAGCACCAGTGATACGTATTATATTACTCAAACAGATGTCTTGCGGACTCAAACAACAACAATGTGGTCATATTACCTGCGGGACCCCAGCGTTATCTCCAAACTCGAATCGAACGGCTCTGTGCTTGCAACCTGCCATGGTAATGTCTTCAGGAAAGATGAAATTGACAGGAATCACTATCCGGTATTCCATCAAATTGATGGAATATGCGTTACAAGAAGAGACATTAAAGAATATACTACCGATGACCTTGCACAAATTCTTATTGAAATAGCTCAATCAATTTTCGGCCCCGATGTGCAGTACCAGATTGAACCGGACACATTCCCATTCACCGAGCCGAGTATCCAGCTGCATATTTACTGGAATGGACAATGGCTGGAAATTGTCGGAGCGGGTATAGTAAGCAAACACGTTCTGTCACTTCTTGGGATCGATCCAATAAAATACAATGGTTGGGCATTCGGGTTCGGCTTAGACAGAATCGCTATGATAAAAATGAATATTCCCGACATCCGGATATTATGGTCTGCAGATGAACGAATAACCAGACAGTTCACCAGTCTGGATAGCAGGTATACTCCTGTGAGTAAACATCCATCAACCGACAGAGATATTTCCATTATTGTGAAGAAACATGTTGCAATAAATGATCTGTTCGGAGCAATGAGAGACTGTGGTTTCGCCAGCAAAGAGGATCTCATTGAAGAAGTCAGTCTGCTTGACTCATTCGAAAATGAGAAAAAATTCGGCAAAGGACATATCAGTTACACATTCCGGGTACGATACCGTTCACATCTGCGCACGTTGACTAATGATTGGATTAACAGCATTCAGGAACAGCTACGATTGAGAGTTGTTGAGGAGTTTGGTGCGAGGTTGAGATAACTGAAGTAGAAATGATATACAAAATACCACTCAAGGTTTTTCACGAAATTGCATGAAAAACCTTGGGCGTTCACCCTTAGGCAGGAGTGAGATATGTGGGTGTTTCCCATAACGAAAAATAAGCCAGTAATATAGTGGTCAGCCCCTGGAGGAATATATCATCACTTCACGGCTTTGGACAAAAGGCTGTCCCTGCAGCCCAGGTACCACTTTTTACGATATTTCCAGCTAAATCCTTAACGTTACAATAGATATCCATACCAGCTGCTGTTTTGATAGTCAGAGTTGCAGTTCCCTGCCCGTCGAAAGTATTTCCGTTTGTAACTACATTATCCTTCCCCCATGCATTATAATACCACTCATAAGAAGCAGCACATCCAGCAGTAATATTGACGGTTATCGGGTCTGTTATACAAGCTTGTATCGTTTTATCAGAAGAAGGGCTGATAACTATCGGTGTTACCTTCCATGTCGCATACAATGTCACATCTGAGGCACCCATTGTAAACTTTGCCTGATCACCATATTCCGCACTTCCACTCGGGCTTGTAGCCCATCCAACAAATGTATGACATCCGGCATCACCAAATGCTAACGGTTTGAGGTTTTCGGATGATCCACAGGCAATCGTCTGGGGAAACATGAAACCACTCATTCCATTTGCATCAAAGGTTATTGTGTAATTTTTGGGTGTCCATTTCGCATACAGTGTAACATTGGCAACTCCCATCCTGTAACTACCCTGATCCTGATAAGTTACTGTATCAGAAGAAGAACGTGCCCAGCCCGCAAAAGTCCACCCGTTTTTTTGGTATGTATTTGCTTTAAGCGGCACCAGAGAACCACTTGTTACTGTTTGTGGTGTCATATTTCCGACTGCATTCAAATCGTTTTTATCAAAAGTTATCGTCAGCTCCTTTGGCGTCCATTTAGCATACAGTGTGATATCAACCGTTCCCATTGTATAATCATCCTGATTCGCATACACCGCGTTGCCGGTAGCAGATGTTGCCCAGCCGGTGAAATTCCATCCCGGTTTCATAAAAGAATTGGCGGTAAGGTTTACCCTGGAGCCTTCTGCGATTATTTGAGCGGACATTGTTCCAGTTGCAGTTGAATCATTTTTAACGAATGTTACCGTATGCGTATTCTGCTTCCATCTTGCATACAATGTAACATCTCCGGTTCCCATAGTGTAATGGGCACCGTTAACATAAACAACATCACCGCTTGAACTTGTTGCCCAACCTGCAAACGCCCATCCTGTTTTTAAAAAAGTCACAGAGTCCAGGGACACAACCGACCCGCTTTTTACGGTTTGGGCTGGCATTACCCCTGTTGCTGCTGCATCATTTTTTTCAAAAGTAATCGTGTACACGTTTTGTTTCCACTTAGCATAAAGTGTAACATTCGCCGTACCTATTGTGTAATTGTCCTTATCTGAATACATAACATCTCCTGTCGCACTGGTAGCCCAGCCAGCGAATGTCGCTCCAGCCTTGCTAAATAGATTCGCTGTAAGAACAGCTGAAGAACCGGCAGGAATTGGTTGAGTCAACATAGTTCCAGATGCGCCCGCATCATTTTTATCAAAAGTGACATTATATACTTTGGCTGACCATTTTGCATACAAGGTTATTTCAGCATCTCCCATGGTAAAATTTGCGCCATCTTTATAAACCACCCCACCGGTTGGACTTGTCGCCCACCCATCAAATGCCCACCCCGTTTTTGTAAACGCATTGAGAGTTAACTGGGCGGAAGATCCGCTGTTTATAGTCTGCTTTGCCATTGTACCGTTCGCAGCGCTGTCATTTTTATCAAATGTAATAACACGCCCATTTACTACTTCACTTGTAATATAAACTGTATCAAGCGTTTTATTGGCTTTCAGCGAGCTGTCGACAGCAGTAAGTACAACTGCTGTTACTGTATTATTTTCTAATGTACTAATATTGATTTTCCATAATGAACCGGTATCACGCACTCCGGTATATTTTGTTGCCCCAGAAGTGCCATTTACTGAAAGTACCCCGGACGGATCGACACATTTTACAATAATGGTGTAACTGGATGTGCTGGTCGTGACACTGTCCTTTGCGGGAGTAACCAATGTCATTTGAGGTCCACTCTTATCATTATCATATTTGATCCGTACCGTTGCAGAATCCTTATTCTTTGATGCAGAGGAATCTGCTGTTATGATCTTTACTGTAGAATAACTTGATGAAATCCCTTTTGCC
>JBNKZD010000062.1:0-8034 GCA_050301235.1 Chitinispirillaceae bacterium | reverse complement strand
AATTATTGCATAGAAGAATTACTAAATGTATATTCTAAAATGTCAGTACATCCTACCTTAAGAACTACAATTTTCTGTCTCACATTCGGGGTCCACTTCACCTTTATCATCCTGATGGAGTTGCTATATTCGGGAAATACGTTTCCTCCCTGACTACCTAAATATGCATCATCAGAATAAAGCAGAGTCAGTCTTGTGAATATAAATATTACTATAATTCCTTTTTTCATTAGTTTTTACTTCCTTAAGGCGCAGTTCTTTTATTGCAGAGTAATTTGAACGCAATAACTTATTGACGCACGAACAGTTCGTGCTCCATACCTTCCCCTGTTACTTGTTTCAAACCCGAATTCTTATCAAAATAACAATTGTAATCAAAAATTCTAAAATGCACAAAAATTAATCACTTTTTTTCAAAAGAAAAGCAATTCAAAAAAAATCGGTTCAGCACGACCACCGTTTAAAGGTAAGTGAACACCGTCCACCGCTTACTGTCTTCTGTCTTCTGTCTTCTGTCCACCATCCACCACCCACTGCCCACCACGCTACCTGTAATGGTGACACCACGAACATCTGATCGACGTATCCGGAATACCATTCTCAGGATGTGTTACATAATCCCGGCAGTTTACCTGGAGCGAATGATTACGAGAGGGGGTATACCGTTTATTTTGATCAGGAATTGGTGCAATATGTTGCTCATTGCAGAACTCCTCACAGGGAAACATTTTACCCTCCCATGTGTAAAACAGTGACCCCCACAGATACGGACATGAACTTCGGGGAGCCCGCTGCACCTTATCATTATACATATTTTCCCGTATCATGTGCAGGTCTGCACCGCGTTCTTCAACCATTCTGCTGATACGGGGGATTTCATCTTTAATGTAATCAAATGATGCCGTCTGAATCTCAATTGTCGGCTTAGTATAACTACCTTTTTCGCGCAATGATGCCAGCATCTGAAGATTATCCAGTACAACGCCAAGATTCCCGCCTCTTCGATACCTGGAATGAGTCTCCTGTGTTGCACCATCGATACAAATAATAATATAATCCAGACCGGAATCGAGTATCGACTGGATTCCATCTTTATTGATGTTATTAAAATTGGTACTTATCGATACCGGACATCTCATATCCTCAGAATATCTGATCATTTTATAAATATCCGGGTGAAGAAACGATTCACCCTGACCATAGAGACAGTTTCTCATACACCATGGTTTTACATTGTCGATGATTCTTTTGTACAGATCCCACTGCATATACCCCTTCGGCCGCCAGTTCAATGTCGCACATTGAGGACATGAGTGGTCACAAATGTTTGTTGGTTCGATTTTAATGTAAAGCGGGAAGCCTGCTGTATTTTTTCGTTTTACACGAAATTCAAATGCAAACAGCATGGCATTGAACATTTTTTTTATGGTAAGTGATCTGTACATGCTTTTTAAATGGCGTTTTGTCAGGTACGGAATGGTATTACCAAATCTATAATCGATTATTTTCAATTATTTCCATCCTTTTCGGGTAAATTTTCTTCCATGAATATGGCGTAACATAAGTACATATATCTGGTGAAGTTGCATGTTTAAAAATTCCAGAGCAGGCAAAACAGGGTTTTGAGTTTCAAATCCTGTGTCGTCACCTTTTACAGACCTGAAATGTGCAAGACCATCATCTCCGATACAGGCAGTTTCACCATCACTGGTTTGTATGCAATCCCCTTTTGTTCCCTGCAGCCAAACATCATTGATACTTTGTGATGAACAGTTAATCAGCCTGAAACGCTTGTTATTACCTGTAATTTTCAGATTCCGAATATTCTTTAATCTCTCCAGCAGATCTGAAACAGGAACAAACCATCCTTGCTCCCTGTACTTTTTCAGAAGTTCCATAGCCTGAATAAATTCGGGCAGCAGTTCTCCCTGTGCATTGACAAATTTGTGAAAATAGGTGTAGCCAATGCAGGAGCCATTTGATTTTATCAACTGTTCCATATTTTTATCGGTAATAATTTTTTTTAAAAGCCACGGTTCTGCAAGATCAGTCGCGGAAAACCATCCGTTCACAAATGGCTTTCCTTTTTCTATATAGGGCATTGACCGGTTGACCTTCAGGGTATTTAAACAACATGACTTGTAAGAGCGCATATACATCGTATGTTTTTTACAAATATCTCCCCAGAAATAGGAGGATTTTTCTACATGTCCCTCGCTTCTATCACTGATATAAACAGATGCAAGCCAGTTGATACATCTGTTTGCGTAAATATCACGGTTCCAGTACATCCCCTCAGCATTTCTACCATGATTAATATTAACTTTAGGATACTGCCCAAGTAATGTTTTGAACATTTCATATGCAGCAATAGTCTCTTCCCTGGTATTATTGCCACCGCTGGCCATGTGCAGTGCGATTTCGTGTCCGGACTTTTGGAGTGATCTTACCAGTTCAAGATAATCCCTGTCCTGAAGAGTACAGCCATCGACACGTAATCCAGTCTCCTCAGGATTACCCGATTTTCTTTTTGCCGGGAATACCCACACCGTTTTTGTGACCTTCAAGGAACAGCTGTCAATAAATTCGTACACTTTTCTTACACGTTCGGGATCAGCCCAATCGGTATCATCGGTAAAAGTGCAGGCGAACCGTTTTCCATCCGGATAAGGTAGTATTTTCATTTTTCCACCTCGATATAACAATACCAGCAAAAACGTCTCAAGCCAGGTACTAAGAGTATCGTGAGGTTCTCTAAATGACAAACCAGCTTAAACAATCCTTTTATTACCCTGTTTCCCGGATATTTTTCCAATACGGGATAAAAGAGAGGCGTAATGAGATTATAGAAACAGGAGTTTTTTACATTGCCATTAAATAAATGTCGAATTTCGGGAACGTTTATATACGATCTGATCTGCATATTTGCTCTGGTATCATCCGGTTTGAAAAATTTTCTGTAGAATCGGATCACCGGGTTACCCTGACAATTTGCAATGATTGAAATTACACCATTACTGCATGAAACAAAAAAAACTTCAGTCAGAACTCTTTGCATATCAGTGTACTGCAAAACAGATCGCATGAACACAAGATCGAATGTATCCTTTTTAAAAGGGAGCATTTCCGCATTACATTGCACAATAAATAATCGTTTCCCGGTTCCAAACAGCTTCCTGTTTTCCTTTAGCGCCTGCACACCATCAGTTGAAATATCTATTGCAACGATAGTATCCACCTTGCAGAATAAATCTAACCAGATGGTTGAGCTTCCCTGATCAAATCCTATATCCAACGCCCTGTGTACCACTTTACCACCACACCGAGCAGCCATCAGTAAACCAGGTTGCATCCAGAACAGTTCATAGGCCTGTTTCGATATCTGTTCAATATAGTTTTGTCGTGCTCTTTGCAAGTTCATCGGAATAACATCTGGCTGAAAATCTTCTTTAAAATATCCTTATTATTTTTAAGAATATCAAATACTTCCCTGAATCTGAAATTTCTCAAGTACACTTCAAGGTACATTCGTGTCTGCAGTCTTTTGATTTGCATGCCGGACAGCGTTTCAAGTTCCACAGATGTGTCGAGATACTTATCAAATTTATTCCAATCATCAGTTAAAAGTTTGTATCCATGTTCACCATTTTTTACCCACTGGTAAATCATCGATCCGGGATACGCTACAATTGCCGCAATTGACATTTTTTCCGGATTAATTTTTGCAACATTTTTTATGGTTTGTATGACCGATTTTTTCGTTTCGCCCGGCAACCCGATGATAAACTTCAGCCAGAGTTTTAATCCAGCCTTACGGGCGATTTTTACAGCATCAAAAATTTTCTCTACAGTAATATTCTTCCCGGATGATGCAAGTACTTCGGCATCACATGATTCAATTCCAAATGAGATATATTCAAATCCAGCTGTTTTCATTTTAAACGCCATCTCTTCCGTAAAACAATCAACCCGCGTCTGGGCAATAAACGACATCGATTGATCTTTATTCAATTCTTTTAATCCATCCAGAATTGCATTTGCTCTGCCGACATTTAAACCAAACGTTTCATCTTCAAAAGCAACATGTGATGCATTAAACTTTTCTCTTAACCAGCGAATCTCGTGTAACACATGCTCAACACTTCTTGATTTAATTTTTCTTGTCAGATTATGTGAACAGAATACACATGAATAGGGACATCCGCGCTCAGTCATCATCGGATACGCAGTTGATCGGGGAAAAAGGTCCCATGCTGGAAATGGCATATTCTCCAGAACGATACCATCATCTACAGCATCAGCCCGGCGGACTGTACCATTCTCATCACGCCAGAATAACCCGTAAATATCCTTAAAACCTGTTGTATTAAAATTGGATGATATCAATTTATACAAAGAGACTTCCGCCTGACCGGCAATGACAAAATCAGCAGATTTGGCCTCATACAAAGACTGTTCCGGAAGTGCATTTATATGGGCACCACCCAGAACGATCTTTATCTGTGGTATTTTACGTTTCAACTCTCCGGCTATCAGAGATGCATTTTTAAAATCGACCGTCAAACAGGAAATACCAACAGTATCCGGATTGTATGCAGCAATTGCAGCAGCTGTTTCCTCAGGAGTTAAGTGCCCGGCGTCTTTCCCATCAACGATATACACCTGTATACCCTTTTCTCTTAAATACGCAGCAAGATAGGCTATGCCCAGAGAGAGATTTTTACTCCAGTGAAGTTCCGCCTGATTTGCTACACCGGGTCTTGCCAATACGATACTATGCTTTGAGTTGTTCATATTTTTTTTCCAGGTAATCATATTAATAAGAAAATATATATCTATGAGTTAAAAAAAGCATAGTCAGTCAATAAACTGTTTTCTACCAGAAAACAGCTGATTTTTGTAAGTGAAAAATTCGTTGAACGAAATGGTATGGATTTAGCAAGGATAATATATACTGTAAGTTTCTGTTTCCTCAGGTAGGAATAGTCCAGGCGTTGCACAGATCCAGCACTCGGGACGAGCACCTGTTCATTGTCTGATGTTTAGCTCTGCAATCTATAAGAAATGAATTTCTTTAGTAATAATTGCTACACGCCAAAATGCGTTAGGGAGGACAGATGGTGCCATCCGTAACGAAGTGCAGGATGGCAGTCTTTACAGACCAAGGTGGTTCCTCCACCGCAGGGATGTAAAGACCGCAACGAAGTGGAGCCTGGCGGAGGCCCGCCCCAAAGGAGAACGCCCAAATTATAATTTTAAATCAAGGAGTTAAATTAAATAATCAATGCGATTCCACTGCATTCTCAACAGCCTTCAGAAACGCTTTCGAAGTAATACTGGCTCCCGAAACGCCATCGACATCGACACGTTGCTGATCGATAATTTTCTTTA
Organism: Chitinispirillaceae bacterium; assembly: GCA_050301235.1. Taxonomy (GTDB): domain Bacteria; phylum Fibrobacterota; class Chitinivibrionia; order Chitinivibrionales; family Chitinispirillaceae; genus JAFGIN01. The sequence continues at coordinate 2,643 of JBNKZD010000062.1, read as the reverse complement.
TCAGAGCCGCATGAAGATCCTTGAACATTTTCATTTTGTCATCATTGAGTTTTATGTCACTGATCTTATGTTCCCTGACTGTAACTGTCACATCGTAACACCAGCGTCCTTCACAATACGTACCACGATGGTCGCCATCAGTAACTGACGACAATCCAGGATTTTTTATCGATAAGGCATCGATTTTATCCATACCCCGATTAAGGAAAAATGTTGCAGAAGTGAGGAATAAAATGATTGCAGCTCCGACTAATGCCAATCGTGGTACAAGACCCATTTTCTTTTTAATCTTCGGACTATTTTCCACTTTTTTTTCTGTTGATTCATTCATAATTTAAAACTCCGCATTTCCGGGATACCTTGGAAAGGGTATCACATCACGAATATTCTGCATGCCTGTTACAAGTAATAATAACCGTTCAAAGCCAAGACCAAAGCCTGCATGTGGTGTACTTCCGTACTTTCGCAAATCAAGATACCACTGATAACCTGCGGGGTCGAGTCCGGCTTCCTGCATCTTCTGAAGAAGCATATCATACCGCTCTTCACGCTCGCTGCCACCAATAAGCTCCCCTATTCCGGGTACCAGTACATCCATAGCCCGTACCGTCCGGTTATCATCATTGAGCCGCATGTAAAAAGCCTTGATCTCTTTAGGATAATTATACAGAATTACCGGTTTGTTAAACACCTTTTCGGTAAGATACCGTTCATGTTCCGATTGAAGATCCGAGCCCCATGCTACTTTATATTCAAACTGATCATTCTGCTTTTCGAGTAGAGCTACTGCATCTGTATAGGAAAGACGCTCGAACGTATTTGATGCAATTGTTTCCAGTCTCGCAAGAAGCTGTGTATCGATACGCTCGTTGAAAAACGCACAGTCATCACTGCATTTTTCAAGTGCATACTTTACACAATAGCGAACAAACTTTTCGGCGAGATCCATATCATCATCCAACCTGAAAAATGCCGCTTCAGGCTCGATCATCCAGAACTCCGCCAGATGACGAGGGGTGTTGGAGTTCTCGGCTCTGAATGTCGGCCCGAACGTGTATACCTTCCCCATCGCCAGAGCATACGCTTCACCTTCAAGCTGCCCGCTTACAGTCAGCCCAGCCTGTTTTGCAAAGAAATCTTTCGAAAAATCAACGCCACCTGCCGGATCTTTAGGTAATTTATTATAATCAAGTGTTGTCACATGAAAAAGACAGCCGGCGCCTTCACAGTCACTGGTCGTGATAATCGGTGTATGTACATAGAAAAAACCGTTTTCCTGAAAAAACGAATGTACAGCATAACTCAGCGCACTGCGCACACGCATCACTGCTCCGATTGTATTTGTACGTGCCCGAAGATGACCGATTTCCCGCAGGAATTCAAACGAATGGCGTTTCTTTTGCAAAGGATAGTCAGCTGTTGAATTGCCATAAGTCACAACAGTTTCTGCGAGCACTTCAAAACGCTGACCTTTTCCCGGAGACTCCTTCACGATGCCGGTAACCGATACACTTGCACCGGTGGCGAGTTTCATGACAACATCATGGTATCCCTCAACCGAATCCGGTGCAATCACCTGAATCGTTGCGATACATGACCCATCATAGAGCTCCAGAAATGAAAAAGACTTCGAATCCCGCCGGGTCCGAAGCCATCCGTTGATCACTACTGTATCCCCTGCTTTTTCAAGCTTGAGAAGATCTTTAATACTAATAGATTTCATGGTTTATTCACTATCATAATCAATGAGTGTTATCGGGTTATATTGGCCAATTTTATCATTGTACCTAAGGAAGGGCAATCCGATTATCGAGAAAATACCTGCAACCTGAGCACCGGTAGATTCGATCATATTAGCAACAGCTTTCAGAGTTCCACCGGTTGCGATCAGATCATCAATAATGAGCCACTTTTTGCCTGGAAGCAGATCATCTTTGTGAATTTCCAGCGTTGCCGATCCATACTCCAGATCGTAGCTTTCTGAAATAGTCTTACCCGGAAGTTTCCCTTTTTTACGGGCTAACACAAGGGGAAGTCCCTTTTTATACGCAAAACATGCCCCAAGCAGAAATCCCCGGCTCTCAATAGCAATAATACCATCAACTTTCTGGCTGGAGTAGGATTCGACCATCGTATCAACAACATACTTGAACGCTTCAGCATTGGTGAAAATGCTGGTGACATCATAAAAAAGAATACCCGGCTTCGGAAAATCCGGCACTTTACGAATAACTTTATCGAGATCCATCATCTACCTCCAGAAATAAAATTGAGAACGATATCAAACAAATACAGACCGTATAAAATAGTGTATTCCTGAATGGTTCTGCAAAATTATTGAAATGGGTTCGGGGTTCGGGGTTCGGGATTCAGGGTTCAGGGTTCAGGGTTCAGAGTTCAGAGTTCAGAGTTCAGAATTCAGGATTCAGCGTCAGGGTTCAGCGTCGGGGTTCAGCGTCGGGGTTCGGGGGCGAGTGTCGAGGAACGAGAGCATTAGAGCATTAGAGCATGAGAACTCTTGAACTCTTGAACTCTTGAACTCTTGAACCTTTGAACCTCTGAACCTTTGAACCTCTGAACCTCTGAACCTCTGAACCTCTGAACCTCTGAACCTCTGAACCTCTGAACCTCTGAACCTCTGAA
>JBNKZD010000061.1:0-21620 GCA_050301235.1 Chitinispirillaceae bacterium | reverse complement strand
GTCTATAAATAAAACACAGGGGACATTACCCGCGATCTCTGTATTTCTTTGGTATAATACTTATATGGAAAGCCCGGTGGCAGCAGCGACTTTCTGTACCGATAACTCCGGATCACTAAAATGTGCTGCAATATGGAGCACCAGTTTTTCCAGATCACTCTCAGCGTTGCTCATCAGATCAATTTTCTCATAAGGGATTACACGCTGGTACATCTTTTCATTGGCACTATTTTTTTCCGATCGGGTCCGCTTCCGGACAATGATAATAACTGATGCAGCATAGCATAAATATGCGATTCCGACATACAAAAAAAGAGGCATATTGCTTCTATAAAAGCTCATCTCTTCGATAGTGAGTGTATCCGGGGTATTTAGTGGTGTTGTAATGCCATTATTGAAATCGATGCGCATCACCCGTGATAGATCACAGGAGGGAAGCTGCGTGGAAAAAAGTCGAAGTTGTTCGGGTCATTTCTACGAAGAACAATCTGTCGCAGTCGTCACATGTTATGTTGTCAATAACAGAAAGGCTGAATCATTCCCTGTTCCCGCTATTTGTGATTACACTGCACTAAAGGGTAGACAGATCGTTAATGTTGTACTTTTGTCTGGTTTGAATTTGATATTTTGAGATTATTCATTCTTTTCCTGCAATCTGCTGCACCTGATCTGCCTGATCAGGCACAGCTTGAAACGGTGCTCTGTAATGATGATTAACAACGGCAACAGCAGTAATATCGCCCCAGACATTGACCGTTGTCCTGAACTGATCCAGAATCCGATCGATTGCAAGTATCAACCCGATACCTTCAAGGGGTAACCCAACAGCAGAAAGCACAATCCCCATCGTGATAAGACCTGCCCCTGGAATTGCAGCAGCTCCAATGGCAGCAAGCGTTGCGGTGAAAAAGATGACTATTTGCATCGGTATGGAAAGTGGTATTCCCAGCAGTTCAGCGATAAAAATGACTGCAACCGATTCATACAGGGCAGTGCCATCCATATTGATTGTGGCTCCCAGTGAAACTACAAAATTACTGATCCGATCATCGAGATGAGGTTGCTTTTTTATACAGTTCATAGTAACAGGCAGTGTTGCAGCACTCGATGCGGTCGACCATGCGGTGAGCAGGGCCGGAACTACCGTTTTAAGAAGTGTAAAGGGATTTGTACGGCCAAGCAGCGCCACCAGAACGGGAAGACTTATCGTTGCGTGTATCAATAACCCAAGGATCACGGTCAGCATGTAACGGCCCAGTGCAGAAAGTGCAGCAAACCCAAGATCGATGCAGAGTGAACAGACAAGAAAAAAGATGCAGACAGGGGCGATTTTCATGATGAGTGCAACAGCTTTCTGAAGCACCTTATCTACACAGCTTATTGAAAGAACCAGAGGATTTCGGGCTTCTCCGGCAAGCCCCGTAATCAATGCAAAGAAGAGAGAAAAAAAGATTACCTGAAGAATATTCCCTGAACCAAAGGCTGCAAATATATTTCTGGGTATGATATCGATTAATGTGTCAAGCACTATGAATAAAACATTCCGCTCACCTACCTTAACTGCAGCGACCTGATCGGGGATGCCTTTTGTGATATTGAGTGTGTCGAGTACTGAAGGATCGATGCCGTTTCCCGGATGAAGTATATTTACCAATAGTAAACCTGTAAGCACAGCAACAGCTGTTGTTGCAAGATAATACCCAATTGTATAGAAACCCATTTTTCCGAGTTCCCTGACATTTCCAAGCCTGATAACTGCCATGAAAACAGAAGAAAATACAAGCGGAAGAATTATCATACGTAACAATCGCAGAAAAATTTCCCCGCCATATGCGAACAGTGTTTTAAGAACCACAATACTGTTTAGAGGTATCGATTGACTAAAAGAATTGATGGTAAGACCGGCAATCAGGCCAGCTGCTATTCCGATAAGAATCTGCCACTGAAGATCAAGTCTGCTACGTTTTTTTTCAATCATAATTTCTGGTTCCTGTGATCAATAAAATAATTCAGGGAATTTATTACAAATGAGGTTTTAACTCATTTTTTCTGTTTTTTTCATATTGGAACATTGAAATCTACCGCCATACCAGTGATTCACCTGTGGAATGTACTGTCATTATAAAAGCTTATGGCGAATGTACAGTTTATTATTCCGGAATAAATGTTAATTTCCTTTTTAGCAGATAAATGGTTGTGTCTCACTACTGTATGTATTTATTTTTATCTCGTAAGGGAGAACAAAATATCTATGTCGATATGATAAACACACCAATACATCGATTAGAAACTCCATGTGCGTGAAGATCATGATTTACGGTATAGATTGATTCTTTACACAAATATCCGGATTATACTTTGACTAAATAAATAATACTCAACCCCATTTTCAAAAGGAGTTAAAATGTTGAATAAACATTTGCTACCGCTTATAATTTCAATTTTACTCATAACACAGATTACTTTTGCATCGGAGAACGTGAGTCCGGGATGGGCACGGGGTGCCTATGGGTACAGTTGGGTTTCATCAATTACAACATTGAGCCTCTGTATAGGATCAGAAATCACCAAAAACGAAACAGTTCCGGGGCTTCCATTGGGTGCAAGTGCGTTGCTGCTTACTGTAATATCAACACCGGTAATCTATGCTGGGGGCAAATCTGCCAACGTTGAACTTCCAGATTCAAAAAGGCGGACAATAGGATGGGTATGTTATGGAGGCCATATTGCCATGGGTACCGTACTAACCGTTCTCGGTATCGTAGAAGTTACTCCTCCTCCCGCAGTTATAACAGTAACGGGTCTTATTGGAAGCCTGGCAATGATAAATATGGGTTTCGACGCACGAGATAGAGCCAATGCAGCACAGTCATCTGCCATTATTGAACCAGTAGAACCAGTTCTTCAACTTGGTCTTATTCCAGTACAAAAAGGGGCAGGAGTGGGAATTGTTTACAACTTCTAAAACCTGTACTTTTTTGTTTTCATATATATAAAAGATTCGAAATACCTCTCAGTAGTAGAAAAAGTTAAGAGGTATTTTTCAATCATATTCAAATTACCATAAGTTGTAATTCTTCATCCCAAAATCTATCGACCAGGCTGTAATCATCAAAAAACCGTTTAAATATTCCCATAATATGAGCTGGCTTAAAATTCGGCTTAATTAATTCCGGATTCTTATCAAATGCATCGTACATTGCAACCTGTATTTTAGGCCTTTTGAAGATGCTTAAGTCGTTCTTCACAGCGATTAAGTGCGTGTGCCTGGACAAATACCGGATAAGGCTCAGTTTCAGAGCTGTTTTTATCAATATTCTGTGGTGAAGCATTTGCCCAGATTACACCATCTCTTGAAGGACACCCCAGTTTAAATAGCGGCCTGGAGTTCCCATCAATGGACACATGTTGTTTCTGCGCGGGTTCGCGGGTAAGAGTGTAAATAAGACAACCATATGGTTCTTTTTTTGAAATCTGATGTTCACTTTTCCGGAACCAGTAGTACCATGAATCAATCCTTATACAGATATATGTCAGGTTCTGTTTTGTAATGGGATAAAATCATGACCGGGTTTGGTTTATCGATAGTTTTAAAAAAGCCATTAATCGCGAGACTGGTAACATACCATTTATCGTGATCTGGATTCTTCTCATCAATAACGGCAGGTATACTACCAAGAAGCGACAGCCGGTAGTCATCAAATCTCTGAAGGATATTTCTGCTTTGAAATCAACTTCAAACCTACTTCAATCGCCGAAGAAGTTACTTTGGATTATGATTTTTTCGAACAGAACTGCATTTAAAGTGTGTTTTTCAAAATTCGCTTCAATAACTATAGCATATTTATTATCTTAACTGGTTAATAATTGTCTTTTCAAAGCAATTCTGCTACTGTCTTTTCAAAAAATGGAAGTTGACTTCACCTAATAATTTCATTAAAATGGTTGTATCAGCTCATAATTTACATCATTGGTTTGGAAAACAGGGTGTAATTTTTCACTGATAATAATCAGGTGTGATTTGAAATGGTCCTGACACCATGCGCAACGTACCCATTGAAGCATTAATTCCAACAGAAAGACCGGAACTCCAACCGGTAAAATCGGCTACGACCCTGCTTGATCCTGCTGAAACAGGACCATACATATACAAATGCTCCAAAGCAAGCCCTCTTCCAACGACAACGCCTGCGCAGCCATGTTCTGCCCTTCCTTCAAAGTCTCTTAAGGAAACCGGTCGTGTACTTCTGATCGGTACCCAGTCGCTTCTGAAGAAAACTCCCAGAGGGACCCGTGGAATTCCAAGGCCAGCACCTCCGCCAATAAAAGCATAAAAGGCTGACATGTTGTTTCCTGTATCAACAATCTCGTAGGCTGCACCTTCACTTCCAAGAATTGTTAGAAATGTTCCTGAGATAATTCCCAGGCATCTTATTCGGAAATCAGTCTGTCCCGGAGGTACAGACCTTACTGTTGGTGGAACTGGCTGTGGGCTGCGCTCAATGAATACTTCCACTCTCCGATTACGGGCCATGTTCTCAAATGTATCTTCTGTAACCAGTTGCCGGCTTGATGAATATGCATTTATCCAGACACGGCTATGCTCTACATTTGTGGATCCGGGACCGGAAGATCGATCGTTGTTATATAAAAAATTTGAAACACTCACCGCCCGTTGCATCGAAAGCGGATTATTGATTCTCTCGGGACCACTGTGACTGGCATGTCCCTCGACAACAATATTGTGAGACAACCTCAGTCTCCCAAAAATCCATCGAGTTCTTAGAAACTCTCGCAAACCCTGTTCATGTTCAGGTTTCAGTTCGGAGCTGTTGACCTCAAAATTCCAAAGTGAAATCCGGTCGTTTGACAGTTGTTCAACCCGTCCCTGACTATTTTCGTTTCTTCTTTCCCAATTACGTTCAAGATTGGTATATCCCTGAACTTGTCCAATCTGAAATTCCAGTCTGGAATGGTTCTCTTCACCTTCACAATGGAAAGAAACTCGTACTTCAACATTCGGGTCAGCCGGAAGGTCATAATGAAATAATTCACGAGCCAGTTCACCATGAAGCGTGTAGAGATTAGCGGGTAGTAAAGATGGCCATAATGAACATGGTGCATTTACCGGCTCATCCTCGAGTCTTTCCCGAACTCTTTCCCTGAATTCTGACGGGACATAAGTCCACTGGACATTAATCGTTCTGTTAACTTCACGACGGCTGGTGTCGGGAAAGCGTTGTATTGAATTTTCCCTTGTTATTATATGGCTGATATGGGGATATTCAGGATTGAAATGATTATTTTTCGTGCGATCCCGCAGTTCCTTGTGCGCGCCTCTGGATTCCGTTGTACCTTTTCCCGGTGAGTACAATTGCAATAAATTATTTCCGGCATGATATAACCGGTTGACAGCGGCGTTACCGATGGTTCTTTGTAAAAACAAGACATGATCTATCAGGGATCCCTGCCGGGAAATTGTAGGCGTAAGTCCAGTTGAATTCCCCTTACTGGATTCTGTTTGACTTTGCTTAGCAGCTTCCTGTGTTTTCAAACTGAGACCCTTTCGGTGCTGATCAGGTTAAATGGTATATTAACATACACCACCAGGTAAATGACTAATTGTAAACTACGTTTTTCCTTAAAAAATATACTATGCAGGTACTAATTACTACAAATCCAAACAAATGTTTACATAGTATAGAGATAAACGTAATTTACCACACCTGTTTTAATATACAGTTATTTTGTATTAAGACAATAGTTCAAATAGTATTGTAGTTTCCAAAGATAATTTAAAAATCATCTAGTAAAAAACTTAAATGAATTGGAAATGGGAGTATAACAATTCTGAAAACCTGAACTGAAGTTCAGGCCACACTGTTTTTTCACACTGACCTGTTGAGCGCACCCGTGCGCTATGGGCACAAAGTGGATTTTTTTACAGCGGTTCAGCAAGACTCCACATCCAGACAAACCTTATCTACAAATTTGGTAAAAGAAAGACTGTAGCTTACTCCTGCCGTTAACGTTCATCAAATCCGCAGAAACCGTTTTCCTGCAGAAAACGGTTTCCTCCCGTGCGGAGGTGCAATTCACATTATTGATAAATATTTTAAAAGTATAGTTTGATTCTTACAGTGCAGAGTACGATTAACGTAAGAGGTGGAAAATGAGCGTTCTTCTGCAGTTTATGGTCATAGCAGCTATAACGTGTATTGCAATTGCTGCCTATTATCCAACATTAAACGGTGGCTATTTTGCAGACGATTATGCTCTTCAGATAAGTGATCAGGAATTGAATGTCAGACATCTGTTTTCACCGGCAAATGGGTACAGTTGCAGGCCACTTGAAGTACTGTTTTTATACGCTATGCAGCGTTGTTTCGGCTGTGATAATACCTTGCCGATTCATCTGGTGAATTTATTCATTCATTGTACTTTTTCAATGCTGATTATGGTGTATATGTTCAGGAATAGTTTTTCTTCAGTTTCTTCAATAATAGCATTTATCTATATGATACTTTCTCAGGCAAATTCTCATGCTGTAGCCAGTATTGACACTTTTTCTCAACTTACCAGTACCATTCTCAGTTATGCAGTCATAGTTCTATATTATAGTTTTTTAAAAAACAAAAAACCTCATCTGTTAATTGTGTCCATTGCTCTTTATGTTGTGGGACTTTATTGCAAAGAAACGTCTTTGTTTGTACTACCTTTTGTTGTTTTGTTACGTCTGGACTTATGGATTAAAAATGAGAGTAAGAGCTGGACTACTGCGATCAGACAGAGTTGGAGCATTATACCATACATCGCAGTTACCGGGACGTACTTATGGTTTCGGGAGTTGCTTGGTCTGACTGGAGCTTCCGCAGGTGATGACCGATACAATATCAGTTTTGGTTTCAATGTTGTGAAAAATTTTGTGATGCTGTTGTTCCAGTCATTGCAACCCCATTCGAGTGTAAATCTATATTTCGATATAGTTAATGCAAAATGGATGTCTATAGTACTGGTTATATGTACAAGCTGCACTTTTTGCTGTCTGGCAGGTTGGGGAATTGTAAAATACGGGAATGCCGGAAGTCTGATCAAGTCGTTGCTATTACTTCCAGCATCCATCTTTCCAGTTATACTACTGAATCATGTAAGTGAATTATATGCTTACAATATGACTCCTTTATGCGCAATAGTGATCGGTTCTGGTTTTGGAACATTGCTGGTACATTCCGGAAAGAAAATCATGAAATGTACATTTATATTGGTACTGCTTTGTTTCATGTCATGGAATTGTTATTCAATTTACACAAAATGTTCTCTGATGCAAAAAAATGGATTGGAATCAAAAGATCTGCTGGAAAAAATCCAGCCCTATTATCGATTAATTCCTCATGGTGGCAAACTGATTCTTCTTAATCCGGAAACATCAGAAAAAACTGATTACTCAATTTTTAAGAAAACCGGATTCAGGCTTTTTGAATATGGTACCATGGTGTTTAACAGATTGGCGGGAAGGAATGATTTTTCTACGGTGATTATAGAAGAAAAGGGCATTTCTGATCTGGATGTATCTAGGTCAGTAGTTTTGAAATATTGTGGGGGAGTGGTTGTTCTGCAGTGATTTTGAGTCGGTCATGCCGAAATGGGTTGCTGTTTTCACCAAAACATCATCAAAATAGTTGTATCTGGTCAAGGCAAGGGCTATATTGAACTAATTAATAGATTTCTCGCAAAACATTACATTACCAGATACAAACACACAACAACATTAAGCTGTGGAGTCTTTATGAATAAATGGATTTTTCTCACAGTTTCATTTTTGGTATCCTGTTACGATTCTGTAAGGTGATACATGAATATCAGAAATATATTTTTGTTCGTTGTTGTATTTAATACTGTATGTGCAGCGGAACCACTTAGTCTGGCAGAAAATAATAAAAATTCCGTGGGATCAAATATTTGTACCATAGGATTCATTCTTCCGGCAATGTTCATAATGGTAGCTCATCATGAAGCAGGACATACACTTTTTGCCAGAGCATTGGGCGATCCTGATGCTCACATTAAATTATATAAGCCTGAATCTATTATCAAGACAGATAAACTTTCACATTTCGGCAAAATCGTGGTTCCACTGTGTGGAGTCATTTTTTCAGAACTTTTGGCAGAAGGGTATAACTATGTAAATGAATATGTAGAAATGCCCAATGTTCTTCATCGGTTGCTGGCAGTCGGATATCTCATAACTAAAATAGATATTGGTCTACAAACATATCAAATATTGGGAAAGCATGAAACAAGTACTTTTGATGGTCCCCCGGAAGACCGAACTGATTTTGTCGATTTTACATTTTGTGTTTCAAACGGTAACAAAAAATATTTGACATTATCACAGGTTGGATTTTGCTCAATATTTACCATAGATGTCGCCCTTTCATTGAAAAAATTCAGGAGAAACTGGGAAATCGCAACGGGAAAGATGAAATTTTCCGAAAGAAATTAATGGGTAACAGGTATAGACATGTCTTTAAATCTGCAGACAGGATGAAGAAAATGTACACTAGTCTGTTAAGGGCACTCGTGAGCAACACTGGCGAGGACGCCAGTGGCACACGGTAATGTTATTTCATACTCCGGGCATCTTCGCGGAATATTGCTGATATTTCACTACAGATAAGCCCCACCGTTTACTGGCATTGTGTAACTGTCGTTAAACAGTAAGGGCAAAGTGAACAATCAAAGAAAACATTGTGGAACCTGCCTTCTCACCCCCGGTACAATGTTTGCGCTTAAATCTTCCTCAGTCGAAATAATTTTTCCTGAAAAGTCACATTCCTCCCGGGAATCATCATGATTGAAAAACACTCAGCCGATTCGGAATGTAACTTCTGGCCACAAGCTTCATTTGGACCTTACTGGCCAGATACCTATTATCTGCTGCATATGTTATCTCAGATCATCGGTAAAATCCGTCTTGAACTGACCCCTTTAATAAACCATTGGTGGAATGTTACGCTTTATGTAAATTCAAGGGGATTGACCACATCTCCTGTTCCATATAATGGCCGAATGTTTGAGATCGAATTCGATTTTTTTAACCATTTTATTACTATCAAAACAACCGAAGGTGAAACACAAACAATTCCACTGACACATGGCTCAGTTGCCAGTTATTACGCACAAATTGTACATAAACTAAAAGCGCTTGGTTTTCAAATGGTAATATGGCCTGTCCCTGTTGAAGTGCAAAACCCCATTCCTTTTAACAAAGATACCAAAATGTTAAAGTACGATCCCGATTCCGCAAACCTCTTCTGGCGAATGCTTGTCCAGGCAACCCGTGTTTTCAACCAGTTCCGTTCGGGATTCATCGGAAAATGCAGTCCTGTGCACTTTTTCTGGGGAGGTTTCGATCTTGCCCTGACACGATTTTCCGGACGAATTGCGCCACAACATCCACAAGTACCAGATGTCAGTCACATGGTCGTAAAAGAAGCGTACTCACATGAAGTTTCCAGTTGCGGATTTTGGCCTGGTGGAAGCTTTTCCGAGCCTGTATTTTATTCATATACTTATCCGGAACCCACCGAATACAGTCACTTCCCTGTAAAACCCTCAGGAGTCGCCGCCTATAGTGATATTATGAAGGAATTCATTCTTCCCTATGATGCTGTAAGTAAATCTTCAAATCCTGATGACTTTCTGTTACAGTTTCTCAATAGTACGTATGAAGCGGCGGCATTAACCGGGCACTGGGATAGAAAAACCCTGGAGCGGACAGTATGAGAGAATTAAGGCGAACAGATGATTTTTCGCACACTTAATCTGATGAGCGCACAGGCGCAGTATCTCGAAAAACAGGGAATACAATCGTATCATACACAATATGTAATGTGTCAGATTTAAAATCGTAGTCTAAACCACGCTGTGAATCACTCAGGAATATTTCAACACTATGATATTCCTCCTTATTACCCAGAAGTGTGACAAAGGGAATATCTGTACTGCATGAACAGCTGCTTTCCATTTCCCATGTTCTGGCAATAGTATCTATTGCGGTACCACCTGATTGAATCCATAAGTATCGTTCAGAAATGTGATATCCATCCTGAGGACCGAGGTCAGGAATACCAGCTACGGTGAAATACAAGTCTGAACTGTCATTGTTGACAATACAAAGGTGCATCTCAATGTTGCAACTTGTCATTTCCGGACCATGATCCAATAGAAAACAGTTACTTATAAGAGCCAGAAACGTTATGAAAAGTAGTCGTTGCATTAAGTACTTCTGGTTGCATTATAACCTTAGTATATACAAACTTGATTACCTTTTCAAGAACACTTTTATGCAGGCAAGCTATTCACAAACTCCTCTTTACCGCTACACTGGCCGGGGCACCACTGGCACACGATAATGTTTATTACACACGCTGGGCTTCATTGCGTATTCGATGCTATTTTAGGATTTTTCATTGACAAACAATTGACTGCTTTTACTCATAATTACCTTTTGGCCCTGAATAGTAAAATAACTGTTTAGTGGAAATGGTTTGGATGTCGTTCTATTTCCTGTTAAATATAAAATTTTTTGAAATACTTGGTTCGCAGGATTGAACTGTGTTTTTGACATTACGCGAGGATTAATTGCCATAAAATTAATCCTCGGGATTGGAATGCCATTAAACGATTGTAGAACAAATTCAGATACCTCCTTTTTTCCACTTGAACTGGTGTATCTGTCATCATAATCAAGAAACCAATGTGCAGTGCCAACCTGAGGTATCCATAGGTGTTTTGTGTCCCAGGAACCACCCATTGCACGTGTCGCAAAGCTTGTTGTTGAAATTAATTTGTATTCTTTATCTTGAATGGTTATTTCGGTTGAATCTGTTTTCCTTTTTAAACTCCCATTCCAATTAGATATTTCATTTGGCAGAATATTATAAGTTAACGGACACAATTCATCAGTAAATTTGGTTACACCGGGAATAAAATGAAATCATTAAAATACGAATACTCAAATTTTTAACATTTCTGTATTGTTTGATTGTTGTTTGGTACTTGAGGCCACTTGAGTCCCATTCTATCTGATGAGTAACTCCTGAATCAATTATAGCAAGCCATAGAAACGTTGTATCATTGGAACTGTTTGAGTTCGTAACAGAATCGATGGTCAAAGATATAGTACCATAATAGTGGTAAACTGGATCTGGAGTGTCACCGTTATAAAAATCTTTTGAACTATCTTGTTTGGCGTAGGAGTATATCCAGACATTCCCTTTATCCAGAGGAATTGGTTCAGCATTAGTGGATGGTACTGCTACAAACGCTGTAATGCATAGAATGTAAAAAACTGGCATCTTTTTCATAAATTCTCCACTTTTATTAAATCCCCATTAGGAAATAGGATACTGTCCTCAAAAGTTCAATTCCTGCCAGCTATTATTAATATACTTATGATGTATCTATAAAATCATCCAAATTAGAAAAAATTGTTTTCTGCGAGAAAACACGACTTAATTATGGTGTAATTGGTTATATCAAGATTCAATATTGTTATCTAAAAAATATCTCAATACCTGTCTGCTTTTATTTATAGCCAAAAATATTTTCTACCAGAGAAAGGAAGTTTGGTTGGGGAATGGAAGTAGAATACAGTTAAATATATATTAGTATGTAAAAAGGAGATGCTATGCAATCCAGAAATCTTTGGGTAGCCGTAACCATTTTGGTAGTAGTAGTTTTTACTGGAATGAATCCATGTTTTGGACAGATGTATTGGGAGAAGACTTTAGAAGTGGAAGGTCATTTCGCAGCTATTTCACCCACAGGTGATGGTAATTACCTTATTGCAGGTTTTAAATCTTTTAATTTTCCAGACGGCTGGTTGCTGAAAATAAAACCGAGCGGAGATACCCTCTGGACAAAAACATATGGTAAAACCGCAGCGATTGAGAAGTTCTCTGCTATACAGCCAACCAGTGATGGCAATTTCATTCTTGCTGGTTATATACAGACATCTGAAAACATAATGTCACCCAGTAGCGGATGGTTGGTGAAAGTTAATAATGACGGAGATACGATTTGGACGAGATCGTATGGAAATGAAGATTGCAGGAATGCTTTTTCTGCAATAACCCTTTCTGTTGATGGCAATTTTCTTATTGCCGGTTCTACAGAAAACATTGTGAATAGGACAGTAAAAGGTTGGCTTGTGAAAATCAACCAGGATGGGGATACGATCTGGACGAAAACGTATGAAGGGCTATCTGGCGGTTGGTTTACTTCGATTCAAACTGACAGCAATGAATATATCATGATTGTTGGGTTTGCCTGGACGGATGAAGACCTTGGTAATGGTTGGGTTTTAAAAGCGAATCCTGACGGAACCATCCTTTGGAGCAGAACGTTCGGGGGAGGTGGGTATGATGACTTCGCAGCGATTCAATCCATTGACAACGGTTGTTTTCTTATCGTGGGCAGCACGTCGCCGAATAGTACATCGAGGTGTGATGGCTGGATTGTTAAAATCAAACCGAATGGCGATTCTCTGTGGATGAGAACATATGATGCTGGATTTGGGGATGATTGGTTTAACAATATACAATCCACCCGTGATGGTAATTTCATTATTGCAGGAGCCAAGGGTTCTCCAACTACTTCAGATGATGGTTGGCTTCTAAAAATTAATCCTGATGGAGATACCTTATGGACTAAAACGTGTAGCAAAAAAGGATTAGACTGGTATTCAATAATTCAATCAATCGGTGATGGCAATTTCCTGTTGATTGGAGATGGTTCAATTAGCTGCTTCATCGATGATCAATATGCCTATCAGAATTCCCTTTTCAAATTAAAAATTCCCACCTATGGTGTTGACTCACTCAATTGCGGTTACTTGCCTGTCAACGTACCTCCTGGCATGACAGTCAGTACCGGAGGAACGATCTCCTGGACCCCGAAGACAGACTCGGTGTACATGGAACATGCGGAATTTCTGGTGATAGATGACCTGGGTAATAGAGATACATTTTCTCTTAATGTCTTTGTAAATTCTGGGATAAATGCGACAGTTACCAAAAAGGTCTCACGAGTGGCTCATACTATGCTTAAGTCCATGGAAATCGTGACGAACTCGTCTCATGGCAAGGTCATTTTTTCCCTGCCATTATATACTTCGGACCTTTGCATTTATGATATTACAGGCAGGATGGTGGATCGGATCGTACCTGTTGCATCCGGTTCTAATGCATATGCTGTCTGGACTGGTGGCGGCTCAGGTAGATTTGGGGCTCCTATGGGAAAATATTATGCCAGAGCTCATATGGGAAATAAGTGTGTTGTGAAGCCATTTTTACTGTATAAATAAAAATAGAATCTTCCTGATCACCACTGAATAATCTAAATATTACAAACTCAAAACACTTCCTGCGGCTCCGCCGAACTATACGCCAGAATCTTCTCTAAATTATAACTGTTCTCATTATCTATAGATATAAACTCCAGTCCGATCATCCTGCCGTTATCGTGCCCACTCTGATTATCCTGCCAGGCGACCCGGCAATCTGCTTTCAGGTCTACCATGGTTTTTCCAAGCATTTTTGAGAGGGCGACTGTTACAACGCCATCAAGGAAAATATTTTCATTGAGGATGACACACAAGCCACCATGACTCATATTTCTGCACTCGGTGCAGCGGATGACCGTATCTTTCTGAAAAAGGGTGATCGCAATGGTGAATGCGTAACGGGTGTACATTCGGCGGTTCTGGGCAATCATCATAACTCCTTTATAAAATCTGGAATATTTTTATTGGGAATTCGAAATATTGAGCTGCCAGCTTAGGCTCGTGACAAAACAAACTCGATCCAGCTTAATACTCATCCATTTAGGATAAAATTACTGGTTGGTACTGGTCAATGATAAAATAGTATGATCGTTCAGGGTTCAACGTTCCGGGTTCAGAGTTCGAAAACCTTAGAGCGTTAGAGCTTGAGAGGAAGAAAGGTTGAGGTTGAGGAGATGAGTGCTTGGGAGTTTTAGAGCTCAAGAACGCTGAACCTTTGAACCCTGAGCCCTGAGCCTCTGAGCCTCTGAACCCTGAACCCTGAACCCTGAACCTCTGAACCCTGAACCCTGAACCTCTGAACCCTGAACCTTTGAACCCTGAACCTCTGAACCCTGAACCTTTGAACCCTGAACCTTTGAACCCTGAACCTTTGAACGCATGCAAAATATTTTTGATAACTAATAGTATCAGGAACTATTTTATGCATCGCTGTACCAATCTGGCAGTGAATTCCACCAGTTTACCGGGAGTCGTGCATGAACGATAAGAACGAAGATACCTTTTTTGATGAAAATAAGGTAGAAGATAAAAACGCCGAACTGTTACAAATGATTAATGCGTACGATAAGAAAATCCGCACCGATATTACAGTCGGATCGAAAGCTTCAGGTACAGTGACACGAATCGGGTCGGAGTATGTATTTGTAGATATTGGTGGAAAAAACGAAGCGCTGCTTTCTATTGTTGAAGTAAAAGGTGAAGACAGTGAATTAACTGTCAAAGTTGGTGACAAGGTTTCCGGGTTTATTGTGTCTGATAAAGGTGGCGAAACCATACTAAGCAAAAGTATTGGAGCTCAAAGCGCAGGTGTTCAGGATCTGATCGATGCAATGAATAACCGTACTCCGGTTCAGGGTAAGATCACCGGTGTTGCAAAAGCCGGTTTGAATGTGAAAGTAATGGGTCATCGGGCATTCTGTCCTGTTTCTCAGATCGATATCAAGTTCACTGAAGATGTTAATCAGTTTCTGGGTAAGACACTGGATTTTGTTGTGACAAAGGTTTCTGAGGGTGGACGCAATGTCGTTGTAAGTCGTGTGCCGATTCTGGAATCAGGTCTTGAAGAAAAACTGGATAATGTCATAGCGCTTGCCGGCAGCAGAAATGTTGTAAAAGGTGTGATCAGCAAAATAGCAGATTTCGGTCTCTTTATTGATATAGGTGGTTTTGAAGGGCTTGTCCATATCTCTGAAGTATCCTGGGAACGCGCAGAGAAGCTGAGCGATTCGTTTCAGACAGGAAAAGAAGTTGAATGTGTTGTGCTCAAAGTCGAAAAGAAGCAGCCACTGCGCAATTCCAAAATATCCCTCTCGATTAAACAGGTACTTGATAATCCCTGGAGTACGGTTCATGATCAGTTTAAAGCTGGCCAGTCTGTTCAGGGTAAGGTGACAAGAATCACCAATTTCGGTGCATTTATTGAACTGTCTCCTGGTATTGAAGGGCTCGCACATGTTTCAGAGATGTCATGGGTGAAACGTGTGAATCATCCATCTGAAGTTGTCAATGTTGGTGATTTAGTAAATGTTACAATCATTATCATTGATGATAAAAAGAAAACAATATCGCTCAGTCTCAAAGATGTTGCGAACGATCCATGGAAAGATATCGGTGAAAAGTTCCGTGTCGGTTGTGAATATGATGGCAAAATCGCTCGCAAGAGCAAATTCGGCTACTTTGTTGACCTTGCTGATGGTATCACCGGTCTTCTGGTTTTCTCAAATATCAAATCCGATCTGAAAGATAAAATCGAAGAGGGTCAGACACTGAAAGTGCTTGTCGAATCGATCGATGAAGAGAGCAGACGGATATCGTTATCTCATGGTGTAAAAGAAGCACGGGATAATGACGCCGAGACTGCTGAGTATATTAAAAAACAGAATCAGAAAACAGAAAAAACGGTATCATCAGGGACTGAATTTGGTGCTGCACTCTTTGCTGCACTTAAATCAAAAAAGTAGAGTAAAGAAATGAAAGTACTTGTAGTTGGTGGTGCAGGGTATATCGGAAGTCATGTAACACGCGCCTTTCTCGACAGGGGAGACAGCGTAACGGTATTTGACAATCTTTCAACCGGAACACGGGAGAACCTTTTCCCTGAAGCATCATTTGTTCACGGGGATATTCTTCAGTACGAGCAGGTTCGTCAGGTGATGCTTGGTGGATTTGATGCATTTATCCACCTCGCAGCGTTTAAAGCCGCTAACGAATCGATGCTCTTACCAGGCAAGTACTCGATTAACAATATCAATGGTACGATCAATCTGCTCAATGCCGCAGTTGAATGTGGGATCAAAAATGTGGTGTTTTCATCATCGGCAGCTGTTTATGGTGAGCCGGCGTATGTCCCCATGGATGAAAATCATCCAACAAACCCCGAAAATTACTATGGGTTTACAAAACTGGAGATTGAGCGGTTTCTGTATTGGTACGATAAACTGAAAGGGTTGCGTTTTGCAGCCCTGCGGTATTTCAATGCAGCCGGGTACGACATTGCAGGTCGTATCAGCGGTCTGGAACGTAATCCACAAAACCTGCTTCCCATTGTGATGGAAGTAGCCGCAGGTCAGCGGCAGCAGCTTTCCATTTATGGTAATGACTGGGATACAACTGATGGGACCTGTATCCGTGACTATGTTCATGTAAATGATCTGGCAGATGGACATGTAAAAGCTCTCGACTATATTGCATCCCAGAATAAAAGTCTCACTGTCAATCTCGGAAGCGAAAACGGGATCAGTGTAAAAGAGATGGTGGAGATTGCCCGTGAAGTCACCGGTAAACCGATTTCCGCGATCTATGTCGGTCGTAGAGCCGGAGATCCCGCCAAAGTTGTTGCATCATCGGGATTCGCACAAAAAGTTCTTGGCTGGAAAGCGCTGAACAGTGATGTGCGCACTCTTGTCAGCAGCACCTGGAATGTGTATCGGTGAAAGAACCATTCTGTCAATGTTTAGCAGTATTATTTCCCTTTCAAAATTACATAATTGAGAATTTTGTTTTTAAGTGAATTGCTTCCGCTCATCCTGAGTCATATCGAAGGATGAAGTGCGTATAACAGGTTGTACGACTTTTTACTAATCACCGGTTAATATATTGAATGTTTCGCATTCGCCTAATTCAATTCGTCCAGAGTGTGTGATTTGTGCATCAGCTGGGATGATGCTGATTGATATAAATATTCGTGGGAAAAAATCACTTCGTTTGACTGAGCTTCCCATGTAATGATGAAGCAAAGAAATGGAATGCATTGTCTTTTACGCATCACATCAGAAAAATCACAAATTCAAGTATTGATATTAGCTTTTAAAATCAAAGACTTATACGGTTGAAAGTAATTTTAAATAATAATGGTAAATTTTATGCACGACTGGTAAAGGGCGCTGTCCCCCGTGCAGATGCACAAGTGCAACAGCGGTATCAAAAGTTCCTGAATGATTATGCACAGAATAATAGTGGAAAAATCTGGGCTTTTGTTGACAACAGAGCGATTGTCTATACTGAAAAAATTACCGGCAGCGATTCTGTAAAAACAGTGTTATATGATCTTTTCAATGATCAACTGCTTTCATCATTTTCCGGTTCCGGAAACATTTTATATCAGGATAATGACTATAATGGTGAATATCTGGGGGATTTTACCAAAATTGTTGAATCGATAGAGTTATTCGTTCTCCAAAGTTCCTGAGACAATTCAAATAAAAAATAGAGTAATTACTAGAAATTAGGTATACTTAATAAAAGAAATTAATTTTTAAAATGTTTAAGTTTTTATTTAAGCTGATAATCAGATTTCAAAAAGAAACGTATGAGAATCACAACAGTATCACTTTGGATTATTGTGGCCATACTGTTACTTCTTCAATGTGCAGGAAGTCCCCGGTACACTCGTGCAGCTCCGCAAAAAACATCATCCCAAAAGAAAACATCGCATCCAACTGTGGCATCGTCATCAAAAAAATCCAAACCTGTTCCCGCAAAACCTTCTCAGACAAAGAGTCCCTACAGTCATAATCCTAAAAAAGGTAACACTTCAGCGGCAACTGCTCCAAAGAAAAAAGATGTTGAAATTCGTACTGCATCTGCTCCCGAAATGCGTTTCCCATCAGGGCCATCATTAACACAATCCGATGAAGCGATCAGAGAAACCCTGAATTCATCAGGTTACCGTTTTTATCAGAAAGGGAAAGCATCATACTATTCTGATAAGCTTCATGGGAGAAAAACAGCAAATGGGGAGCGATATAACAAAAAAGCTCTTACCGCTGCACATCGCAAGCTACCTTTTAATACCAAAGTTAAAGTCACCAATGCCCGGACGAAGCAATCTGTTGTGGTACGGATTAATGATCGTGGTCCGTTCGTGAAGGGGCGGGTTATCGATGTCTCCCGTGCTGCTGCAGAGCAGATCGGATTGATAAAGTCTGGTATTGCTGATGTTGTTGTTGAGATCCTCGAGTAAGGAATATTGAGCGGAGCGGGTTTTAAGTAAGTATATTAGGTACTTTCAGATTAATCAGTTTTGTGATTTTTTCAGTATCCTGGAGCATTCATGCGTATACTTCCTTTGAAATCGTATGTCCCGACCATCAGGGGACTTTTTCATAATTTTGTTAACACTTCACCGGTTTTTCCATTTTATGCGTCATTTAAACTTACATCACGTTGTCATTTTGGTTGTCCGTATTGCAATGTGAAAAAAAATCCGGTGCCGGATCTGTCCACTGAAGATATAAAGAAAATCCTTGACAATCTTTCCCGTTCACCGGTGCTGATGACCAGTTTTGAAGGGGGAGAGCCACTGCTGCGTGATGATATTGGAGAGCTTCTGCGGTATGCGCGGGGATGTAACTTTTATCTTCTGTTTACCACCAGTGTTAAAAACCTCCTTGATTACCCTCTTGATGAGTATTGCAGGTATATAGATTTTCTACATATTTCAATCGATGAAGGTCATGACAATCTGGCGCTGTTTGACTCTTTACCACAACTCTCAAAGTTGCCTTCACAGGTGAGTGTGCAGACCGTAGTTACAGCAGATACGATTGATGCACTTGAGAGCAAGGTAGAGAGTTGTTTCAAATCCGGGTCCAATATTGTGATCATCCCTGCAACCCACATGGATAACGCAAAGGATTGCTTCCCTGATATATCCCTGCTTGAAAAGAAAATGAACAAGCTGCGCAAACAATTTCCATCTACAATACATACGCCATCAGGCTACTTTAATGCATATCGCAGCCGTAAATGTTCATCGGCATCGGTGATTATCGCTCCAGATGGCTCTCTATATTACCCCTGTCACATTCTTGGTCACAAAGGCGCAGATCTTCGTACCACAGACCTTACGACCTGGCTTCGTACTAAACAGGCTATGAAGTATAGGCGTATGATGAAAAAGTGCGAACGTAACTGCGGGTGGTACCAGTATTATGCGATCGATTCCTATACGTCAGTCTCATCGGTGGTTGATGCGTTGCGGCCGATATTTCAGAAGTAGCTACAATATGTCCATTATCTTCATCGAGAAGGATTTAATCTCCTTATCAGCTATTAATCGCTCCTCAGGCAACCATTTTTCTGACCATCAGGAATAATGAGGGTAGTGATTTAAAATCTGGTACGTATTATGCAATTAAGAATTTTAGCCCAAAACAATTAAGTGCCAAAATTAGTACCGAGATTTTTAAGATGAAAAAAACCAGACATATACTACTGTTTGTAGTATATAAAGTTGTTGATTTTTTTATTTTAAGTGTGCCACTGTTTCTTGCTGCATATATTGGGGACAGTATTACCTTTGATTCAATGAAAGCGATTTTTTCTTTAGAAATATCTTTTAAATATGTAGTCATTTCCTTGTTGATAATTGCAGTTTGGCATACTGTTATAGAAGCATTGGGTGCATATGATTTACGAAAAAAGAGTGGATTTTATGAAGAGATTCTGCTCGCCGTGAAAATCGTATTCCTTTGCACGTCAATTTTAGCAGTAGCAGGTGTTTTGACAGGTACAAAATTTGGGGAAGTTAGATACCTTCAATGTTTCTGTCTGTTATTTCTTACTTCTGTAACATTTTCAAGGATAGGTTTCTGGTATTTAACTGAAAAGTTGAGCTGTAATATCCTGGTAAAACGAAATATATTAATCGCAGGAACAGGAAAGAGGGCGCTGCGATATGCAGAGGTTCTCAGTCATAACGAACATCTTGGCTACAAAGTGATCGGTTTCGTTGATTCCCATATTCATTGTCAGGAAGAGAAAAACGTCAGACTCCCGCTGAATATTGTTTCTGATTTTGTAAATTTTAAGTCATACATAAGAGAAAATGTAGTTGACGAAATTCTTTTGTGCTTACCAGTCAAAACACACTATGATACTCTTTCAATGTTAATTCACTGTGCCGAAGAACAGGGTGTTATGGTGCGGGTCGATACAGATCTTTTTGATAAGAAAATAGCACAATCAAAAATTGATTATATTCAGGCGTATCCCCTGATGACACTCTACACTGGAGCAATGAATAAACCTTCGGTTATAGTAAAATATCTGATTGATTTTTTCGGTTCTTTAGTGTTATTGATTTTATTTACCCCAATATTTATAGTGGTGGCCCTGGCTATTAAATTGACAACAAAAGGGCCTGTATTTTTTTCACAAGATAGAATCGGAGTTAATAAAAGACTGTTTAAAATTTTCAAATTCCGGACAATGGTGGTCGATGCGGAAGCAAAAATTGCAGATATAGAGCATTTGAATGAGCGAAAAGGACAAGTCGCATTCAAAATCAAAAATGATCCCCGGGTTACGACCGTGGGTAAATTTCTCAGGAAAACCAGTGTTGATGAACTTCCTCAGTTGTTAAATGTATTACGGGGTGAAATGTCTCTTGTTGGCCCACGACCCTTACCAATCAGAGATTATAGGGGGTTTGGTATTGATTGGCACAGGAGGCGATTTTCAGTTAAACCGGGGATAACCTGTATATGGCAGGTTTCCGGAAGGGATCATATTCCGTTTGAAAGATGGATGGAGATGGATATGCAGTACATTGACACATGGACGTTATGGCTTGATTTAAAAATTCTGGTTAAAACGATACCGAGTGTTTTGTTTGCAAAAGGCGCAAGTTAAGAAAAGAGAAAACTGACGCAATTATCAATGATCTATGATGAAATGAATAACAGAAATTGCTTGAAATTCATTTTAAACCATATCGAATAATCTGAAATTAAGGGATATAGATGTTATCGTGCACTACGTTCTGGATGGAGGAAATAACTTGAAGTGTTGCTTCACAAAAGACTTCAACGTAATAAATGAGCAAAAATGCACTACCACTTCGAAAAGCGCTCAGTTCAGGCAGTGGAAGCCAACTATTCTGCTCAATGAAAGCTTGTAGATGTTGTCGAAACAATTCAAAAAGAATCACAATTATGTTTCGGAAAAAATGTTTAGTGTAAAAATTGTTCTTAAAGAGTTTCCAGATCTTTATGCATTTTTTTAAAAAAAGTTGCACCTTTTTGTTCATTGAGGTGCTCAAACAGTGTAAGCATTTGAAATCATGTAATGTATAAAATTGTTTTATGCTTTTCATTTCAGGCACACACATTGCGGCCAGTATATCATATCTATAATTTTTCTGAATTATCTACCACTGAAATATACAATAAGTAATGTATGAGCCCTATAGTCAAGCATTGTCAGCTTATTCATTCTTTAGATTCAATGCTTCTTGATGTCAATTATATTTAACCTACATGAAATGCGA
>JBNKZD010000060.1:0-15198 GCA_050301235.1 Chitinispirillaceae bacterium | reverse complement strand
TATTTATATCATATCGCCACTGTTTTCACTTGGATTTTCTTTTATCCCCTTGATATTATCATATAACTCAAAAAGCGACTGGGGAATCTTTGAAGCGATACCATGGGGTGTCTTTTTTCTTTCTCTTTGTACTCTTCTGTATTTCACACGGCCCAGATGGCTGATCCTGATTGCAGTGATTATTGCAAATTTATTTACAGCTACGATAACTACGGTCGTTTGGAACTCATTTCTCAAAGATTACCAGAAAATGAGAATAATCAGTTTTGTTAATCCTCAGGCAGATCCCTTTGGCGCCGGATATCAAGTGATACAATCAAAAGTTGCCATCGGATCGGGTGCCGTATTTGGAAAAGGGTATCTTCAGGGAACACAGACAAAACTCTCCTTTTTACCCGAACAGCATACCGATTTTATATTTTCCGTCCTTGGAGAGCAGTTCGGGCTTGTCGGATGTATCATTGTTTATCTGATTTTTTTACTCGTGATCGCAAGAGCTTTTGCGTTGACTCAGACGGTGCGTAATCGCTTTTTTAACCTGCTGCTTGTAGGCTCTGCTTCCATTATCGGGTTTCATGTGTTTGTAAATACCGCAATGACTCTTGGCATGATGCCGGTCACGGGAATCCCGCTGCCTTTTTTAAGTTATGGTGGATCATTTGTCCTTACAGTCGCAATTCTGGTTGGTTTGATGCTTAATGCAAAGTTTTCAGATCAGGATTGAATCCTGGCGTTGAAAGACATTTAAACCGTTTTACGTAAGAGTTTATTATCGTGCTTACAACTATCGGTTAAAATCGCGACTCCTCCGGTGCCTGACATTCCCGTGTTTTGCATCTGCTTGCCTGTTGATCTTACTTTTTTTGTCGATGAATCCGGGTGTTTTCAGCAGAAGCTCCATCTGCTTCTGACGTTCTGCACCGCTCTTTTCAACAAAACATTTATCACTAGTTAATGGGTCGATGCCAGTGCAGTACATCATGGTTGAGCGGGTTGACGGTGCAGGGGTAAATAACTGTACCTGCTCGGGAGTATACTGCAATTGGTTTGTGCAAAACTGTTTGAGCTGTTTCATATCTTCGAATGTACATCCTGGATGAGCCGCAATGAAATAATATGATAGAAACTGCTTTTTACCATCTTCTCTTGTCTGATTAGTAAAAAGTTCTCTGAATTTCAATAATATGTCTGCAGATGGTTTTCCCATCAAACTCAAAACTAATGGATCGGAATGTTCCGGTGCTATTTTTAACTGTCCGGAAATATGATTCCGTATAAGCGTCTTAAGATAACGGGAACCGGATTTTCTGTCTTTGAGGATCATATCGTAGCGGATTCCTGATGTTACAAAAACCTTTTTTACTCCAGGTACCCGTTTAATATCATCCAGAAGAGCTATCTGTTTTGAATGGTCAATCTGCATACTTGAACAGATCTCAGGGAAAAGGCAGGATTTGTTTTCGCACGCTCCGTTTTTTAATTTTTTTGCACATTCAAATCCGTACATGTTTGCTGTTGGTCCACCAACATCCATGATATATCCCTTAAACAGAGGGTGTTTTACAATTGCTTTTACCTCATTTATAATAGATCCCCTGCTTCGGGAACTGACAATACGCCCCTGATGTACTGCAATTGAACAAAAGCTGCACTCTCCATAACACCCCCGGTGAGTCAGTATCGAAAAGCGGATAGTGTCAAGTGCTTTTACAGCTCCGTTTATTAAATAATATGGGTGTGCATCTCTCATATATGCGTATGAGTGAACTTCATCGAGTCTTTCCTGTGAAATGCCGGGTTGAGGTGGATTTTGAACCAAAAACCGCGTATCCTGCTTTTGAAAGAGTGTCTGAGCAGTAAAGGGATCATTGTTTTTGTAGAATGTGTTGAACATTCTGATAAACGAATCCTTATCAGAACGGACCGTTTCAAAATCCGACAGTTCGATCCCTTTAATGGGGGCTGTTTTTGAAATATAGCAGAGCCCCCGGATATTCCGGCAGTCATCACCTTTTTTTAAATGTTGCGATAGCTCAATCACCGAATTTTCAGCCATCGAGTAGAGAAGATAATCTGCTTTACTATCAAACAGGATTGATTTACGAATCTGATTGGACCAGAAATCATAATGAGCGATTCTTCGAAGACTGGCTTCAATCCCGCCAAGTACAATTGGTGGACTGTTTTTAAAATGAGCTCTGATCAGATTGGCATACGCAATTACTGCCCGATCCGGACGTTTGTTGTTGCTGCCACCGGGAGTATAGTCATCCGCCCGACGAGGTTTTCCTGATGCAGTTCTGTTGGCCACCATTGAATCGATACACCCACCGGTAACACCCCAGAATAGCGTTGGTTCACCAAGTCTGCTTATATCTTTATCAGTAGAAATATCAGGCTGACCAATGATCCCCACCCGAAATCCAGCCTCAATGAGACAGTGCCCTATTACCGAAACTCCCACTAACGGGGAATCGATATAGCAATCTCCGGTAACCAGAATAACATCAAGCTGTTTCCAGCCCCGTTGTTCAACCTCTTTTTTTGTTGTAGGTATAAACATTAAAACCCGATTCGTCGCTACTTTAAGAAATAAATATCTTACTGATACGTGTTTGAATATACCATATTTCTAATCAACCTGAAAAAAAGCAGTTAATGGAAAAGTAAGTATATGAATGAACAGATAAAAAGAAAAATAGAACTCCTTGCTCCGGGTGGTGATGTAAGCAGTGTAAAAGCAGCTATTTATGCCGGAGCAGATGCAGTTTATTGTGGATTATCATCATTTAACGCACGGCAAAGGGCCAGCAATCTGACGCTTCAGGAAGTAGAGGAACTTGTATCCATTGCTGAACAACGAAATTGCCAGCTCTATCTCACCTTGAACACTCTGGTGTTTGATCATGAGATTCCAGAACTCCTCAAACTGCTGGAAAGTGTTTACCGCACAGGGATTCGTACGGTAATTGTACAGGACCTTGGTTTATTGCATATTCTCAAAACATATCTGCCGGAAATAAGCGTTCATGCATCGACACAGATGACTACGCATAATGCGGGGCAGATCTCTTTTCTGTCTCAATTTGGCGTTACGCAGATAAACCTCTCAAGGGAACTTTCAATTGCAGAGATACAACCGCTATGTGATGTTGCTCATGAAAAAGAGATTAAGGTAGAAGTGTTTGTTCATGGAGCTTTTTGTGTCTCTTTTTCGGGTCAGTGTTATATGAGCAGTGCATTGTGCGGAAAATCGGGAAACAGAGGTGAGTGTGTCCAGCCCTGCAGGCGTCAGTATTCAGTTGAGGGCGGCAGGCACAACAAATCAGATCTCAGACCAATATTCAACCTGAAAGACAATTATGTTTTTTCTGAAGCCGACAGTCTCTATAACGCAGGTGTTGACTCATTTAAAATTGAAGGTCGCATTAAAAAGTTTTTTTATGTGTATAATGTTACCTCTGCATGGAGAGAACAGGTAGATGCCCTGCAGGCCGGGGAAACGATACGACGAATAGATGATAGAATGGATACTGTTTTCAACAGGGATTTCACTTCAGGGTATGTAAAGGGGAAAATTGATGAAAATATGTTTACAAACACTTCCAGGGACCAGTCGCTTGATTTCGTTGCAAATGTAACAGGTTACTGGGCAGATAAACAACTTCTTACGATAGATAGAAACGTTGAGCTGCCGGTAAACAGTGAAGTACTTATCTATACGACAGATTTTACCTTTATCTGTAAGGGTGTACTTTCAAAAAAAATATCTCCAATTGAATATCAATTCACCATTGAACATAAATTAAAAGGTAAAATCAGCAAAGGACATCAGGTTTTTACACAGGAGATACCTGAACAGGCAGATGCTATCAGGTCCGCGATAGATTCGATGGTTCGGGTTAAAGTCCCATTGACAATCAGTGTGTCCGGCAGTATCGGTTCTAATCTCAAAGCGGTATTTACATCGCCAAAAGAAAGTGTTACACTGTTCTCGCAAATGACCATTTCTGCTGCATCCAGAAGGCCACTCGATCGGGAATCGCTCTACGCTCAATTCTCACGACTCGGTACAAGTCCATTTGTTCTGGAAGATATAGATATATCTGATCTATCGGAAAACAGTTTTATTTCACAACAGGAGCTCAACCGGATGCGACGTGAGGCGGTTGAAAAACTCAGTGGCATCTCGATCGACCCATCACGATTTATCATTCCTCAAAAAGAGTACGGTTCCGCATTGGAAAAGAAACCGAAAAAAGCATTTTTTATTGATGAGATACATAATGCTGATTTATCAGAAAAAAAAGGTGATGCGACTGTTTTGATTATCCCCAACAGTATAAAAAATGTTGATACATTAGCAGAGAGCATAAATCAAAATAAAAATATTACACCATTTTTTGGCTCGATACTTATTGGACAACAATTCACCGATGCTATTGATTTGTTGAATAAATTGGATGGCAGAATGATCATTTCCGATAATACCGGTGTTGCGCATGTCGCTTCCCGGTCCGGAGTACACTGGATTGCCGGGCCGTCTTTTAATATTGTAAATTCTTATGCTATTGATGCATTGATTTCTGTTAAAGGATTCTGTGGTCTGTTTCTCTCCCCCGAATTTTCTAAACAAGAGACAGGTCAGATCCAGATTCCACCACACATAGAACTGTGGCTGGCGCTTAATTACAAAAGGCCACTCTTCACCACGCGCCAGTGCCTGATCAGAAATATCTCCGGGTGCAGTAAAAAAGTATGTGATGATGATTGCCTGTACAACTGTGACAGATCAGAAATGGTAGTTAAATCAAAGGGTAAAAGGTTTCGTGTTGTAAAGAAATCGGGGTTTTATACAACTGTTTTATAGAGAACCGGACTGATTTCCTAATTTCCATAAGAGCTGTTATTCTCAACAGAATACACCCTTCCCAGAGAATCAAGATAACTCACCGATGGCGCATCTGTATGAACTTGTTTCTGAACTACCGCAGTGCGTTCATCTTCAGGAGCACCTGTCTCAAGAATGTTGTTGAACTCATCACGCAACAGTTTTTGTACTACATTTCTGGAGTAATTAAAATGCTCACTTTATGTTTCTCACAAAAAATAAGCAGTTTTATAGTTAAGGGTTAGCGAAAATGAACTTTGTACCAAAATGCTGCTTCTAATTGATGTATAACAGGAATGTTTTTTTTAATCACCAGGCATACATCAATGATTTCTCAGGTAAGGGCCTGTAAGAGATGCAGTTTATAAAATCAATACTATGTATATTCACTATTATCGTTTTTAATGGTTTAGCGGACCAGAATACGACCATGTATCTGTGCCTTGATTCGATGATGCAGAAATATAAGCAAGATGGCAAATCACCTCCCAAGTTAGTATATGGGTACATCGATGGAAAAAAAACTGAATGTATGTGTGAGTATGAATTGAGGGCAAGGTTCAGTGAAGTTGAACTGAAGGAGCGCAAAAGTACTGAAGTTGATAGTCAACAACTGTTGGAAAGCAGTGGTAAAAGAAGAAGTGTCAAGGATCTGAAGAATGAGAACGGTTTATTCAGGGGAAATAAGGATTTGGTCGGGGCTGATCTCAGGGGGTATGATCTTAATGGGGTGGACCTTAGTGGAGCAGATCTTACTAATGCAAATCTTGAATCTGCAGATTTGAGAAATGCAAACCTCTCTAACGCCAATCTTAGAGGTACTTCACTGGAATTTGCTTTTCTAAAAAATGCCAATCTGAAAAATGCAGATCTTTCAAATGCCCACCTTGGAGGCGCTTATTTTCAAAATGCCAATCTCAGTGGGGTAGAGGGGTTGACCATGGAGAACATACAGACGGTTGCAACCGTATGTAATGCTGTTTTTGACACTGACTGGATGGAATTGATTAAAGAATACTGTCCTAATAAAATGAAGGATACGGGGTGGCAGTGGAGGGCAAGTGCTTCTGAGTCCGGTAATACTATTACTGATAGTAAGCGAACTAAAAGAAGGCAGTAGTAATTATGGATATACTGTCCCAAATGCGATGAAGATTTCCCATTGTGTCGATGAAAATAAACAGTTCAGCTTTTTTTTAAAAACATAGCAAACCGTAGGAGATTAATCCTCGGGCATTACAAATTTAGGTACAGCATAAAAATTACCCGGCAGCCTCATACTTGATCTTACCATAATGAATGTTGTTCCATTCCTTGAAAATTGCTCTATTTTGCTAATTTCTGCGGAATGCGCCGCGTTCTTTACAACAATATCTGTGCATGATCCAACCAATTATCTCTGCGCAGCCCCTTACTCGCAATTAGGAAATATTAGTACAATAGTATATATTTAGGACCAAAAAGAATTAATAATGAGTCCACTCTAAAAAGGTATAAACACACTTCTACAGGCTTCCCGCGAAATGGGATGAACAGGAGATTGCCTGAATTTCGCTAAAAACGCCGCTTATATTGAGCTTGTCGAAACATGATTATCAAAATAACTTTTTTAAGTTGACTCAATAATGTTTTGTAAATGAGCCAGGGATCTGGTTTTCATCATAAATCATATATGACATACATTGTTTTATCATCGTTTTCTATTGTTTGTCACATTTATATATTCTGGTTTTTATTACGGTATCGCAGAGAATCGGGTGTTATTGAGTTTCTCTGGCTAAATATCTGCTCGATTGAGTGGATACTTTGTTTAGTCCTGGATAAGTTGCTTGTTCCTTTATCCTTGGGGAAAGTATTTATTTTTTCATGTTATTTCGGCTTTAACTTTGTTCCGGTTCTTCTTCTTTTTGGTGCGCTTCGATTATCAGGACTACTTAAAAAGACCCCCAAAAAATGGTTTATTGCTGCATCTGTTTTACCTGTATTGTCAATTCTGGCGGCTGCAACAAATCGCTACCATAGGCTATGGTGGAAAAATAGTACAACTCTTCATGGAAGTCATTCTCTGACAGGACCTTTTTACAGTATATTCGCGTTATTTTGTTTGATCTGTGTAGTAGCTGCAATTGCTGTTTTTTTTACTATGTGTTTACGCAATACTATCGCCCGACGGCAGGGGATATTTTTTATTATAGGAATAGTAGTATCCTGGCTGACAGGGGTTTTACCCATCCTGAAAGATAATCCTTTCCCTGATTATTTTTTATTGACAATAGTATCCGGACCTGCAATGCTGGTCATAATTCCTGCTATCAAATATGCGGGAATGTTTCATATACCTTATATACCTCATTCGGACATTTTAAGTGCTCTATCCAGAGGTGGTTATATTGTTATAAGTTATAAAAATATCATTCTTGATGCCGATTCGGTTGCACTCAATTCACTATCTTTGTCAAAATCCTGTATTGGACGGAACGTTAAGATCTTATGGGAAAATTTTCCGGAACTTGAAGAATTATTCAATCAATCGCCACGTGAAGGATATTGCACAATTAATGGAAAACTCAGATGTTCACTGATAATGATGCCTGGCGATTTGGCCCGCATATTACAGATGGAAGCAATTACAATTTCAGAACAAATAGCACCAGTTACTCCTTCAGGAACTAACACGATAGCTCTTTCTTCTGGTTCACCGGAGATTGCAAAAGAGCAGAATACAATACTTGTAAATTTGATCTCACTTTTTGAAAATGAAAATATTTTTCTGAATACAAGTCTTGATCTGGCAATGGTATGTAAAAGACTTGGAACAAATCGAACGCACCTGTCCAAAATGATTAATGATGTTTTGGGTATCAGTTTTAATCGTTTGGTGAATCAGTATCGAATAGCTGAATTTATGAGATTGGCTCAAAAAACAGATCTTCAAGTATTTAGCATTGATACATTAAGCCGTGAAGCTGGTTTTAAACAGCGTTCAACTTTTTATCGGAGTTTTATTGCGGTGAATGGAATGTCACCTGGAAAATGGTTAAAACAATGCTCAACGGTAGATACTTCTTCCAATAGAATACAAAATGCTTCCTGATAATGACTTACAACATAATAGTCCTGCCATTTAAATTCCATAATACCTGAATTGAGACATTCATTGATGAATTGAGACAACCTGCTTGTTTTAATTTTCATCAAGAAAAGGTATTATCCTATAGACCGCAACTGATTGGCGTGGATAACACGCAATCGGTTGCAGTTTTCAGAATTATCCAAATAAAATTTTCGAAAATATAATAATTCTATTAATCGGGGGTTGCTGTGAATCAATTAGCCAAAGCAGTATCTGTTAGTTGTCTGCTTGTAATGTCTGCCAGTGCTACACGCATGAAAATTACACTAAAGGACAATTCGGTAATAAATCGTGAACTAAGCGAAATTAAGAATTTGTCATTTGGAGCAACAGCTGCGGTTGAAAAAAACTCAGCTAAACTGTTAAAGCAAGCGATTGAGGTCCATTCAGGAAATAAACAACTAACGTTACATATAAACGGAAAAGCGGGCTCCTTTTATTCGATTGCAGTTTTCGACATTGTTGGTCGTCGGATTTTTGAATCCAGGAGTGTTTTTTCTGCAAGCGGAATAGTATCTCAAAAAATACCGAATAGCGCAAATAAATTCTGTATAGTACGTTTTTCCACCGAAGGGAAAACAATCACCAGACATGTTATGATGTGGAATTGAGGTATACACTATGAAAAAGATACTATTATTAATCCTTATAAACGTTTTTTCGATATTTGCAGCCCGTATGACCATTAATTCGTACGGCATTTTAACAAGAGTAATACTTGCAGATAATGATGGTGTAACATTTTCAAAAGATGGTCTTTATCTTACTCATTTTCGTAACGGTTCAGCTTTAAAGACCTATTATCTCGGGTATATCAATAAAGTCACTTTTGATACAGCTGGAGGAATTATTGGAAATATGTCGATCAATCCTGTTGGGGATTCTTCAGGTGTAACTCAGATTACAATGAGCGACATCGTCGATATTGTCTTTTTGCCCTCGGTAATTGACAGCAGTGACATTGATGGAGATGGCATAAGCAATAATGATGAGCTGTTGAAGACACTGACTGATCCATATAAGAAAGACTCTGATGGTGATGGATACGATGATAACGTTGAAATTGGATTGTTTGGAAATGGCGAGCAACCTCTCAAATACAATCCCTGTATTGCCGATCAACCCAACATTCAGATTTCTTTGATCGAAACACCAAGAATATTTTATCTAACTACAAAAGGTGGTGAAACAGGAACCTCTATC
The DNA here is from genome assembly GCA_050301235.1 of Chitinispirillaceae bacterium. Lineage (GTDB taxonomy): Bacteria > Fibrobacterota > Chitinivibrionia > Chitinivibrionales > Chitinispirillaceae > JAFGIN01. Next base: position 5,971 of record JBNKZD010000060.1, on the reverse strand, counting down.
GAAATAGGCAAAAGTACCTCATATTCCACAAGTCAAACAGAGACATCCAGCCGATCAATCTCCATCGGGGTTTCCGCAGAATTAATGGTCGGAGTGAGTACTACTGCCGGCACAAGCGGCGGAGCGGCTGTTGCTACGGAAACTTGGGAATTTTCGGCAACTGCCGGATATTCCTTTACAAATAATCAGACAAATGAACTTTCAAACACCGCGTCTTACGAAGAAGCCAGTAATCAAACCAAAACACAATCTACAAGTGAGAACTGGAGTATAAAAGGTGCAAAAATTACTGCAAAAATTATCTTGAAAAATAACGGGCATCTTGCATATAAAATTAAAAATCCAGTTTTTGCGCTTAATGCAGACATCGGCAGAAAAAGAATTTTTGTCGGAAATTTAAAACCGGATGGTACGGTGAATGAATTGATCCTTGAACCGGGTAATAAGACCCCCATTGAACTCACAAAAAATTATGAAAGTATTGATGAAGTCGATCTTATTGGACGTTATGCCGAGTGGTTCAATGTTTCACTGGAATCAGCTGAACTGAAAAGCAAAGATGATTTTGATTACACTGCTTCCTTAAATACAGTAAAAGCCTCCTGTGCGAATATTGCCGTTGATTTTAATGGAGAAACTGTTACTAATGGCGAGGGTGGGTTCACTGCTCTTAGTCCCATTATTGCAAAAGTTGCTGTAAAAACTAAATATAATCCCGAATACGATTCCACCGCCAACCAGTATGGTCCTGTAAAATTAGGTGAATGCCTTCACAAAATGGGTTTAAATTACATTCGTGACTTGACCGGAAACACCATTTCTGTAAATGGTGTTTCAAAGGACAGCGTAACTTTAGGTTCATGGAGTATTCTGCGAAAAAAAGTTGATGCTGAAAAATATGATATTCTTAAAGGTCCGGAGTGTAACCCCGATAGTCTGACTGTTCTGGCAGGGGAATCAATTCTTCTGGCCTACAGTCGAGATACCGACAGAGATTCTGTTTCGGATATTATCGAAAAAGAGATGGGGACTATCAGTAAAAACACTTCAGATTTTGATGGTGACGGGATTTCTGATTTTGCGGAAGTTTATGGCTGGAAAAAAGTCATTGTTGATGGCGATACAATTGTTATGTCGACCGATCCAGCTAATAAGGACACCGACCTTGACAGCCTTACAGATGATGTCGATCCTAATCCTCGTTCACGGGAGAAGTTTACCGATGTTAACCTGAAAACGGTATCTTTTATAACAAATACTGATACATTTTTAGTAAAATTCAAAATCGATTCCCAAACCGACAGAGATACTTCACTTGTCAATACCTCTATTGGTGCTCGACCGACAATACTTTTTGAATTGGATCAGCCTCATGGACAGCTTTCTGTAACCAGCGGAAACGGCAATAATGTTTCAATCCAGAAAGTTAGCCCTGATTCGGTCAAAGGTCCAGTTTACGAGTGTGATTTTTCAAGTACCATAATGAGTTTTATAGATAATAAAATTGTTATAGAGGTGTCTTCAGAAGACAATTCAAAAACGAAAAAGTATACAATTAATTTTGACGCTCCACTACAAGGTGCTGCAACAGATGTTATTGTTATAAATGACAGTATGCAGGTGTGGCGATCTCTGAAAGTTCAGTATGATCCTAAAAAACAGATCGAGGCTGATGAAAGGACTACTGGTTTTGCCATATTCAGAACTGATACCAACACTGCACTGAGTTTATCCTCAGAAAAATTCAATTATTATCCGGGTCAGGTAGTTGGAAAGTGGGTAGTGGTTGATACTGTTACTGCTTCAGCGCAACCTTTTCAAAAATATGATTCAGCTCTTGAGTCAGGAAAACAGTACAATTACCGTATTATTCCTTTCGGCCGCATCGGTAGTGGTAAGTACTATTACTATAACAATACAACAAAAAGTACAAAAAGTACGATGCGGATCAAAATCCTTAACAGTTTTTTTTCATGGAAGTGTATTGAAGAAGGTGATGGGAGCGGTACATGTGAACCTTCTGCAGCTACGTATGCCTATATAAAACATGGAGATGGGTCAGCAGCAAGTGCATATTGGGTTTACACTAAAGGTTGGAAAGGTATAGCACAAGGCCACACAGAGATACTCAATTGGAACGATAGTTCAATGTCCGGCGTGCCTAACCCTCTGATATCCACACTGCAATTTCAGGAGAGCGACACTATAATAACAACTCTTGACTTAGAAGAGCAAGATGCCGGGCCGAATGATGTTCTCTGGAATGATACGATTTTTAAATTTTGTATTCATGACCTTCTCACCGGAAACCAACTTAATGAAATGGGTGTTGGTTTAGGTTTTACTGAGGGCAATACCACCTGGGAAAACAAAGTGGGGTATCCTGTACTGCCGACAGTACAAAACAGATCGACTTTACGCTATAAAGCTAGTAAAACAGCAGGTAGTACCGAAATCGAGGTCAATTATGGGGTCAGCTGGTGGTTTGAATAGCTGAACATCTTGTATGTCTGGGAACAGACACATGCAATTTTTGCATGTGTCTGATTTTTTATAATCACATCGGATTTAAACATATTTGCACGGTCCTAATCGACAATTGTGATAGTCATGGCCAGGTAAAGAAGAAGTATGACTGATATGATCGCAGCAGATATGAGAAAAGTATATTACCGAAATTTCGCTCTATTACTATGCTGCAACCAAGTGTCAGATAATAGTCGTTTTTAAGTGAGTATCATTCGCCAAAATAAACTTTTTTTGTTTTAAAGTATGACGAGAAGAAGCAACTCCTGATTTTCCATCCCGGCAGGAGACATTTCTCTCAAAAATGGTATGGAGCCAAGTGAAGTAAGATGGTAATACCTTGTCTCGGTGTCCTGTTGAAAAACGGCTCATATTTCTTTACCGGATTACCCTTGTTGTCGTACACGGTCCTTCCGTTTCCCCCCAATGCCATTGCATTAAGCATTCTTCGCAATAATCGTTGGTTTCGAGAGCCTCAACCAACGGTGGCTGAGGTCTCGAAGTCACCTTCAGAAGTATCTGTCAACATTAATGCAATGACATTGCCGGTTCCTACCCAGCGATTGTCGGTATGGGAGAGTACTAGGTTTCCATCCTCATCCCTCTCCGGTGCATCACCAGGCTCTGCCTGCACTTTACTCATCGCTTCACGACCAAGACCATGTATACAGATACGACTCCTGCCAGCGGGGATTCGATGCTCCATGCTGCTCACGTGCCAGTGTGCGAACGTATGCAGGTTTTTGAAAGTCAACACACTCATTATTATAGTATTCAAAACGCGTTGTGGGATCATCGATAGTGTCACCATCACTATCTCCGGATTTTCCCATAACGGCAATTGCAACCACCCGCCCGAGAGGATCAAATGCTGCTTCGGTTCTGTTACCGTTAGGGTCGGTGACCAGGGATGGTGTCATAAGCCGATAATCAGACTTTACATCAGTTTGATTTCCAATTGCATCCTCGATACCCTCGACAAGTAACGAATACCGGTCCCAGGTACTGGTAAACTCGCCGCCAAATGGATCGATAATCTTCACAGGCTGATAAAATGATGTCGCATCATATTCTACACTGTTGGACTGGAGCCAATACGCACTATACATCGGCACATATCGCGCTTTACCGGTCACCATCGATGCTGTAACTCTACTTCCATACAGACTTGTTATCAGCGTATCGGTAAGTGCCAGTGGGTATGATTTGTATGGAAGTGCAAGCGATTCAATATCGCCGAACGGAAGAGGAACGGATAGACCATTTTTAGGTACTGGTTTCGTATCTCCTTGACACGCTTTTTCTGCTGAATACCGGAATCCGGTGTTTGCTCATACGGTATTTCGGTACATTTTGTAATTTCATTGCTAATCTCATTCAGTGTGTAAATGACTTCTGCCGGATCTGTCAGGCCTGTCAATTCCCATAATGTTGCCCGATTTGCAGAACCAATTCTTCGCCAGAAATTCGCATTATCACGGTTGATTACATCAATTACATTGTAGCTTACCCACAGTTTCTCCTGTTCAGAATCGTGTGGTGTTGTCTGCCTGGGGTATGCCACCGATGCAGATTGTTTTACCGTTCCAAACTGATCCACCTCAATGGTAAGAGCATGGGTAATCCGGGGATCAGTTTCATTACGTTCATAGTTAAGGGTTACCATCTGATCCGGGTGTACAAAGAATACCGCGTGACGGTTGTCTTCTTGAGGCTGCTCATGTCGTACAATTAAACTCTGCTCTGTCATTATCCAGAGACGGTATTCCTAATGACCACATGATTTTAAACTAAATCAAAAAGTCAATGCTAATTGGCAAGAGCCGTTTGAAGAAATTTCAAAACCGAAGAAATGGGAAAGAATTAGTACAAAGTATAAGCATATGAAATTAGATTTAAAATTAATGTAAAGAAAAACCATCAAAGAGTTTGCAGATACAATTAAGAGCTTTGTGGCAAAAACCAATGAACAATATTGTAAAGAATTAGCTGGAAAAAAAATACTATTGAAGAACAAATGAAAATAAAGGAAAAAATAAAAATAGAGAAAGTGAAAACAAATGGTAATTAAGAACGTTAAGGTTTGAAACAAAATAGATGAAAATGACAACTGCTTATCAGATAAGAAATTTAGCACATATTAAATTGACCTGTCATTTCTTTCAATTGATTGTATAATCAATTTTTAAAGATTTTTATAGACGGGTCCAATACCTACAGTATCAACAATATGATAAAACAGCTTTTCAGCATCCGTCTTCTCATCTCCGGATTTCCATGGAAAATGATATATCTGCTGGGTATCAAAATGTAATTTTTTATCCGGATCACTGCCATCAAGATAGCTCTCATTAACCATATGGATCACCGGCATCCCAAGTCCTTTAGCCAAACCGGCTTCATAGTAGGCACCTGCACAATTTTCAGTAAAATCCGCAATCATGAATTTTGATCTTTTAATGCCGGATATTATCTCACTGGTTATGTAATTATTATGCCGTTCTTCTTTTAAACGTAATGGTTTCCAGCCAGCCCTTACAACTGCTTTACATATTACTTCCTGATAAAATGTGTCAAATTTATCTGCAAATGACATTGCCACAAATGCTGTTTCGCTCGGTGAGAGAGGATTTTCAGATAAGTAATGCCATCCTTTAGGAGTAATGAGTACTTCATTATTGATATATTTTAATAATTGCCTTTCAGCAATCAGATACTCTTTAATAATGTATTTTAATTCATTATTGTTAACAGCTGAACATAATCCTTCAAAATATTTAGCCGTTTTTAAAATTTCGGGTGGTTTTGTTTCAAACTGATAATCTGCGAACTCTATAATGATCATCAAAACATTTATATTCTGGCCTGCTATTGGATGCGATTTGCTGATATTTTTTAATAATATATGGGCTTTTTCTTCTACGGTTGGAGTCTGAATCTGCATAAGTTTTGGCAGTTCTGTTGTAGTTAATAACGGCAGTTTAGCATCCACACCCCGCAACTTGGATGCATTTCGGATCCATCCGGAAATGTTTGCACGTTGTATAGCATTTAATTCTTGTTCGTAGTTTGTGGTGCATGTATCAGCAATATCATATCTCCCACATTTTGCACAATCAACTTTATACCCATCAAATCCATGAGCAGGAAGATATTCCGCAATTTTTCCATTACATATGAAACATTTTTGCATTGCTAAAAATCCTGGTTACAGGTTTGTAAAAGCATCAGAAACAAAATAAGTGCGAATGGATGCTGTATCCTGCGAAATATAAGTTGAATTGTAAGGGTGTAACCTCAAATCTAGGCACGATAATTGCTTGACATTTGCAGTCTCCAGTGGCATAATATATGTTTAATTTTCAACGACTTAAACAATATCAACCAAAGGAGACCTTGGATGTCATTGGACAATATACTTAATGGCGCAGTCGAAAGTTTTAAA
>JBNKZD010000059.1:0-7486 GCA_050301235.1 Chitinispirillaceae bacterium | reverse complement strand
TTCAAAATCAATCAATGCCGATGGAGGAACGGATGTGCCGGGAACTTTGGCATGAACAAGCTTTGTAGTCGTACTACTCGCACCTTCATCGTCCACAACTCGAAGATGCATCGTGTAAAGGTCGGGCTCTGTGTAAGTATACTCAATGGTTGCAGTTGTTGTAATTTGGTCCGCAGTGCCATCGCCATCAAAGTCCCATTCATAAGAAACAATTTTACCATCCCTATCCATTGAATCACTCGCATCAAAATTAACTGTCAAAGGCGTTTCTCCTGTATCAGGAGTGATCGAAAGATCGATTGATGGGCTTAGATTGTCAAAATTGCCAGTATCCGTGACGTTTGGATTCGTTCCGAGAAATAGCTCTTTCAAATTCGTCAGGTCATCTCCATCGGGCGAATCCAGACCTCCGAAATCCATCGTACCCAGGAAGTCGAGTTCCCACTGGTCGGGGAGATAGTCATCATCAGTATCTTCAGTAACCACCAGATCAAATGTCGACTCCACGACATTATCATCGTTATCGGTGGCAACTGCTTTTAACACGTAACGCCCAATGCTCGGAGGTGTCCAGTTTGACGTGTAAGGCGCAGCTACAAAATCAACCAGTAAGTCATCATCGACAAAGATTGAAAGGGACTGAATGAAACCATTCGGATCTTCCGCTCTGACTTCCAATGAAAGTGGTTGTCCCAGCAAAACGTATCTAGGTATAACCGGATTTACCCAGAAAACTTCAGGAGCATCCGCGACAATGTCCAGAGCCACATTTACAACGTAGGGATCCAAACCGGGTTGGGTATGATCAACACGGATAATACCTTCATAGCGACCTACGGGAAACCCGGGATCTGAGATGAAGTCTACCTGTATCGAATCCTTACCGTCTGGATCTAGGGTGTTTCCAGAAGATTCAACGTCAAACCAGACCAGATTGCCAGGAAGTGAATCTACAGTGTTACCCTCTGTAGTGATAGTATAAGTAACGGGTTGATCATACTCATTCTCCGCAAAAACGCCTTTAGAGGTTATCACACCTTGAACCTCAGCAGGCTCGAAGCGAAGCATGGGAGAATCTGCGAGGCGCCAGTCTGGATCGACTTGTATACCAATATCACGAGTAGAATTCTGTAGTCCAACAATATAATCATGCTCGGCGATATCAATAGGATTACAATATCGTTCTTCTGTAGGTACATATTCAAAATACATTTCACTATAGACAAAATCAATTACACCACTGGCATAAAGAATTACTTGGAAATTAAATGGCCCACTACAGGTCGTATAATCTCCTGTGTTTTTATATTGAATGATCACGCGATCCCCAAAGTCTTTATAGTGTATTTCAGTCTCTGATTCAAAGATTCCTCCACCATATTCTCCAGCGCCAAGATTTGTTGGAAGCAGATCACCCCACCAGGGTGCAATTAAATTCCGTGGGGCGTCTTGGCTAGGTAAAGATGGAAAATCAGATGGTAGGTAAGGAGGTTTACTAGCATCAGCTTCTGCAATATCTGAAGAGCCAAATACAATAAGGCCGTTGCTACCAACATATAAATTTGTAAATCTCTGACCGTAGAAAGGAAACTCGAAAGACAGATCGACTTTTTGGGAAGCATCATCCGAAGTACTTATAATTTCTAAATAAGTACCAATGTCCCGGATATCTTCAAACTGCGGCGTTAACTCAGGATCAGTTGCTGAGTAACGAATTGTATAATTTTGTTCGGCATTTCCCTCAGAAGAAATTTCAGTCAGCATGGCTTCCAGTAGTAGTGGCCGAACGATAAAATTGCCCGTTGTTCTGTATACGCTTAAAGTGAGGGGATCACTCTCTCCCGTCGCTCCGTCATTATCGATCGCTATTGCAGAAAAAGCATAAGACCCTACCGCTAGATCATTCAATGAAAACAATGGAATCGACGGATTGGTTCGGGCAATTTCATCGCCAGCCTCATCCAGTAAAATGATTGTTTCTACCTGACCGTCACTGTCTGACGCCTCAATTAAAATATCGATCGTCTCGCCGACTTTAAATCTATCCAAAGAATTCGGACTTACAATATTAACTTCAGGTGGCTGGTTAAAGACCAATACCTGCTCCTGGGTATCACCGAGACCTTCTGCATCCAAAACTGTCAGAGAAACGGTTCGCGCTTCGGCTGAATCGAACTGTACCTGCGGCTCAACAACAAAAGAGTCGGTAATGCCATCGCCATTAAAATCCCAGCGGTATTCGACAATCGCCAGATCATCGTAAGAATCAGAGCCATCAAAAGCTACATCAAAGGGAGGCACTTCCTGGCTTGACGTATAGCTGAACAAAGCAACCGGCGCATCGTTCACCGGTAGGATTTCAATGGTAACCGTTGCAGTGTCCTTTAACCCTTTTGAATCTTCCACTTCATAATCAAACTGGACCGTACCATTGAAAAAAGCCGGTGGTGTGTACTCAACACTTGGTAAATCGCCGTCGATCTGACCAGATTGAGGTAAGGTCAACAATTGATACTGTAGCGCATCTCCGTCAGGATCCGATGCAATCAGTGGAAAAGCAAGCGACCTATTTTCAGCAACCTGCAAGTCGATGTTCTGAGCCTGTGGTGGCTGATTGGACGAAGTTACATTGATTGTGACAGTAGCCACATTTGAAAACAAATCTCCATCCCATACACGAAATGTAAATTGATCCTGCTGCGCACTATTGCCAGCGAGCGCCAATGAAGCGGAACGTTTGTTTTCTGTATTTTCTTTTTCATCAATCGGACCTCCAATAGCATCCAAAACTGTAACAATCACCTCCGCTGTTTCAGAAGACATAAACCCGTCGTTGACGTAATAATGAAATACATCCTGTCCCGTAAATCCATTTATCGGCAGATAAGTAACCGTCGCTGTTTCAGGAACGAAAGAAAGGACTCCATTCTGCTGATCACCCATGACATGAAAAACAGGATTTCCATCATTAAACAATTGGGCCTTTAGTTTAATTTTTACGGGTGTATTTTTAAATGTTTCGACCTTAATCTTTTCTACTTCGGGCGGCTGATAAGTTGATGTACAGTCAGCCATTGATATAAACTCCGCTGTAATCTGACCGGAATGATTCACATCAAAGTTGACAAGACGAATGATTGCCACATCCACCAGATGAAATTTTGTACCGCTGGCACTTTCGTCTGTTTCATCCCAGACCGGCACAGCAATTTCAATACCCAACAATGAATCGAGAAGCACTTCGAGTTCTTCCGGTCGCTTGAAATCAGTTAAACCAGTAAAATGATTTCGAGAAGCACCCGGGGCATTAATCAGATATAATTTATTGTCTGAAATGATAGCATTTTGAGGAGACTTAACAGCGCCTAGAACAGCTTCTTCCGCAGACATGGAATCGCTCTTCCATACAATCCAGGCAAAGCTATCAGTCGCATTCAAATCAGAAAAAAAAGTGACCGAATCGCCCGACCCAATGCCGGACAAAGATGATTCCGAAAGACCAATCGGATATAGTTCACAACTATCTACAGTATCTTGGCTTAAAGGTCTATTACCTGCATCTTTTTCATTTGATGTCTGCCCATAAACATCATACGCGAACAATATTAGTAATAAGTAAAATATAAGTACCAATTGATGTTTTATTAATCTGATTGGTTGAGTAATAAGATCCATGATTATATACAAGCACTTTTACTAACACTCATATGCAACTGTTTGACAATAATTAATTTTATTTTTTTCGATCTGTTGCTTCCCGCAAAATATAGTCACAGTAGCTTCCGATGGTTCCGAAAATTTTACTCATCTGTCTGACCTTTTTTTGGAGTTTATTCCTATGCACAAACCTCTCCGTTTATCTTGGATGCTTTGGAAGCTGGATAGCTTATCCCGTCTTCTTATCTCTAATCTTACTTTTGTTTGGATCGTGGTTCTGTCTGTTTCATAAGGTTTACAATTCAATTAGAAATTCGAAGTGCTCTTTTTTGCACATATTGCTTCTGTCGATATTTACAGTAGTATCGATAGAAGCCTACATCAAAGGGTGCTTAAACCCTTCGGAAAATATATTCGGGTCATTTGATTCAGGCATGTATTTTGTAACCGCATCTCACATTTCCGCTCAAGGTACGTATATAATGCAAGCTGACTGGCCACCTCAAGCCCCAGAATTACTTAAAGAATATTGGCTAGGACAAAACTCCGCAGAAGCACAACGACGCAATGGCCCCAGCCCTAAATACTGGAATTTCATCGTAGGCTATTTCTTTCTGGATCAGGGGGAACGCAGCGGCCCTGTAACCATTCCTTTTCCAAATGGTTATCCGACACTATTGGCCAGCGCACTGAAAGTCGGTGGGCCTTCTTTGGCTTTCTGCCTGAATACGATTATTCACTTCACTGCGTCGGCTCTTTTTGGACTATTAGCTCTCCGATATCTGAGACAGACCCAGGCTGCTTTTGCAGCTCTGCTGATGCTATTTTTTCCGCTTTCCGTATGGTCAGCAAATCACTTGTATGCTGAGCCGTTACTGATTCTGGCTTGGCTTTCTTCAATCCTGGCATGGAGCTACCGCGACAAAATGCCGATAATCGCAGGCATATTGACCGGTGCAGGTCCCGGCTTGGGTTTGCTGATCAAGATAGATGCTCTTTTGGGTGCGCTTTCATTTGCAATTTTGCTCTTTGAACTTAGAAAACGAGCCCGATTCACGCTGAGTGCCTTAATATCTTTTCTGCTTTGCGCCGGTTGGGCGGCTTACAGTAATACTTCGTTTACCAAGAATTATATCAAAGATACAATTTACGCTCTATGGGAAACATCTCCAATTGCTCAATACCCTGTAATAGCTGCACTTATCTTCTCATTTGCAATGCTAATTGCTTTAACTGCAATCAATCGAAAACAAATCAGTGAGTATTTAAACGCACTTCAGACAAAACATTTGCTCACCAGCTATCTAAATTTAACGCTAAAGCTCATTCCCTGGATATTAATAGCAATTTTCGCCTATCTTTATTTCATCCGACCTAACCCAAATTCTCCTGATACATTTATATTCGCCGGAAATGGTAAGGAAACTCGAAGTTACCGCGAAGAAACGTTTTTGAGGCTATCCTGGTTTTTCAGTTCAATTGTACTTTGGATTAGCCTGATTGGTAGTAGCCTAATGATCTTACGAATAAAGAAAAGCTGGCAGATCGCATTTTATAGCTGCGGTTTATTCAGTCTGTTGTTTTTTGCTTATGACATCCGCTGTAATCCTACCCAGCCCTACTGTATGCGACGTTTCGCGACTTACACAAACCCGCTTTTGTTACTTGGCATCGTGTCAGGACTTATCTCTTTGTTCGAGATTAAAAAAATAAAAGCAGCGTCCTTTTTGTTGGCTCCCTTGCTTATTTTCGCCGTAGCAATGTTTTTTACGAAAGGTGTTCGAATTCACCAAGTATCCGAAATGGAAGGCCTTTTCGATGAACTAAGCGTTTTGGCACAGGAATTGCCAGACGATGGAATCGTGCTGATTCCCAAACAATCTTTTTTATCAAATTTCTCAGCCCTTTTACGTTTCACCTTTGGGAAAGAGGTATTCAATGTGGAATCTGATAAATACTCAAAGGACTATGTGTATGCCATGCAATCTTACCTGTCAGCAAGTCACAAACCGGTTTACTTGTTCTCGACCTCGCTAGTAGATTGCCTAGGTTTGCCTGGAAAAAATCAAAAAAAAATAACAGATGGTTTTTTGAAAATTAAATATACTCCCAGAAGTTACGATACACCTTACTACAAGGAAAAAGAGATAAAAATCCACTACTACCTCTTCGAACTTTCCACTCTAGTTTCTAAGCAAGAAACTATTTAATTGCGCTACTGGGAGTCGACTGCAGGAACAAAAGTTACCTTGTTTTCTGGCAGCATAAAGGGCACATCAGTAACTTTTGCGCCGTCTACTTCCAGCGTACCTCCGGCTGGCAGGCTTTCTATAATATAAACGAGTTCATCGCCGTCGGGATCAGTTGCAATCAGAGTTAATTCTATTGGAGTACTTTCGCCTGTACTGACTTCCATGTTTTCAGCAATTGGAGCCTCGTTTACGACATTTACTTCAAGGCTAACCGTCGCGATCTCAGATTCCAAGTCACCGTCGAACACATTAAAGGTAAAGCTATCTGAGCCAATATAGTTGAGGTTTGGTGTATAGATAAGATTTGGCGCTGTTCCAGTCAGAGTTCCGTTTGCCGGAGCGCTTGTGAGATTATATACAAGTGAATCACCGTCGGGGTCCGAGCCGGTTAGAATCAATTCCAGTGGTGTGTTTTCATCTACATCAACGGTTTGATCATCGGCAACCGGAGCCTGATTACCGCCACCACTTCCGTCGCATTGAGTGTAGGACAGGAACTTAAGAGTCAGAGATTGCTGATAGCCTTTGGAGTATTTCGATTTCTTGGATTTTTTCGAGTCCTTTGATTTACTTTTTGAATCCTTTTTATCTTTCTTATCCTTTTTGTCCAAGAAATCGTAGTCCGTTATAGTAAAAGTCGCGAATCCGCTCACGCGATATGCAAGTTTGGATTTGTAGCCACGTGTTTTGTCCCATATCGGAAGCACGATTGGCTCTCCGATCAGTTGATCCAGTGGGTCGCTCAGATATTTGTCTTTTTTGATTTTGTAAGCGCTTAAAACCCAGTCGCCAACCGATACGACAGAGTCTTCGTAGTCGTCCGGGTTGCAGTACGTATGACTGTCTCCGGGCTGTTTGAGGCTCTCCGCGAGTTCTTTTTCGTCTTTTTTGTATCCATCCCAACTGAGCCAGCCGAATTCTCCAGGCTCCGAGCCACTCAGTAGCGTGATACTGTCGCCTTCCTGAATACCATCCAAGCTTTTTAGTGAAACGGCAATCGGATACAGCTCACAGGATATTGGAGCTTCATTATTGCAGTCACAGTATTTATTGCACTTATGCTTATGTTTACAGTACTTCTCGTGATATTTGGAATCCTTGCTGCAGTATTTGCACTTCTTCCCCTTCTTTCCTTTGTAGCTACCGCCATCATCGCAGTATTTGTGACTCTTGTATTTGGATTTATTATCCGATGATTTGGCGACAACATCGGCTGGTGAGCAGAAACCTGTTAAAAACGCAAACAGAAGAACACGATTCAAGTACCTAATTAAAATCATTTAGAACCTCCTTTAAGGCTAAAATTCGAAATAATTCTGGCAAAGCTCATGTGCAATGGACTTAAAATATTAGTAGTTTATAGATTTATTTTAGTTTTATCAGGTATTTAAAGATATGATTCAAGTTTTAAGTGATCCTTAAAATGCACTTGTAATTTCAGAGCCCCTGACCTCTATGGAACTGAAAAGGATACCATTTTGTAGATTAATGTCATTTCGGAGTCCGGATATTTCGTTTGTGTCTCAGTAAGTTGAGCACACAGATATTCCAGGGTAGCATTCTCTTTTGGAGTGCTC
>JBNKZD010000058.1:0-6235 GCA_050301235.1 Chitinispirillaceae bacterium | reverse complement strand
GGCTTTCAGACTTTTCGGTCTTATCACCAGTCGATAAAACCTTCAAAGTCTTCAAGTCTTTCTGCTGCAATATCTTGCGGTTCTTCATCGTCACCTATCGCCGAGTTCAGGTTGAATATTCAAACACTCAAGATTTCTATGAAAATGGTCTATCCAATTTTTTGTGTGCTAATTTTGAACTTACTTTCTTATGATATGAGCAATGGCGCCTCACCTCAAGCATACACTTGGGGAAATGTGAGTTTTGAAGGCGGTGGTTTTGTCTCTGGAATACTACCAAGTAAAACCCAGCCTTAACTGATCTACACCCGAACGGATGGTCGGTGGAGCATATCGCTGGGATTCGACAGGCGGACGATGGATACCTCTCATGGATTTTGTTTCGCAGCCGGATCTCGTACTTGGCACAGAAGCACTTGCTCTGGATCCGCAGGATTCCAAACGTCTTTATATCCTTGCAGGAACAAATTATTTCAGTAATGGAAAAACAGCAATTTTCCGCTCATTCGATTATGGAAAAACGTTTGATACTATAAATGTCACATCGTTTTTTCTTGCACATGGTAATGGAAACGGACGACATGGTACTGCGACTCTGAAAATCAGTATTGTCAAATGGCATTCATGAAAATATGGCAACCAGAAACCCCGTTACTTCGTGGTTTCTTGCTTATTTGTACCTTACATTTTACCTGTTTTTCATAGAATTATACGAAATCAATTGAGAAACATTCATTACCAGTTTCAGAGCATTTTGAAAGTTGTGTTAGATGTTGCTTGAGTAACATATCATCTATCGAATGTTTTTTTAAATTAAAAAATGCTGCTCTGTTCCTTCCTGATTCTTTTGCTCGATATAATGCAAAGTCACTGATATTGATCGTTTGCTCTAAATTGATGAGATCAGGTCTGTCACCATCAATTGGCAACATCGTGAAACCCAGGGAACAAGTTAAATGTAATTTAGTTCCTTCATATAAAACAACTTCGGTCTCCTGTATTGAAAAAATCACTTTTCTTGCAAATGTTTTGAGATATTCTGGTTTTGTATTATTCAGGATAATTAGAAACTCTTCCCCACCCCAGCGTACAATAAAATCATCAGTACGTATTTGACTTTTTAGTACATCCGCTATTTTCACCAGAACCGTATCTCCAGCCTGGTGACCATATGAATCATTAACATTCTTAAAAAAATCAATATCAATCAGAAAAACACCCATGATAGTATTTTCAATAGATCTATCCCTTTTATTTATTTTTTTCAAAACCCAGGTTTTTTCTTTCAGATAGTTATCAGTGTATTGTGTAATATGATCATAGGTATACCGTCTGTTAAACAAGTTAGTTAAAGGATCGTGAAGTGACAACTCCTGAAGTTTGTCATTTGCATCCTTAAGTTGTGAAGTTCTCTCCCTGACTTTTTCTTCAAGGTTTTCATAAAGTCTTGCATTTTCTATTGAAATAGAAGCCTGTGAAGCAATAATTTTTAATATCTCTATTCTTTGCCTTGTAAAAACACCTGTGGATAGATTATTTTCCAGATATACAATACCTTTAAACTTATTCTGCAGAATTACCGGCATACAGATGACTGATTTTATTTTATTATTTATTATGTAGGGGATATTTCGATATTTACCATCTGTTAAAGCATCATCAATTACCAGAAATTCCTTTGTATTTGCCACATACAGTACAATTTCATGGCAGAGATTATCGCTTTGTGCAAGGTGAACGGATGTCAGTACTTCATTTTTTTGCGCTCCGGCAAGTTTTATGGCTTCTATATACAATTCATTATCACGCTCATTTTTCAATAATAAACACCCATGCTCTGCACCGGCATTCTCAATAATGGCAGATAATAACTTGTCGAGAAGTTTTTCAATTTTTATTTCACCGGAGATCGCCTGCGTTGATTTTATGATTGAGTTTACATCAAGATCGTTTATACTACTATGGGAAGTACGGGTTCTTGTTTTGGTCAACCCCGAATCATTACCGGAAATGTAGTGAGGATACATTGCTTCCATGAGACAGATCTTTCTCACAGCACCCCATTTCTGATACAAATAAAAAGCCTCTTTGATATAAGCTTTGCCAATTGTTTGCTCTCCCCTTTCAAGCCAGAATGTTCCCATCAGCTCATTACAAAGTGCTTTCATGTGAATAAAATCATCACTTGAAAATGAACTCAGTGCATTGTTAAAATGTTCAAGTATAGTTTCAAGCTGGTTTTTATACACAATTGCCATTAATGCAGATGCGATATGATATAAGTGCGCAAAATTGGATGGTGAATTCTCCATCCACACCTTCAGCTTGCTGATTTTCTCAGACAGTTTTACGTTCAATTGCTCATGTTCATTTACAGGTGTTGTATCCCATTTTTTTACAATAATTATAATTTCAAACAAATACTGGTTGGGAATGGGAAAGTCAGAAAGTGCTGCAAATGAAACTTTTTCTGCCATCTGACAGTATTGATTTGCTTTATCAATATCACCATGAATAATAAAAAACATTGAATTGTAATGAGACATTCGAGCTATAAATGCAAGATTATGCATTTGCTCAAGTGCATTCATTATTTGCGTCTCTTGTTCCTGTAAGCGGATTTCTTCCACATCTTCAGGTGGGACAATATATTTCTTTATCTGCAAATCAACAATTCTTGAAAGCAACAGGGGAACTGCTGTCTGATGTTCATTTAAAAAGTTAATGGCATTTTTCACATCAGAGAAGCATTCCACTAAATTTTTCCCTGTATATACCTGTAAAAAAACTTTGTGAGCTATTGCATAAGCTGCATGTTGTATATCCCCTGTTTCGAAACCGAACTTGTACGCTAACCCATAATAATCGAGATCCTCCATGAAATGTTTGCGCCAATGTGAAATAAAAGTAAACGTAAAGTATGTCGAAGACTTTAATGTTTCCGCATTGTATTTTTTTATCAAAGCAAATGCTGCTTCACCAAGTTTATATGCGGTTACATAGTCACCTATCATGGTACACTGAATAATCCCGCAATCAACAAAACATTTACAGGAAAGAGCTGTTGTACCATGCGTCATTGTCAATTCAAACATAGTTAATGATGCAAGGATATAAAGTGACGGATTTGTTAATAATGCCGGAGGAACAGCATTAAATAATAACTGCATAGCCATCAGCTTTTCCGGATCTTTCATTTCGGGCAAAGATGCCATGTTTTCTACAGGAATACTTCTGAGAAATCCCTGCAATTTTCCAACACCTTCCTGTATTCCCACCTGGATCTCGGCCTGGTTTTCTGGCAAATTTACTCCAAACAGTTTTAAACATTGCCGGATCTCATTAATGGCTTCGGTATGTTTTCCCATAAATTCAAGCAATTGCACTTTAACGCTTGTCAACTTACTGATTTCAACACTTGAAGCTGCAACCTTGCTTATAGAATTACAAACAATTTCTGCATCTGTTAATTTGCCCGAAAGCAATGCAGCGGTAGCCTGTGATAGTGATACATTGAACCATGTATCCTTTTCCAAACCCCACTCATCATCGGTCAACATTTTTTTTCCTGTTTCAAAAAATGCGAATGCTTCAATATAGGCAGCAGATTTACTTGCGGTATTTCCGGCCGTAATATTCAATTCGGCGAGCTTTTTACGCTCCTCAAATCCCGTTAATGCTGCCCTGCCCTGATTAAGATGGTTTACAACATCAAAGATAGTTACATCACTACCCGACACCTGATACGACTCAAGCAACACATTTCCAATCTGTACATTCATTCTGATTTTCATTTCATCGGCTATCAATGTTCGCACGGCCTGACATATTCGGTCATGATTGAATTTGAAATGAACCTGAGTCATTTGAGGATTTTTAAGATATTTCAAGAGGCGTTGTGAACCATCAACTGCATGGATGAATCCCCTTTCAACCGCAATCCCGATATTTTTCACAATTTGATCGAGTGGTTGCATCAGAATTTTTGAAATCACTAAAAGATCAAACGGATTTCCAATACATGCTGCTAATTTCAGAATTTCTACAGTTTCTCCAGGAAGTGATTCAATATGTTTTACTAAAAAATCAACTACATTATCACTGATACCGACCTTTCTGACATCTTCAATATCCCACTCCCATGCACCGCTCTCTTCATTAAATGTAAATGTACCCTCCTGATACAGTGATTGTAATACCTTATTTATAAAAAATGGATTTCCGTCTGTTTTCTCAAAAATAACCCTCGCAAGCGGCTCAGCATGTTCTTCATCACAGTGACAGGTATCAGCAACAATCTGTTGTACTACAGACAAACCGACAGGTTTGAGATCAATATTGTTTTTGAAATGCTTGGCATTACTGGTATCACTTCTCAAATCATCAAGAAACTGCATAAGCAGGTCACCGTCTTTAACTTCATTGTCTCTGTATGCAACAATAAAGAGTACCGTAAACTGTCCTTTGGCTGTCAAAAGATTTTTTAAAAGTTCCAGGGTCGACGGGTCAGCCCATTGAAGATCATCAATAAAAACCACCAGTGGGTGTCCATCGTTCTCAAACACATTTAAGAAACTTTTAAAGGTTAACAAGAAGCGGTTATGTGCTTCTGCCGGATTAAGAACCGGGACACACTGTTGAGGTCCGGTAATTTCTTCCAGCTCCGGAATCAGATCAATTATTATCTGTACATTACTTCCCAGGTGGTCACAAAATGCCGTTTTCCACACTTCGAGGTTTTTCCTTGACCCTGTCAGCAACTGTCGGATTAAATCCCTGAATGCATGAATTAATGCACTATATGGGATACTTCTGTCAAACTGCTGAAATTTCCCGGAAACAAAATAACCATTTTTAATGTGAACAGTATTCCTGATTTCATTTACTAACGATGTTTTTCCTACGCCAGAATATCCATGTAGTAGAAATAATTCGGGATCTTTTGGTGAAACATTTTCAAACGCATCCAGCAGTGCTCTAAATTCATCCTCTCGTCCATACAATTTACATGGAATATTAAAACGTGTAGCAACATCCCTGCTGCCGATAATAAAGTCCGGAATCTTCTCATCTGTTGTACAATTTTCCAGACAGATCAATAGGTCCCGTTTTAATCCCGATGCTGATTGATAACGCGCCTCCGCATCTTTTGAGAGTAATTTCATGATTATATCAGAGACTACTTTCGGTATTTCAGGATTTCTTTCTACAGGTGGTAATGGAACTTTTGCCAGATGAGCATGCACAATCTCAGCTTCATCATCGAATGTAAAAGGTAGTTCTCCTGTAATCAACTGATATAATAAAATGCCAAAAGAATAAAGGTCTGAGCGATTATCGACCGGGCGATGAATCCGTCCGGTTTGTTCCGGAGCAATGTATTTCAGGGTACCTTCCAGGAAGGCTGGCCCTTCAGTCACAGTATTTTCGAGAGTAAGCTCGGCAGAAATTCCAAAATCAATAATTTTTACTGTGGTTGTAGCAGGGTTCCAGATAAAATTGGATGGATTAACATCTTTATGTACCACGTTCTGAAGGTGGACCTGATTTAGCGAATCAATCAACTGTACCGCGAGTGATAATTTATCCTTAAAATGCAGTTTTTTAGCAACCAGTAATTTATCGACTGATTCTCCACCGATGTCTTCCATAATTATGGCAGGACTGTTATTTATTTTTTCAAAACTGAAGACCTCAATAACGCCTTGACTTTTGAGCTTTTCAGTAATTTCAAACTCTCGTAAAAATTCGGAGTATTCTTCTTCAGATGGAAATTCCCTGTTGAGTAGCTTGATAACCACAGACATTTCATCATAATCACGTTTAGCTCTGAGAATTGTTGATCTTTCACTTTTAAAAACGACATCTTTGATTTGAAATCCAGGGATATTTATCATACGTGTGTCCTTGAAAACGGTTAGTTATAAAGAGTATCACTTTTGATATTTTTGTTCCAGTGGATTTTTGAGAAGAAGCAATACATCCAGTAATGCTCAGAAAAATGTTCTATTTTCTGGAACATTTTTTTATAATCAAATACCATGAATCTTACCCGGACCTCAATGTATTGTTATATTAGAGAGTGAACTCCTTGTACCTAAACTCGGCGATAGGTGACGATGAAGAACCGCAAGATATTGCAGCAGAAAGACTTGAAGACTTTGAAGGTTTTATCGACTGGTGATAAGACCGAAAAGTCTGAAAGCCTTTATGCGCAATAGATTGCGCGTTATTC
>JBNKZD010000057.1:0-29292 GCA_050301235.1 Chitinispirillaceae bacterium | reverse complement strand
ATCTCCGTCCCTGTGTTCATTTTTTTTGAATAACGACCAGTACATTTTCCATAGTAGTTGCCTAACTACAAAAAATTTTAAAACGCAGAGGACACAGAGGTGCGCAGAGAATTAAAAAAATAGAAAGCTGACAGAAATTTTTCAATTGATTGTATTTTTACTTCTCTTTTGCATTTTTACCCCTCTGCGAGTACCTCTCTCTGCGTCCTCTGCGCACTCTGCGTTTATTTTGCCTTGCAGAATACATAAAAGGGACGGAGTTAAGTGCGTCTCATGACCAGCTCCACGATGGCGAGGGGAGCAAGAAACTGCAATTTGCCCGTCTTCCCCCTCTTTATAGGGTTACAGAGGCGGTGTGGCACGTGCCTTCAGGCCGTGCTTGAGACACCTGAAAAAGAATGTCAATCAATTTACAGAGAGGTAAGGTGATATGCGAATCAAAGGTCAAACTGCACATTAACACCAAAAATATTACTCTCCGGATCAGCAAAAAAAGAACCAGCCATCAGGATAAAATCGTACCAGGTGTGCGCTGCAACAGCAGGACCGATCGAATAACCTCTTTGCTGAACGTCAAGACCAAGAAAAAAGCCTAAAAGGGATGCTTCTCCAACCTGAAGAAGCGTAGAAATAATATTGGGATGCTCAGAAAACAACAGATTCGAAAAGTGTGCACTGCCAAATATGAGTGATGAGACTACCAGCCCCTTTTTCCTTCCAAACCTGTAGTCAAGAACCGGCATCAAATAATTCCTGAATGCATACTCTTCGGAAACACCCGCTCCCCAGCTCATAGCAAGTGATACAGTTCCATACAATGCCATTGCCTGATTTCGATCTGTAAAGTGATCAAGGACATATATTCTCTTCACATCTCGCAGGTGGTGAGTTGCATAATGATGATTTATCCCGAGAAAGAGAGCAGCTAATCCAGCCATACCGCCAGTGATCGGCGTAAAAATATTATTTAATCTGAATGGTGAAAGATACAGGTTCCTTTCAGAAATTGTGTCATAACGAAAATCAGGCGTCTGGTATTTAAATCGATCGAGCTGGTTGTGAAATAGAAGCATTTTCTCTGTTTGATACAGTTGCAATCCCAGAAACAGTGGGTAATTATAATAGGGAGAGGACCCATTGTTCCGTAACGACTTATCAAATCGCAGCCCAGTAAATATGCAGCCTGTTTCAAGCAGGGAAAAGGTCAATCCTTCAGCAATTTTTCCCTGGTAAAAATATGTTGCCCCGGGAAGCAAAAGCGTCCAGGATGGGATCCTTGCAGGAAGCGTTGAACCGGTGTCATTCGTTTGTCCAGATACGCCAATGTATAACAATACTATAAAAAGTAAGCATTCATTATACCAGTACTTCGTTCTGTACATTTTAGTGGATTGCATACCTTGTGGTAATAACACTTCCACCAGCATTCATTTTTGCTATATAGAAGCCGTGAGCGATTTTATCATCATTCAGTGTAAAGTTGTATATACCCTCTTTAAAATAGCCACTGACAGGAATACGAATGACGTGACCTGATATATCATACAGTGTCACCTTAACCTGCATTGATTCAGGGATGACAAATTTAATCACAGAATTATGATCAGAATTGCTGAGATGCTGCATTTTGAAATCAATTTTTATAATGGACCGGCTATTGTCAAAAACCCTGATCACTGGTGCATAAAGATCTGAAATCTGTGTATACCAGATCCCATCATGCTCAGTGCCGGCATAAAGCGAACCAGCAGACAGGAAAAATGTGGCTACCGTTTTATTCTCCATACCAGTACTTACAGAATGCCATTTTGTCCCGAAAAAATCAGTGCTGAAAATTCCCTCTTTTGTGGCAAAAAAAACGGCGTTGTCGATAACTACTACATCGCCGTACATGGTTGAAGTACTATCAGCAATTTTTGCCCAGTTCGTGCCACAATTGACAATACAATAAACGCCACTTGATGGAACAGTAGCAAAAACGATCTCACCACTAACCGCTACCGAAGATATTTTCGACGATGGCAAACCTGAACAGGTTATAGCGTTCCATTCAGTTCCGAAATTGTTTGAGCGATACACACATGAATCGTATCCTCCTGCGACTACAATGCTGTCCTTCGCATCAATTGAAAGGGTACCAGATGGGATGTTATCGGCATCAACCCATGTCCAGACAGAATCATCAATGCGGCATATCTGCATACCTCGTGTATTGCCTGCGATGATGAAACTGTCATTTACAGCCATACAACAGGTTGAATCAAAAGCACCGGTTTTACGCCAGGTTACGCCATCATCATCTGAGCAGTAAATTCCTCCGGCATCCGTCCCTGCAAAGAAAACAGTGCCGTTCCTTACAATATCAACAACTTTCAGATTTGAATCTATCGCATCTGTTCTTGTCCAGGTTTTACATCCGTCAGTAGACTTATAAAGTCCGCACTCTGTTCCTGCAAATACTTCACAATTTGTTACATATAAACTGGTAATCGCAGCACGCAACCCATCACTGAGCTTTATATCCGGACCTCCCAGATATGTCCATTGTGAATATCCCTGGAAGACGATAAAAACCAGCATGTACCAGAACGCACATCGTACAACGTTAATTTTGTTCATACTATTTCTCAATTTACCGGGGTTTTATCATTTTGGAACAACAATTCTTTCAGTTCTGCATCCATCAATGTTTTGAACTCTGAGAAAATATATACCGGGATTTCTCTTAAAAGCAATTTGGCTGTTTTTTGTAACACCAGTAAACACCGATCTCCCGGCAGCATCAGTAATCTGTATCGTTTTTTCAAGACCACCATCACCTTCAAGCAGAATGATTCCGGACCGGTAGATTACGGTAAGTGGTTTTCTTATCAGTTTATATGATTGGAAATAATTTCCAGTAGTTCGATCCAATGAAAACTTTTTGAAAAATGCCCAGACCTCTTCACTGTTATTAACCTTTGTTGAAGTGTTCATAGGCCATTCATGTCCGCCACCAGAAATTGAATCAACCATAACTTCGGTTCCCTGAGCACATGGACCATATGTTAATCTGGTAACAACAGATTTAGTGTTTGAAGCAGGATAGGGTCGAATAACGACAGCGGTGGATGGACAGGTATCGGCTTTCAACCATCCCTTAACTGCGTCCATAACTACATCGGGTTTGTTTAAATTATCTTGTGTACCAAAGGTACAGAATATGGGAATTGGCTTCTTAGGTAAAGTTACCCCTTTTCCGATCGATGCAGTTGGAGCTATGGCAGCAAAAATTTCTGGATATTGGAAACCAATAAATACGGCCATTCCACCTCCTTGAGAGAATCCGGTAACATAGACTCTACTTCTGTCGATATGATATTTCGCATCAAGCGTATCGATAATTGAAAGCAGAAAAGTATAATCATTTTTAGTTGATGCGTAATCCCAGTCACCCCCTATAGCACTGGGATAAGCTACGATGAACTTTTCTCGGTCTGCAACTTTATCCATCTGACTGTCACCCTGCATCCCTGCACCATTTCCACCCCTTCCATGGAGCACAAACACTACTGCAGGATTGCTGATCCCGGTTGGAACATGAACTACAGAACTACGCTGTACTCCGGCAACTTTAAACTCGAGATTCTGCGCAAGTCCGGTTTCAGCCATCAGCAGTATAAAAACAGCGACCAGAAGAGTATGGCGATTCATTTAACATCCTTTTTTGAATAGTTTGAGAGCAACATTTTTATTCAATAATAATATAAGGAATGTTTTGGAGAAATGTCGTATTGGATAACAAGTACTGTTTGCAACAATCCAACTAGCACCTATCATTAATCTTTAACAAGGCGCACTGTATAACCACTCTTTTTAGAGACATAGTCTCCGCTTGTACCCTCGCTACCAAAATTTAGGTACATCATAAGACAAAGCTCACTTGCCGCATCACCCTCCGGGAAATCCCACCAATACCCGCCGTTACCCATACCCCAAAAATCTCCGTCTTCAACACGACATCCACCCGGAAGAGCCGTAAAACCGCTACTATTTGTTGCACCTTCATTTGGTGTTGACCAATTATCCGTTCCAGTTTCCTTCATTTTACCACCTGCCACGCTTGCACCTCCAAGATAGTTTGTCAATGCATACCAATCGGCATTAGTCGGTACATGCCATCCCAGAGGTGCCAGTTTTTCGGTAGCAACAGCATACCCGTTGTACAATGCACCCCACTTCTTTTGCTCGAATTGTGTCCCACTATTGGCATAAAAACAATAACCGGGAGTTGTCAACTGTGCCCATGCCGATCCCTCCTCCACAAGTGGTATTGCAGTTCCATCATTGAATTTAGTCGTTCGCAGGTTTTCGGCTGTCCAGATCTGATCTCCAATTACAACTATTGTGTACTCATTGCTGTCTGCATCCTTGACCGTTGTTCTGACATTGAGTTTGACGGCAGAACTTGTGACAGTTCCGCTTGCATTACTGACCACACAACGGTAATAACCACTATCTACATAGCTGACCTTTTGTTTTGCAAACGTTGAACCGGTAGCTTCCGGCATATCAGTACCATTTTTCTGCCACAGGTAACTCAACCCGATACCCTGAGTGGTCACCGAAAAAGAAATGTTGTCGAATGGGTAAACATTTGCCGCCACAGGCTGTACGGTAATGACAGGTAAAGCGACTTTCCAGTTGGCATAAAGCGTATCGTTTTTCGAACCGATCTGAAATGTTGTACCAGGCAAACGATTTGTTCCAGTGCCATTACTTGCAGTGTTCCAACCTGTAAAATCATAATACTGCCTTGTCAGCCCTGATGGTTTAGCAAGTAGTGTCACTACCTGCCCATTTTGATACTCGTTATTGTCAACAGGCACTGAGCCAGTTCCATTATTAGCATTGTATACAACCCTGTAAACAGGATTCCATTTCGCATAAAGCGTTCTTGTGACAGTAATTGCAGTTGCGAAATCGAAAGGTGTCGTTAACGATTGATTCGAATACCAGCCTGCGAAAGCAAACCCTGTTTTTGTGGGCGCAGCCGGTTCTGAGACATACCCACCATAAGCTACCAACTTTGATGCAACAGAGCTTCCGCCGTTACTATTAAAGGTGACCATCAGACTATCTGTTTTCCACTTTGCAAACAGTGTGAGTGGTGCATTGGCGGTATAGTTTGCACCTTGTGCGTAATCTGTTCCCGCTCCATCAGCAGTGGTGTTCCATCCGGAAAAAGTGAAGCCAGTTTTGGCAAGACTACCGCTATTGGTGGCAAGTGTGAGTGCGACATCACAGATCTTTGATTGTGGGGCAGGAGCGGACCCGGATGCAGCATCATTGGAATTATAGGTAATTGGATAAGTCAGTTGTGTCCATTTTGCAAACAGTGTTGTGTCACAGGTTACTTTGTCAGTCAAAAAGTCCCATTTTGTTGTATACGTTCCACTGGTGTACCACCCGCTGAAAGTGTCACATGTTCCCCCTTGTGGCGCAGTCGGCTCTGTTGCCAGCGCATTGTAATTTACTGTTGCAGTTGAATACGTAGTCCCCTGGGAACTGAATGTAACCGTATAAGGAACAGAAGAAAAATTCGCTGTAATATTTATTCCCCTGGTAACAACAACTGTCGTTGAATCGGTTGTCCCCATAATATCACCGCTCCAGCTCACAAATCGATATCCTGTGTTCGCTGTAGCTTTCAAAACGACCATACTGCCTGAATCGTAAACTGCAGCGTTGGGAGATTTGGTTACCGACCCATTGGCAGCATTGATATTCAGAGCAAATGTTGCTTTCTTTGTCCATTTTGCATAGAGTGTTACAGCTGCTGTTCCCATTTTATACATGGCACCATCAGCATATGCAATGGTCGAACCTTCGGGAGACGTCATCCAACCTGCAAATTGCGAACCCTCTTTAACAAATGTATTTGCTGTCAGTTTCGCAGAATCTCCGCCGTTTATCGTTTGATCAGGCATAGTACCCGTAGCAGCACTATCATTTTTATCAAATTTGATTTTATAGCCATTTACTATCTCACTACTGATATGTATAGTATCAAGTGTTTTATTTGCTTTCAGCGAACTGTCAGTAGCAGTAAGCACAATGGATGTAATTTTATGATTTTCAAGAGTAGTGGTATTGATCTTCCATATAGAGCCAGTATCTCTCACCCCTGTATAAGTTGTTTCTCCGGATATCCCATTTACAGAAAATACCCCCGATGGATCGATAACTTTCAAGACTATAGTGTAACTGGAAGAATTAATGGTAACGCTATCCTTAACTGGAATAAGCAGAGCTATTACTGGCCCGCTCTTATCATTATCATATTTAATTCTCACAGAAGCAGAATCCTTGTTCTCTGCTGCTGAGGAATCTGTCGCAACTATTTTTATTGTCGAGTAACTCCCAGCCGCAATTCCTTTCACCATTCCAGTCCATAGATTTGCCACCAACACTGACTGT
This sequence comes from Chitinispirillaceae bacterium, assembly GCA_050301235.1. Classification (GTDB taxonomy): domain Bacteria; phylum Fibrobacterota; class Chitinivibrionia; order Chitinivibrionales; family Chitinispirillaceae; genus JAFGIN01. The sequence continues at coordinate 22,833 of JBNKZD010000057.1, read as the reverse complement.
TTCAAACTAAAAGCAGTTCCATCTCTAAACCCTTGAACGGAACAGCCACTGGCATCAACACAGGTAACTTTTACTTCAAAAGAATCGGCACTAATAATAGTATCTTTCGATGGCGACTGGAATGTAATAATTGGTGGAATGCTATCAGGTTTAGAATTAAGGCTGACGGTTACAAAGACAGATTCTGTATCAGATAAGGCAGGTAAACCATTATCAGTTGCAATAAAGATAATTGTATCAATCCCTATATCAACTAATCCCGGAGTCCAACTGAAAGTGTCTTTCATAAATATTGAACCAGCTGGTTTTTTGAGGGTGCTGATAATAACCTGTTGACCAATATTCGAATCTGTTACAGCTACAGTGAAAGTAAGTAATTGCCCAGCCCTGACAGCTTTGTTTCCAGGAACAACTAAAACAGGTCTTCTGTTTGTATATTGTCGATCAAGAATATGAATTGTCACAGTTGAGACGATATTGGGATTCCCTTTAATATAGCCTGTCATCTTTATAGTGCGTGTGCCAGATGTTGTAAATGTGTACGGAATGAATACTGTATCAACCTGCGCTGTTTTGTATCTGCATGGAATAGCCTTCTCAAGGGTTGATTCTGAAAAGATTTCGATTTTTGCAGAATCAATATAGTGTGTTAAAGTGAAGATCGAACGAATCTGTATCTGATTTCCAACAGTATCAGTTATTTCAATTCCGGTAGTTTTTTCATCTGAAGTCTGAAGAACGAAATCAATTCGCACTTCTTCCGGACCGGCAGGTGGTTGGGGTAATTGGCAATTAAGCAGTATAAAACAAGTGATAAGAACAGCTAAACAGATGGTGATGAATACTTTGGACATGGCAAACATCCTCTATAATTGTAATGAAAAGGGCTTTGGGTTTTTTTGAAAATATATTGTGCTGGGAAAAATTTTAAAAATTTTCTGCAAGGTACATTGTTTCAAGCATGAAAAAGAAACGCCGGGAATAAATCCCGGCGCTTCCGCTTCACCCATATAGTTGCAAGGAGGGCCCTTGCTGTAGTAGGAAAATAAGAGGTAGTTTAAATATAACCTGAGATCATCGTGTCTGCAAGAGCGTTTTTTAATTTCAAAAAAATCGACTTTACACCTCTTTTTCACTCTTGTATATTACTCAATATAGCTTTAAACGGTTTCTGGCTTCATGCTTTACCGTTATCATCTAAAAACACCAAAGAGTAGTAAAAATGCCCAAAAATTACACAGTCCAGGATAACGAAACACTTCATATCGTTGCTGAAAAATTCAAGATATCTTCATGGAAATACCTGTATCAGTTGAATAAAGATGTTATCGGAGATAATCCCGATATACTCAAAGCTGGAACCGTATTGAAAATACCGGTTATTGAAGAATCCCCTGGTTTCAAGCTCATCAAGGAAAAAGGGGGTAACCCATATAATTATCTTGGTGGATTACAATACCATTACCCTTTTGTGCCTGTTTCTTTTACACTAGCAAATCCCGACGGTACGGTATACAGGGAATATGATGAAAATGGAAATGAAAGGGCAGAATTCTCCAAAAAGAAGAACTACGAAATAAAAGATGCTGATACTAGTAAAGTACTCGTAAGTGGAGAATTATCCAGATCGGAAGAGATCTGTGTACTGGTTCCCGATGTGAAAAGGAAGATGCTGATTATTGATGGAACCGAATATCAGCTTTGGAAAGAGGAGAAAGTATAATGTCACCAGGAATAACAGCACGGGTTGTCCCGGTAAAGTATAAGCCGAAATTTACTGCAGATTTCGCTATTGATGGACATTCGCATATTCAGAGTGGGGTAACTGCACCATTACCGCTTCTGTGGGATAGGTTTCCAGGAAAGCTGCATGTACCACGTGACACAATCGCGGATCTTTTGAGTAAAAAAAATAGTAATGATTCCGGAGAGATATCTAAGCAAACGATAGAACAAACTGCTGGCAGACTTATAGAAGAGCTTAAGACTACCTATTTCGGCTCCAAACTCCAGGAAGAAAAACCCTATAAAGATGGTATGACTGATCAGCAAAAAGCAGAGGAATTATTTACAGGGAAAGCACACATATATTCACCGACTATTATAATGCCAATGGATATGGATTTTGCGCATATAGCAGGTTTTCCACCCGAGAGTTCAACCATTTACCACGAAGAATCTGGTGATACCATTACAATGGTTCCACTTAAGCAGGGCGAAAGTCTTGATGGGGCAGTTTTTATTGATGGCGCATATTATAAACAGAAAAAAACAGGGACTGTAAAAGAACGTGTGATCTATTACGCTCGAAAAGATGCCTTTGCATCTGAAAACAAAGGTGTTGTTGTTGATGTCTCAGAGGAAAAACCGAACCACGTCTGGAAGTACCAATCATACAAAAAACAATTTGAGTCCACAAAAAAATCAGTTTTGAAGAACCCGTGGGCATTAATTCCAATGTTTCACTATGATCCCAGGCGGTGGTGTAACCCGACTGGCGGGGAAATGGATGAAGAGGAATGGACACATGGACCATGGGATTACCCATTTAAATATATTGCCACACTGAAAAATGCCGGAATGTTTATTGGTTTCAAAATGTACCCACCACTTGGATACAAACCTCTTGATCCACGTCTTCCTCACCTTGAAAAGTTCTACGCCCGCTGTGAAGCTGAAGGTATCCCGATTCTCACCCATTGCTCACCAGGTGGTGTGGGTACTCATGAAGCAGAATTTTATTGTAAATTTGACAAAGCTGATCTGACAAAACAGCCTGCTCGTATTGTTTCCTGTTCGTACAATCCATGCATACCATTGGGGTATTTCTATGATGAATATGTACATCCGAAAAACTGGCGGCCGGTTTTAATGAAATTTCCCAAATTGAAGCTTTGCCTTGCCCATTTCGGAGGCGTTGAGTGGGCCGATGTCGGCATTGCATCGGATTGGGTGGAAGAGATCACCAATCTGTGTGATCCGAAAATTGAACAGGGTAATACCACTGGTGGGCCAATACATTTTGAGAATGTATACACTGATGTGTCGTGCTATAACTTGAAAGATGGAAATACAAGTAGAAATGTCAGTGAACTTTTCAAAGAAATGAGGCTTAACCGGAGGTACAGCCATTTGCAGGATAAGGTAATCTTTGGCGTTGACTGGTATCTATCACTGGTGACTGGTGCGCCAGCGTATAAGGAATTTGTAGAAAGATTTTTTGATACCATGAGCGAATGCGATGAGTGGCAATGGTATAGAAGCGCCCTTGTAAATCCTGCGATGTTTTATGGGTTGGATAATACATCTATATTGAAAAACATGAATAAGGCCATTTCAGATGAATCAGAGAATAGTGACAGGCAGAAAGAGGGCTACGTACGTATTAAAACGATTCCAAAGCAAGTAGAAATAATCCGTACTGAACTTGCTAAACTGAAAGGAATGGGGCAGAAATGAAATTAAAAAGAATTATTGCTGCAGCACTATTCCTTGGTTTTATCGTGGTTGTTGGTATAGATTATTTCGGTATTGACAAAGCAGGTTTTAAGGTAAAAGCAAAGGAGATACGTACAATGATCGATACTACTATAATGGATTTCGGTGATTATGATGTCATGCTGCCACCATCCATTTACTGCCCAGGGCCGGAAACCAGAAATATTTTTGCTGTTCCCAAAGATAACATGATAGGAACCAACGATATTGACAACGCTGTAATGCTTCTGGAGTTTAAAACCGATGAAGACTTAAAGAGGCATGTCGTTAAGCAAAATTTCATGGAAGAGGTTACCGGAGCATATTACTTCCGGTTTATGACGGTATGGTCAAAAACTGAGATTGCTTATGCTCAATCAAAAGGGTTTTTAATTATAAACATCCCAGCTCAAAAGGTTGAAATACATACAATAAGTCCGGGGATATATACTGGTGATATTGAAAATATCGCAATATTAAATGCCCAGCAGAGATTGTTTGTTTTAGAAATTGCGCCTTGTGCTGCTGATGGGTTTAAAAAAATTCTTAAAACAATCAGGTTTGAAAACAACACATTTACGATATTAAGCGAACATTTTGCGGGAATTCGAACAAGCGCCTACACTGCACCATGGTTTACTTACCAGCAAAAAGTATTTGTTTACAACGACAGTACAACAAAAATTGAAGTATTTGATGAGAATTTCAAACCAGTTACACACCCATTGGCAGAAACATTTAACCGTAATCAGGATGAATTCAGATGTATACAGGAAATTGCATTACACCCTACCTTGCCTTTTGCAATAATAATTGAACAGGGTAAAAGACCTTCTAAAGCACAACTAGCAGCTGCAGATGCATTACCAGATCCTGCAGACGAGGTGGCAAGGGATTCAATTTATGCAGAAGTTAACAGACTTACTCTCTATCTCTTCCGCTGGAACGAACCGGACGAAAAGAAGCAATTAATCCCACTAATTTCAATTGCCGGGTCAATCTGGAACAGTTATAATCCTGCGAATGCGTATTCACACTTAACGTTCTCACCTGATGGTAAATGGCTTGTTTTCAGAGATGGTACAACACGGGGTGCTAATTCTAACAGCGAGAATAATCCCGTTTTTGTTGCAGTTCCAATCGATGAGAAAAATCCTTTATTGCTAGGTAAGCCAATTAAACTCGGTCATGCAATGCGGGAAGGTATACCAGAGCCAACCAACACAGCATGGACAACCAACCCGACAGCATTTACCATGTGTGACGGCCAGATGATCTATCGCTGGAATCTTGACAGGTATAATCAACCGGGTACACAAAAGGTGAAGATGCCACCTGGAGCGCAGGACCCGTTTAATAAGTAGGTAAATGTGTTTAAGAAATTTCTTCAAATTGCACTATCACAAGCATATAACTAAGAAACAGCGGGAACCAAGTCCCGCCGTTTCCGTTTCTCTTTTTATTGCAAGGGGAAAGCGCCCTTGCGTTTCGTGAAAACATGAGTTACATTATGCTGGAACGGCCTCTTTTACTGCAGCTTTTTTCCTTTTTACCGGCTTGTATACAAAAGAAAAGTTGATCATATTTCCGATCATTCTTCCGATACCGGTAATGCGCACGCCGCTGGATCTCCATCATGATATTATCGACAAGGGTAAAGGCCTTGTCACGCTCAAGACGAACAGATGGCTCTTTTGTCCTGTCAGCTACTGCTTTTGCGTAAATCTGACCGAGCTCGGCGGCAAGCTCTGCAACTTGTTTCAGATACTCTTTAGTAATATCTGTTTCCACCTCAAGAACATCGATACGTTTTTCACATGCATAAACGAGATCATTCAAATCCTGGATTTCATCCGGGTTTGAACCGCCTTCTCTGATATTTGACAACAGGTTTGCAACATCCTCATCATCAGGATATGCTGTTTCAAGCCCGGAAATAAGTTCAAACCTTGCCTCCTGACCTTCTGTCTGTTTAACAACCCATACCTTCTGTGTTTCCGGCTTTTCAAACTGAACATCGGTCCAGGCAGCCATGATATGACGCAAAGCGCCGATCAATGCTGGTGCCTGATTAACCAGTGTATAATCAAGCTTTGGTTCCAGATAGATCGAAACACCGTTTACTGCTGCCGTTATCCCGGATAAACAAAAAAGATCTGCTACCCGGAAACGTTACAGACCGATATTTGCCCGTTTATATGCAGACAATATGCGCGGCGCGTCTCAATGTAGTAAGCGGCGCGGTTTAGTGTAGTGGTGGCGCTGTCTTATGTATAAATGTGACCCCTATTATGATTGTAATGAAACAAGAACACACTCCCCCAGTTCAATTGCTACTAAACAGGAATTGATACAACTGCAGAAAGATCTCAAGACCCTTGGCTATTATGAAGGTACGATTGATGGTGTACCGGGGAAAATGACAAAAGAAGCTATAGAATCATTTCAACGCGAAAACGGTTTGGAGATAACCGGTACAGCAGATGTCCAAACGATTCAAGCGGTGCGGAACGCGACGGATTAGCTGCCCGCTAATGATTATCTTAATTTGTCAAACTAAAGGGTTTATTGAGCAATTTTCGCTATTCTCAAAATCAAACCGGAATTTTTTAGTCTGTTTATCCTTTATAATATCGATGCCGAAGAGAATCTCGGCGAGATCTTTAATCCGGTACACCTTAGCGCGGTCGCATTCGAGGCAATCCTGGAGTTCTTCAAGGGTACAACCGTGTTTGAGGTCGGTTAATTTCCGCTTGAATGTAACGACTTTTTCCCACTTATCCATGATTAGTGTCCAGTGGCTAGTGGCCAGTGATCAGTAGAAGAAAAAAGAAATTCAGAACGGTAAATTTTCATCTTTGCAATACACTCCTTATGGCCAACGGCCGCTTCTTGCAGGCTACAGGCTAATTAGTGGCCAGTGGTTAGTAGAAGGATGAACTGACTTTTCATATATAGTTCTCAAATCATCTGTCTCTTGCTGGCCACTTGCCACTATACACTGGCCACTTCTTTAGCTGTCTTGCTGGTCACTGGACACTAATCACTGGTCACTTCCTATTTATCTTCAATAGCATTGATAATTTTCAATTTAAGCTCTTCACTGTCATCATCACCATTAATTGTTGCGCACAGGATTTCGTGCAGTAGTTCTTTACAGATTTTTCCAGCTGCTACATGGTAGCTGATATTTTCCATTTTTCTGATAAACTGTCCAGCAATAAAAACATATCCGTTCAGTAGCAAAAATTGAGCGCTTAATGATATGGCAATCCTTTTATTACCATCGGCAAAGCAGTGAAACTTGCAGGCACTAAAAAACAGATGAGTTAATTTGTCTTCGAATGTTGGGTAATATTCATCATTTTTGATGTGTTCCAGTACACTTTCTAACCGACCCATGTCAAGAGTTTCAAGTGTACCGCCCCCACTGACTTCAACGGTCTTGCGGTGAGTTTCGATGGCATTTTCCAATGTTATATATGTTAACGCCATTATTTACTCCCGTTCTTTAAGCCTTCGCATTACGTCTTTTGCTTCCTCAAGGCGCTCAGCCAGTTCCTTACTTTTTTCACCGAGGAACCGTTCAAACTCTTCACGTTGAACCGGAGCTATATACTCTTTAAGCTGCAAATGCAATGCATCACGAAATGCAAGATCCCTGCTCGACATTTTAACACGGGCCCGTTCTATAAGTGGTTTCCAGTGTGCCTGACTTTCAAAATTTTTATAGAGGTTATTAACTTCCCATGAACAGAGTTTTTTCCCTTCACGCATAGAAGTCTCAGATAAGAGAACTGCAAACCCATATTCAAATGATGCTACAAGATCAAGAATTTCTGAATAAAAAGTATCGCGTACTTTTTCTTTACTCTGAAGGCGTAACACTTTCCGGTATTCCTGCGATTTTTCATTAAATATGCTTACGTATATTTTATCTGTGAATAATGCATACTTGAAATTACCCATATCAACGCAATCCCGTAACGCATCAGTAAATTCTTTTCTGTAGTTTTCTTCCTGAAAATAAGAAATGATAAAATCATCATCCCGCTGGTTGACATACCTTGTGGCACCACCGGTTTTCTTATTGATCAGATCAATGACAATATCGAGAATCGCTGTTCTGAGTAGACGTGCAGGTTCGCTTTCTTTTATGAGCATTGCCAGATTCAGGAAAGAACGGAAATCAAAAATTCCCAGTTGTGGGGTTTTTATGTTAACGAAATCGGTTTCATTAACATGACAATGTGATAACTGTAACTTGAATTGTTTCAACCTGTTACCACGAAGTACTTCATACCCGTTTTTTCCAAGTTCTTCCTCAAAACGAGCTATATAATTGTCGATAGTTCGAGTCGTAACCAAGAAAAAGTCCGCGATCTGCTCTTTTAAAAGAACAGCCTTTCCCTCAAAAACAATACACTCTATTCGTGTCGCCTTCTGAATCTCTTCAAGGGCATAGGGATTGTTCAGAACATTTTGTCGTTCAATTGCAGATGTTGTAAGATCTTTAGCCATTTTTTGTGTTCACCCCGATTATAATATCAATTATCCTGTCAATTTCCGCCTTGATCGGCATTGATATTATTCGTAATTTAATAACCGCCAGTCGCAAATTCTGCGACAATACTCAAAAAAGTTACCTGCTCAAATATTTTTTTCAAATTTTTTCCCACTCCCATACTTCCCCCTCATCCTCTCAACAATCCCCCGAATCTCCTCCCTCAAACTTTTCGGAGCAACGACTTCAGCACTTACTTATTTAATCCGGTACACCGTAGCGCCGGTCGCATTCGAGGCAATTCTGGAGTTCTTCGAGGGTACATCCGTGTTTAAGGTCGGTTAATTTCCGCTTGAGTGTAACGACTTTTTCCCACTTATCCATAGGCGGTTTCGGTGACTGGTGATTGGTGATCAGTATAAGAAATAAGAAGTAAGATCTTAAAACTTTTTCCTGCTGATCACAAGTCACTAACCCCTGATCACATCTTTAATTGTGAATGGTTATTTTCCTGTACAGGTTTAATATATGTTAAAATTATTAGAAAAGGATTTGATTTTTTTTAAATTTCCCTGGAAATCTGTAAAAACAGGATAATAACAGCAGGCATTCGCGCCTTTAATCAGACATGCAAATGCATCCTCTGCAAACATTCACAATTTTATCCCGCTCCTTCAGAGCTTAGAAAAATCCGGGGATAATCAACAACCCGGGCCTTCGGGTGCCTTCAGCCCGGGCTGTTGATATTGCGCTCTTTCAGAGCTTCAGAAGTTGTTTTTTGAGGTAAAAAGTTCATATTTGATTTTTCGCATATCGTCATTCGACGTTTAAAAGAGCGATGTGTGAATTTACGTGGACCCTTCTTAACAGTCGGGGCTCGGCATCTGTTGTATGGGCGTCCCTGGCGGGATCATTGTTTCCATTTACTACAATAATTAATGGCTCTACAAGCCATGAGACGACAAAAAGACTGGCATTTACAACAATTTGCAAATCAATGTGCACTTTGCGGTAAACTCCCCAAAAAACAATCCATAGAAGAGGGAGTTGCGGGAGGTTTAACCACACGATCCGGACGTAAGGAGGAATCGTATCGTGGAAAACATAACCGCATCGGGAGGGGAGTCAAAAAGACAAATACCATTGTTGCAGAAAAAAGAATTACGAGATCAATGGCATTTGGCTTTTTGCGGGGGAGGGTGCGTTTTGCAAACGCAAGCCCCTCCCCCAGATGCGGAATTCAAAAAAAACGCGATTAGTACCCCTCCACTACCCTCCACTACCCTCCTCAACCTTATCCTTATCCTTAAAATTCAATATTCTACACAGAAGAAATTGCTCTGCAAAGCTGATCTACTAATAATGCTCAAAATAAATATTTGACAAAGACCTACTCAGCAATTATTTTCTGTCCGTAAAGTATTGGAATATAGGGGGTTCAGACGCTTTCTTTGATCAACCCGTATCATAAAGTATAGACTGTTCCCGCAAATCAGATTCGTGCATTTTAATTAGTCACAATTGAATTATTGTTTTCGTTTTTATAAATAAATGTCAGAATTTCCATATTTTTATGAATAACTATGAAACATCATTTTCTTTTCAGGAAGAATAACACATACACTGTTTTTTTATAAAGGAGTCTTGATGATGGTGCGTTTTTTTGACAAGCCTGTTGTTAGCATTGTGTCGCTTTTCATTTTTATCATGACACAAACTTTTTCAGCCGATGCTCAGGGATTGCTTCGTGAGTACTGGAGTGGTATTTCAGGTACTTCGGTAACCAATTTAACCGGTGATGCAAATTTTCCTAACTCTCCGACCTCCCGAAATATCATCACCGTTTTTGAAGGTCCGATTAATACTGCTGATAATTATGGAACCAGAATCCGAGGATATGTAGTTCCCCCAACGACAGGTAGTTACACCTTCTGGATTTCATCAGACGATAACTCAGAACTCTGGCTCAGTACAAATTCAGACCCGGCAAACAAGACATTAATCGCCAGTGTGACAGGATACACCAATTCCCGGGAATGGACAAAATTTTCTTCACAACAATCATCAGCCCGGACCCTTACTGCTGGTCAGCGTTATTATGTAGAAGTACTGCACAAAGAGGGAACCGGTGGTGACAATATTGCAGTTGGCTGGCAAGGTCCTGGAATTACAGGTGATGCCGAACGACCAATTCCTGCATCACGACTTGTTCCTTACGAAGCTGGACTTCTTAGAGAAGTCTGGAGCGGAATATCCGGAACTGCCGTATCAAACCTTACTTCCAGCCCAAACTATCCATCAACTCCAAATTCCAGTCAGACAATTTACAGCTTTGAAGGACCTGTAGACAACGCTGATAACTATGGTACACGAATCAGAGGATATGTAGTGCCGCCGACTACAGGAAATTACACTTTCTGGATTGCATCTGATGACAATTCTGAATTATGGTTAAGTAACAGTGCCGATCCGGCAGGAAAATCATTAATTGCAAGTGTTTCCAGCTGGACCAATTCCCGTGAATGGACTAAATTCTCCTCCCAGCAATCTTCACCACGAACGCTGACCGCCGGACAGAAATATTATGTCGAAGTACTTCACAAGGAAGGTACCGGTGGAGATAATGTTGCTGTTGGATGGCAGGGACCAGGTATTACCGGTGATGCCGAACGACCAATTCCTGGAAGCCGCCTTCTGGCCTGGACTGGTGGTAACCCAACCTGCACCCTTACGGTCAGTACTGATGGTAACGGGACAACAACTCCATCCGGAAATCTGTCAGTGATTCCGGGCACCGCTACGACAATATCTGCCACAGCTGCAAGCGGTTATGTTTTCAGAAGCTGGAGTGTTATCAGCGGTACTGCTGTCATTGCCGATTCAACATCTGATACTACAACAGTAATACTTAACAGTGGTAATGCTTCCATACGGGCCAATTTTACAATGCGAACATATTCACTGACCATGAGCAATGATGGAAACGGAACCACAACTCCAACAGGAACTGTTACGGTCAATCATGGTGCGGCTACTCCGATTTCCGCAATGGCAGCAAGCGGGTATGTATTCCGGAGCTGGAGTGTTACCAGCGGTACAGCCATTATCACCGATTCATTATCAGACAGTACAACCGTAAGACTTACCAGTGGCAATGCTACTTTGAGAGCAAACTTTACTATACCTTCCTATTTATTATCCGTAACTAACGATGGGAACGGAACAACAACTCCTTCTGGTTCTGTTACGGTAACCCGCGGAACAGCCACCCCTGTCACTGCCACACCAGCTGCCGGATATGTTTTCAGAAGCTGGAGTGTGATCAGCGGTACTGCTGTCATTGCCGATTCAATATCTGATACTACAACAGTAATACTTAATAGTGGTAATGCTTCCATACGGGCAAATTTTACACTGCGGACATATTCACTGACTATGAGTAGTGACGGAAACGGAACCACAGCACCAACAGGTACCGTTACGGTCAGTCATGGTGCGGCTACTCCGATTTCCGCAACAGCAGCAAGCGGGTATGTATTCCGGAGCTGGAGTGTTACCAGCGGTACAGCCATTATCGCCGATTCATTATCAGACAGTACAACCGTAAGACTTGCCAGTGGCAATGCTACTTTGAGAGCCAACTTTACACTGCAGACATATTCACTTACCATGAGCAATGATGGACATGGCACAACATTGCCAACAGGTACGGTTACGGTCAATCATGGTGCAGCTACACAAATTACTGCAACAGCAGCAAGCGGGTACTTCTTTTTGAACTGGACAGTGACCAGCGGAACCGCAGTAATCGCCAATGCAGCTTCAGCAGTTACCACAGTCACACTCACCGGTGGAAATGCAACAATCCGGGCCAATTTCACTCTTCAGTTGGACACGTTATCAATTTCCAGTGGTGGTAACGGTTCTACAACCCCATCAGGGAATATAGCGATCGGCAGAGGCGTAGCATTCCCTGTGACCGCAACCGCTGACACCGGATACCATTTCGTCAACTGGTCTATTATATCAGGTTCTCCACAAATAGCAAATCCAACTTCTGCAACAACAACAGTTACCTTACTTTCCGGGAATGGTGCCATAAGAGCTGAATTCGCAGAAAATCTTCCAACGCTCCCCAACAATCGCCAGATCTCGATTACCGGAACTCTTTATGACGCTCAAGGGAACCCGGTTGGGTCACCTCAACCTGTAAATGTTGAAATGCAGGTTCGATTGTTTACACAGGCTACTGATGGTACACCACTATATACCGAAAACTTTCTAAATCAGAATAATCAGGGCGTTCAGGTAAATAATGGAACCTTTGTAGTGAGACTCGGAACTGGAGTAACGAATGACACACTGATCAATGTCATCGCTGCAAATAATAATCTGTGGACCGAAATTACAGTACTTGAAGAGGAACCGGATGTATTACAACCGCGTACACCACTTACTGCTGCCCCCTACTCGCTTTCGGGTATACCGGCACAAGTAAAACCGTAAAGTTTCATCGAGTATAATGTAAATAAAGGATTTTTTTTGATAATGAGGAACCACAATATGAATATAAAACAGATTGTATCAACTGGTGCGTTAGTGTGCTGCGCATTGTTTTCAAGTGCTCTGGCCTTGAAAGCACCAGACAATAGTAAGAATAAAAGCAGCATCCGCTCTTCACAAAACGAAGATCCGTTCAAGCGCGGTCTGCGGGGAATGCGGTCTTTAACTTTAAATGATCTTAAAGGCGGCAAAGAAAAAATCGCCGGCTGGAATAAACTTTCGGGGAAAGCGGGTGATGCCGGTGATTCTGTCACCCAGCGGTTAAACCGTTCACTGACAAAAAACGGTTCTGAAATGCGAATCACCCGGATTCAGAAGGATTTACAAGGTAACAAACATATCAGAATGATGCAGTATTACAAGGAAATTCCTGTAATTGGATCTGACATCATTGTCCACGTCAACCAGCAGAATGAGATCTATCTGGTATCGGGTAACTACTCCCCGGATATATCCCTTGATCTATCCTCCATAATCAATCAGTCGACAGCAATCGACAATGCGAAGAAATATCTGTCCGGCAGTACCACATTCACAGAATGCAAAGCCGCGCTTGTGGTTTTTGACAGTATAGTATCTTTCGAAATTACCCTGGCGGCATCTGATCCCGAACCATCCCGGTGGAAGATATACGTTGATGCCCGGACTGGTGCGATACGGGGGACAATCGATCAGCTATTTCGTGCAGCACCGGGTTCACAGGGATCTCATGTTCCAGTCACCGGATATCGAGTTGCAAAGGAAGATGGTACGCTGGTAACAATTACAGGCTGGCACGATACACTTGCGAACTATTTTCTGTATCATAAAACCGAAAAGTGGGGTGTATACAATCTTAACACCAGTGATTGGGAACAACGTAGTTCCGCATCATGGGGTACAAGCGATCCGGCAGCTGTTTCACTTGCAAAAAACTTCGCGATTACCCAGAATTTTGTAACAACAAGGTTAGGACGAAACAGTTTCAACAATCAGGGTGGATTTGCACAGGCAAACGTCCATGAAGGAACCAGTTATGTAAATGCGTACTGGGATGGCAGCGATTTCCATTTTGGTGACGGTGACAATATCGATGCCGGTCCTCTCACCACCCTTGACATATCTGCACACGAATATGGCCATGCAATTACACAATACACTTCAAATTTAGTTTACTCCTATGAATCAGGTGCACTTAACGAATCATTTTCTGATATTCTTGGTACTTGGGTAGAATTCTGGGCACAACCGGATGGCAGAAGTGCTTACCCTCAAGGAATAGCAGGAAGAGCAGACTGGCTTTGCGGTGAAGATGCGTGGCTTGCCGATGACGCTCTTCGGGACCTTCGTGATCCATTGCGATACAGCAATCCATCCTACTATCTTGGAACCTACTGGTATAACGGCTCCGGAGATAATGGTGGTGTGCACTATAATAGTGGTGTTCAAAACAAACTGTTCTATCTGCTGGCAGAAGGTGGCTCCGGTACAAATGACGGCCATCCCTACAATCTCACCGGTATGGGTGTTGATACTGCCGGACAGATTGGTATGTATGCAAACATGTACCTGCTCACTTCATCCGCACAATACCGGGATGCCCGTAATGCTTGGATTCAGGCAGCTGTTACTCTTGGCTATGATGGTAATCGTGTAAGTGATGCCTGGGCTGCTGTCGGTATACTGCCTCTTGTCAGCCACCTGTCTGCATCACCGACATCACTGTCATTTGATTCGGTTGGTGTTGGTGTTTCCGACACCATGATTGTTACCTTATCAAATAACGGTGGTGATGCAACACTGGTTTCATCACTGACGTTCAGTAATCCGGCATTCACAGCTGCAACCACCACCCCGTTCTCTGTTGCTGGCGGTGCAACATTACCACTCCGGATTGTTTTTCGTCCGACAACAACCGGAACATTTTCAGGTAATTGTACTATCACCAGTAATGCACAGGATAATCCCTCGATTACCATTGCTCTGTCGGGACATGCGGTAAATCCGGCAATTATCAATATATCTCCACGTTCTTTGAGCCGTACCGTTCCTGTAGGTGACTCAACATCGGCAACACTAACAATAGCAAATTCGGGCCAGGCCAGGCTGAACTGGACTATTTCAATTGTTGATAACACATTCGCTCCGGTCACTCAACCGGTTTACGAAGCCAGCCATTTTCTCCCGATTGAAAAAGGTGCAGAGGATACCCGTGTTGGTAATCCGGTTACGAAACTTCACGGAGGACCAGACCGGACCGGTTACACCTGGATCGATTCTGATGAACCCGGTGGTCCTGTTTACCAGTGGAATGATATCCGCAGTTCCGGGACCCTGCTGAGCACAGTCTCCGGGTGCGATGACTGCTATCAGATGCAGAAACTCAGCTTTAAATTTCCCTTTTACGGAAACAGTTTTGATACTATGTATGTGAGCTCAAATGGCTTTATCACATTCGGAACCAGTTCGAGTCTGATAACCAACTACCCCTTACCTTCAACCAGTGCGCCCGCCAATCTCATCGATGCACTTCATGATGACCTCGATCCTTCCTATGGCGGGGATATTTATTTTAGAGATTATGGCGACCGCGCGGTTGTTCAGATTGATAATGTATATCCCCACAGTGGCAGTGGTGTTTACACGTTTCAAATCATCCTGGAACGTTCCGGGAATATTTATGTGTACTACAATAACCTTACCGGGCCTCTTACGGGCTCTACAGTAGGTATTCAGAACGGTACAAGAGATGATGGGTTGACAGTCGTTTACAATGCAACCTATCTCAAAAATGCTCTTGCTGTTAAATTTTCGCCAAAATCAAACTGGCTTTCGGTAACCCCGCTTTCGGGAACAGTTACGGCAGGACAATCAGCATCAGTGCGAGTCGGGTTCAATGGAGCATCAGTTCCAGGGGGTACCTATTACGGACGACTTGATATAACCCATAATGCTCCGGATATGCCGTCACCTCAAAGTGTTCCATGCACCCTGTGGGTTGATGGAATCCGCAGACTGTCCGCAGCGCCGACAACACTCAATTTTATTTCGCGCTGGGTTGGCTCGAGAGATTCAGCATTGATCACATTGACTAACAGTGGTGATGAAGCAACAGTAGTGTCATCTGTATCAAGTACGAATGCCAGTTTCAGTTGCGCACCGGCACTCCCGATTACTGTACCTGCGTTTGGAAATATTACACTTAAGGTTTACTTCCAGCCCCTAGCAACAGGTAACCAGAGTGGCGTACTGAGAATAAACAGTAACGCTGAGGATAATCCATCGATTAACATTGCATGCTCAGGGATAGGAACAAATCCTCCATCGATTACAATAACGCCAACATCATTTCGAGAGAGTTTACTTGCAGGTGATTCGACCTCACGCAACTTAACAATTTATAATTCGGGTGGTGCAGATCTCAGTTATTCCATTATTAATAATACTGGTGGCATTACAGATGATTCGCTTAAAGCATACTGGCGCTTTGATGAGGGTACAGGAATTACTATCAATGATGCAACTCCTAATGCAAATACAGGGACGATTTCCGGAGCCACATGGACTTCAGGATTTATTAATTCGAGTTTAACTTTTGATGGCAATGATGACATTGTAACTATCAATAATGATTATTCCATGAATATTACCAGAGCGATTACTCTTTCCGCATGGGTTAAGCCAAACACGATTTCAAAGCCATGGCAACGGGCGATCTGCAAAGATAATCAGACGACTTCCAGTTCTTATATTTTAGGTATCTCAAGCTATGGTGGTGTATATTTCGCTCTCTTCCAGGGGAGTACTCAATACTATATTACAGGTACCACCCAACTGCAAGTTGGAGCATGGAATCATTTAGTTGGCACTTGGGATGGAACCACCATGCGTATATATTTGAATGGAGTAATGCAATCAGAGACATTAACATTTTCAGGAACAATAAATACAATCAGTGATCCAGTCAGAATTGGACGAGCAACAACATCCTTGTATGCATTAAACGGATCAATTGACGAAGCAAGAATTTACAGTAAAGCATTAAATAGTAATGACATCACCACATTGTATAATAATCAATCAGAGTGGTTATCGATATCCAAACGACAGGGGACAATATCACCATTAGCCTATGATACAATCAAAGTTCGTTTTTCCACACAAGCATTATTAGGTGGTAATTATTTGGGCTCTCTTTTACTCACCCATAATGCACCATCCACACCCTCTACAGTCGAAGTTCCCTGCACATTGCATGTCGATGGTTTCCGCAGGCTCTCTACCTCACCGTCTTCACTCAATTTTGGTTCCTTGTGGGTGGGCAATCGGGACACTTTGACCTTAAAGCTTGTAAATACTGGCAATGAAGCGACACAAGTTAATTCAATCATATCAAATAATGCAGCCTTCAGAATTTTCAGTTCTTTACCAGTTACTATCCCAGCTTTCGATAGTATTTCAATCTATGTAATCTACCAGCCAGTCAACATTGGTGCTCATAGCGGGACTATAACTGTTTCAAGCGATGCAGAGGATAATCCGTCAATCTCTTTACCATGTTTGGGTACCGGCCTTGCAGCACCGTCTGCATCAGTCCGCCCCGACAGTCTCTATTACAATCTCCTGCCTTCAGACCCTGCCTCGACACAGGTCTGTTACGTTTACAACACCGGTGGGGATACTCTTCAGTACCATATTCAGGGGATAAATCAGCTTTCAAGTCCGCTTGGCACTGTGACAACAGCAGGTTTGCCTCAGATACAGAAAGAACTGATTTACTCAACACACAATGTGGAAAATGAATTTGTGAACGGTCGGGTTATTATCGGCATGGCTAGTGGTTTTTCAGCCCCGAAACAGGCAATTCTGGAAAATGCCGGTTATAAATCGATCAGAGAACTTGGCATTGCCCGAAACCCCCGGACAGGAATGAAAGTTTCTTCGTCCCGCCCGGCCTTCCTGGTCACCTTATCTGATACAACTAAAGAAGGCGTTCTTAAAGCGATCGAAAAGCTTAAAAACGAACCATCGGTTGCCTTCGCTGAACCGGACTACGTTCTTCATGCGTATCTTACACCAAACGATTCCTACTTTTCACAACTTTATGCGATGTTTAACAATGGACAGACCGGTGGTACCGTTGATGCGGATATCGATGCCACTGATGTCTGGGAGCGTCATACCGGTAATCGTTCGATACTCATAGGTATAATTGACACTGGTATAGATTATGTCCACCCGGATCTTGCTGCCAATATCTGGACGAACCCGGGTGAAATTGCCGGTAATGGTATCGATGATGATAATAACGGATATATCGATGATATACATGGGTGGGACTTTGCCTATGATGACAACAACCCCTCTGATGGTCACTATCATGGAACACATTGCGCAGGTACTGTTGCCGGTGTTGGTAACAATGGTATCGGTGTCGCCGGAGTAATGTGGACCGCCAGCCTTGTTGCATTAAAATTTCTGGATGATAGCGGGTCTGGTTCAACATCAGATGCTATCGATGCAGTCAACTATGCAAATGCGATGGGAATTAAAATCACCAGCAACAGCTGGGGTGGTGGCGCATTCAGCCAATCGCTCATGGATGCAATTGTTGTGGGAGGTCTGTTTGTTGCGGCAGCAGGTAATAACGGTACCGATAACGATGCATCTCCTCAATATCCTGCAAGTTATACTCTTGACAATATCATTTCCGTTGCAGCCACAGATCATAATGATCTTATTGCATCTTTCTCATGCTACGGAAGAACTACTGTTGATCTGGGCGCTCCTGGCGTTAATATTTACAGCTGCCAACCAGGTTCAGGTTATCAGACACTTTCCGGTACATCAATGGCAACACCGCATGTATCAGGTTCTGCCGGTCTTATCTGGACATACAATCCATTCCTGAGTGCATCACAGGTAAAACAGCTGCTACTTGACAATGTCGATCCGGTGTCATCACTGAACGGAAAATGTCTCACCGGCGGAAGACTGAATATTGACCGCGCATTGAGAGCTGCCGGCCCAACCTGGCTGACAGCATCCCCAATGGCCGGCGGTAAAGTGGCTCCGGGAGACAGCGCAGCAGTTTCTGTTACTGTAACTCCGACAGGTTTGATGGGAGGTCGTTATGAAGGTGAAGTTATGATTGGTACTGATGATCCGTTACATCAGGCGTTACGAGTAGCGGTTACTGCGGATATTGATGGTTTCCGGAGTCTTACAATAACACCAGCTTCCATAAACTTTGGATCAATCTGGACAGGTTTACGGGACACCATCCAGGTACGACTTTCTAATACTGGTAATGAAACGACCATAGTAAATTCTGTTTCTTCCAGTAATCCATGGTTTATGGTTTCGGGTACATTCCCGCTGACTTTAGCACCATCCGGAAGTATCACGATACCAATCATTTACCAGCCAATCAGTATCGGAAGTCATTCAGGAATAATTTCATTTAACAGTAATGCCGAAGATAACCCTGTTATTGAACTACCAGTCTCAGGTACGGGAATACAAGGTCCAATGATTGAGGTAACACCATTATTTTTCCATGAAAGACTGAATGCAGGCGATTCTACCCAGAGAAATTTGAATATTGTTAACTCGGGTGATGATTCTCTCAGAGTATCCATAATCCAATCTTTTGTTAATACATCTGGAGTGAATCAACCAATCAACGTCGACCCCGTTCTTCTGGAGCAATTACAATCTGCTCAAAAGAGCTTTACCAGTTCATCCACAAATGATACTACTTCGAATAAAGTAGAGAATATTACCTCTACTTATAAAAGTACAGCGGGCTTAGGAAATAATGTTCTGATTATCCAGGATGAGTACCCCTGGGGTTATAATGTTATCCAGCCGTTACTCATCTCGATGGGAGCTACAGTTACAACAATAACCTCATCCCAGTTAGCTTCACAAAATTTGAGTTCATTTAATTTAATTGTTATTCCATCCGTGCAACCTAGCAGCTTTTATGCAAATTACAGGACAAACAGGCCAAAAATCGATGCATTTGTTCAAAGTGGGGGCGTGCTTGAATTCCATTGCTGCACCCAGGGAGATACTATGACATTACCTGGAGGTATGAGTGTCGTTTATGGTTCATCATCGACCAACTATGTAATTAACCGAAACCATCCTCTCACTACCGGAGTTGATTCAATTTTAAATGGCAGTTCGGCAAGTCACACCTATTTTTCAGCTTTACCGGCAAATGCAACAACACTAATTAATAATTCATCATCTCAACCAACCCTGGTCACCTACCGTTTCGGCAGCGGAACCATAGTTGCCACAGGTATGACATGGGAATTTTATTACCCTTCAGGTTTAGGAAATCCGCTCTTACCAAACACAATTGACTTCTGTATGAATTATGCGGGAATGGGCAGCTGGTTATCTATCAACCAAACTGAGGCGACAGTCCCCGGGCACGATTCAATTTCTCTGAATGTCTTATTCAGATCCGGCAATCTTGTTGGCGGGGAATATTATGCACAGTTACTACTTAACCACAATGCGCCAGCCAGCAGTTCGCCGGTCGTTGTACCCTGCACCTTGAATGTTGATGGGTTCCGTCGACTCTCAGCGACACCATCAACACTTGCCTTTGAAACAGTTATAACCGGTACGAGTGATACTTTACTAATAACACTTTCCAACTCCGGAAATGAAACAACCGTGGTAAATTCCATTACCTCAAACAATGTGGCATTCAGTTATACGGGATCAACCCCGATTTCAGTTGCACCGGGATCATCAACTGTAATTCCGGTAATTTTTCATCCGGTAAGCTCAGGGAATTTTAACGGAGTACTCACTATCAACAGTAATGCCGAAGACAACCCGACAATTAATATTGAACTTGCCGGAACTGCAATTGCCGGTCCCTCAATAGTTGTCACTCCCCAGCTGGTAAATGTTAATCTGGTTGCAGGAGACAGTACACAAAGAACGGTCACTATTGCAAATTCCGGTGGTGCAGACCTGATTTGGAGTACCTCGAACCGAACCGGTGGCATAATCTCCCGTGAAATTCATGACACAATTCCAGGAGTACAATCCAGAGCATATTCCGCAACACATAATGACCTCTCCTGCACCTACTGGTCAGATGCCGGTAATGATGCTTTTGACGGATTCGGCAATCCAACTATAGGTGTTGGCGGAATGACTTCAAACATCTGTATGCTCGAGGGAGATTCTTCCTATACAATCAATGGGTACAGAGTCCGGGTACGGAATGATTTTGCAGAAAACCATATTTACCGTTCCATAATCGAGCCGGATCCTGAAGAGAATACAACCAGATCAGATCTCACGGTAACCTTTACAGGAAATATGGGCTCGGATGGATCGGAAACGGTCTATCTCGATTCCGTATCTATTGGTGGAAAATGGATTCGTTTCTATGTCAATCAGGTATCCTACCCCAACTCTGATCCCCGAGTTGTGTTCCTGATTGTTCCATCAAAAATCGAACAGCTCGGTAATGTCCGATACTGGCAACCAAGTTCAGGTTATGTTTCAATGCAGGCAACCAATATTTCGCTGCCCGCAACTGTTTATATCATTCCATCGTACCACGATTTGAGTGCAATAAAAGCCTGGTTTCAAAATGAGCTCACAATGCAAAGTACCTGGTTAACAGTCTCACCAACTTCTGGTACAACTCAGGGAGGACAAATATCCAACCTGCTCTTTTCGTTCAACGCAACAGGTTTGAGTGATGGACTGTATTACGATACAATAAGCATTACGCATAATGTAGTCGACCAGATTTCACCACTGAAAATTCCCGTTGAACTTCATATTGGCGGAGGTGTGCCTGGAATCTCAGGTTTTATTACCTCAATTGGTGTTTCAGCCCTTCCGGTTTCTTCCGGAACACGATATAGAATCGTTGATCTAAGAGCTGGCTCCCCGCTGGCGGGCAGAGTTCAGGGAAACAGATATATGGCGATTTTGAAATGATTCGCATATAGACTTACCTCACAAGATTGTTCGGAACAGGGAATACCATTTTCCCGTTCCGGCAATCTTCCGCTTATTCAAAGTTTGTAGATTCATACATCCACATTTTTTCAGCATTATAAATGAAACTTCGTGTTTTTCGTTTTAACAAATACTATGTTACCAAGTCTGAATTAAAAAAATACCGTTACAGCCAAGGAGATTTTATGAAGGGGATTTCACTATCAAAAACTATTACAGCGACTTTAATCGGCATCTCAATATGCTCTGCTCAAACGTATAAATGGAACAATCCCGGAAGTCTCCCTTCAGGGTATAC
Organism: Chitinispirillaceae bacterium; assembly: GCA_050301235.1. Classification (GTDB taxonomy): domain Bacteria; phylum Fibrobacterota; class Chitinivibrionia; order Chitinivibrionales; family Chitinispirillaceae; genus JAFGIN01. Next base: position 1,003 of record JBNKZD010000057.1, on the reverse strand, counting down.
CCATGCGACTTATCATAGCACTTTGATGAACACCGATATTGGCTATTCGATCTACCTCCCACCCAACTATAATAACTCAACCGACCGTTATCCAGTGGTGTATTCGCTGCATGGGATGGGTGGAAATGAGACACAGAATTGTCAGAACTATTCCAGTGTTATGCAGAGTGGTATCACAAGTAATACCTTTCCGCCAGTGATAGTAGTCTTCGTTAATGGCAGAGGTAATACATTCTATAGTGATTCAAAAGATGGCACGGTCAAATGCGAGTCAACAATAATTCAGGAGTTGATTCCATATATTGATTCAACATATCGAACCAAAGCAGATCGTACTCAACGAGCTATCGAGGGTTTTTCGATGGGAGGATTTGGTGCTCTCATGCATGGGTTCAAGCACACCGATATGTTTTGCAGCATTGCAACGTTTGATGCAGCACTTGTTAACTGGGATACACTTAGTCAACAAACATTCGATCGTTCTATACCCAATCAGATATTCGGAAGTGACCGTAATTATTTCAATGAAAACAGCTATCCTTTCACATTTGCAAAACAAAATGCCGCGACAATCAAATCACTTGGAATAAAAGTAAGAATGACCACCGGAGATAATGATCTTCAGATGGGGCCATTATACTATTACAACCTGGCAATGCGTGATACTCTCAACAAGTTGGGTATTCCTTTAACATTCAAGGTGACTCCGGGAGGCAGCCACGGAGGAAGTTTCACGTCGGCAAACGTAAGAGAATACATGATTTTCCATACCACTAATTTCAAAGCGGCTGTTACACAAACCTTGCAACCAGTAACAACCACCAGAACTGACATTCACAACAATCTCGCTCCGATTACATTTTCATCAGTTCTTACACAACAAATTCTTGTACCTCGCCTATGGAAACAGAATTCTGTAAAAGTAATTCAGATTTTCAATTTGAGTGGAAGAGCTCTTGGCAATTTATCTGTAGAGGGAATTGATTGTATTGATGGTTCAGCA
>JBNKZD010000056.1:0-5403 GCA_050301235.1 Chitinispirillaceae bacterium | reverse complement strand
ATTTGTGATCGATATTGTTTTGTGTGTAACTAAAGGGAAACCGGCAGGAAACGATCCATGGAATGCTCGCACACTTGAGTGGCTCACCAGTTCACCACCTAAATTTTATAACTATGCGCGCACACCTGTAGTGCCAGCTCGTGATGCACTTTGGGAGCACAAACACGGTCCTGAAAATCGTAAAATTACCTATGTCGAAGAAGACAGCCATGGTGTGCATATGCCGAGTCAGTCCTGGATGCCACTCGTTGCATCTTTCGGTTTTATACCTCTGGGTATAGGCGCTGCCCTCATGCAAGCGGGTATTCCCTTTATGGGCTATGTCACTATTGGCGGCCTCGTTATAGTTGCACTCGGTGTTGCCCTTTGGGCACTTGAAGGCCCTGGCGGCTATCACATCCATCCAAAGGAAGAAGCAGCGTAAGCAATCCTGCATTTTCAGCGATTACGTTTTTATCCATTAAGAACTCTTTATACAATGAGCGCCGAAGTCCAAAGCCACGCCAGTCATCATAATCTGATGATCGATAATAAGAAGCTATTCATGTGGCTCTTTCTAGGTTCCGATTGCATGTTTTTTGGTACCATGATTTCGACTCATCTGATATATCGTAAGCTATATCCGGATTCCTTCGATCCAACCTCTCTTTTTAGCCTTGAGCTTACTTCTTTTTCTACCTTCATACTTTTGATGAGTTCATTCCTGATGGCTCTTGCGGTTTCGGCGATGCACAAAGCTGATATGAGAAGCTTTCGCCGCAATACAATCGGCGTCATTTTCTTTGGACTTATTTTTTTGGGGTGTCAGGTGTACGAGTTTACTGAGTTTGTGCATAATGATTTGACGCTTTCCAGTGGCACGTTCGGATCCACATTCTATATGCTTACAGGCACCCATGGTGTTCACGTAGCCATTGGTGTATTTTGGCTGATTTGTATGTATTTTTATTCACATACCGGCAAAATGGATCCGCATGAAAGCGCTGTTGATGTCGAGGTTGCAGGTCTCTACTGGCACTTTGTTGATATTGTCTGGATTATCATATTTACTGCAATTTATCTGATCGAATTTATTTAATTGAGTACCATGTCTGAAGCAACTTCCACATCTTTAACTGATATTGACAATAGCAGCGAGGAGCAAAAATACCATGCATTCATTAACCTGGCAATGGTACTTGCTGCAATCACTGGAGTCGAACTCGTGCTGGTTTATCTTCCGCTGAACGATGTTTTGATTTTTACAGTTCTTGTAGCGCTTTCACTATTTAAATTTATTGGTGTGATTGCATGGTTCATGCATCTTATCTATGATCGACTTTTGTTAACTTTGGCTTTCGGCACAGGTCTGGCAATCGCAACAGGTACTGTAATTGCACTCATGTTTATCATGGATCAGAACTTCGTAGACTTTGAGGCAATCACTGCCTTTTGAGCATCATCCTTAAAAGGGCCCAAAGTTGGGTTAATGATGCTAAAGAGGCAACGATCGTTTGCCAAAGCAGCACGCTACGTAGTTTTGTGAGTTTCGTTATACTAAAATACTTGCTGAAGCCTCACTCAATTCAATCTTAGGGGCATGATGACACAAAGGAAATTTTCCAGTGTTTTGAATATTCCCGGACTAAGATGATCCTTAAATTCAAAAAATACTTCGTCTTTTGTTAATGCCTTAAGTGGCTCCATAAGAAAGTGCGGATTGAACGACACTTCAACTTCAGGGCCATCATAAGCGATTGCCATGGATTCATGTGATTCACCGTATTCGGGACTTGATGCGGAAATTTCGAGCAGATTTTCACTCATTTTAAGTTTTACCGAATTACTTTTGTCACTGGTAACCAGAGCTGCCCGATTGACACAATCCAACATTAGTTCTCGTTCGATTTTTACGCGATGTTCAGTCTCTTTTGGTATGACTTGACTGTAGTTTGGATAGCTGCCCTCAACAAGCTTAGATACCAGATATAGATGATCTACGAGACCTGAGTCTCCTGAATTATCCAAGCCTATTTCAAAGGCTGCCTGTCTGTCATCAAAGGCTATTTTTACTTTTTCGCCTTTGCCCATTAAACGCTCCAGTTCTGCGACTGTTTTAGCTGGCAGAATAAGACTGTCTGCATCTTCATCTCCAGTGGCCAGCTCAACAGCTGTCAGGGCCAAACGACGACCGTCTGTGGCGACGAGAGTCAGTTTTTCGTCTGCAAATTTGAAGTAGACGCCGTTGAGAATGTAGCGGTTTTCATCACTTGACTGTGCATAGGAAACACTTTTGAGCATGCTCACTATGTCAGTTTGTAACAGTTCGAAGACGTTGCGATTCTCAAACGTTGGCAAGGGTGGAAATTCATCTGCTGCAATGCCCATTATTTTAAAATTAGAACCACCTGAAGTAATTTGTGCTAAGTGGTTTTCACCCACTTCTACAAGTACTTCATTCTTTGGCAATTCCCGTACAATGGTTGCCAGTTTGCGCACTGGCAGTGTTGTATTTCCCTGTTCACTGACATCTGCCTTGATCCTACACTGAATCCCCAGGTCAAGATTGGTCGTTGTAAGTGCTATGTGATCTTCTTTTGCCTCGACAAGTACGTTACTGAGAATCGGCATCGTTGAGCGTGAACCGACTACGTTGAGAACTTGCTGAAGCCCATTGCTAAAGTGATCTTTACTGATCCGGAATTTCATATACGAATACTTTTTTTAATTAGGTTTTATTGGCAATGCTTATCTATTAACTATTATTTAATTTATATATATCAGTATTCTTTAATAGTCATGTGGATAATTCATAAAAACTTAGGAAATTTCTAAATTTCAGCGATTTACAGTAAATTAATCTGTTAAAACAGAAGTTAACAACATCGAACTGAGGTGAACGATGTAAAAAACTTTTTTTGTTTAAACACAGTTTCCACATTAAATAACAAATTATTCACTTTTTGGGTAGGAGTACCTTCTCATCCGTTTTTTGGCTTTATATAAACGGTACAGATAGCGTATGGGACCGTATGTTATGTAGACAAAAAACAGTAGTGCGAAAGAAAACTCTTTAAACACGAAAGCTACGCAAAGACAGAGCATCAATAAGATAAAGGAGCGAAATTTTAGATTTGTTTGCCAGTCGATTTCTTTAAAGCTGGGATACGGTATGTTACTGATCATGAGGAAAGCAATTGCTAGCATCAGTAAGGGCATGACGAGTCCAAAACCATGCATATCAAAACCGGAGTTGATGTAAGCGAGTACTAAAGAGGCCACCATTCCGGCTGCTGCCGGAACCGGTAAACCGAGAAAATCTTTTGTATCTTTGAGACGTTTTGCTTTTGGTAGAATGGGATTTGTAAGGACGTTAAAGCGAGATAGCCGGACAGCCGCGCATAATAAATAGATAAATCCGATAAGCCAGCCGATCTGAAGAATGGAATTATTGTCGCCACTGGGTTTCAATATAAGAAAAATCATCATCAACGCGGGTGCGACACCGAATGAGATAACGTCGGCTATCGAATCGAATTCCTTTCCAAATAAGGATTCTCTACCTCCCATTCTGGCCAAACGCCCATCAAATGTATCACAAATAACTCCCAATAATATGAACCAGACAGCTTCTGTGAAGTAAGAGGAGATTACAACTTCATCAATTGAGTTGTTTGCCTGGATACAGCGCAGGATGGCTAAAAATCCGAAAAACAAGTTACCGGCAGTAAGACTGTTTGGAAGTAGGTAAATATGACTGGCTTCTTCAGAATCAGTGTATGGAAGGTCTGGCTTTTCTTTGGAGTCACTCATTACACTGTGACAATTATTGGTTTTCGTCTTTGTTATTACGGACGGATTCCAGATATTTCCAGAAGGAATCATGTTGTTCGATCATGAATTCCTCGGTTATTGGTAGTTTAAAACGAAATACAAAGTCGGAAAGTGTGTTCTTGTGGAGAATGTAATGTGCAAAAAGACCTTCTTTATCCTGCTCGAAGTAAATACGAAATTCACCGGCACGAACACGATAGTATGTTTTGCCATTCCGATTGAAGCGACCGACATCGTCAGTTGGATTGTCCAATTGTTCCTGAGTAAGGCTACTAAAAATTTCAACGAGCATCATCTGTGTTCGTGTTTCGAGCTGATTAAGCTTGCTCATACTTTGCTCACTGAAATTGACCTGGAACATATTATCGGTTTTGCCATTATAAAAATTAATCTTACTCCCAATTCTAATCCTTTAAAATCGCATTAGAATAAGGATGAAAAGTAAGTTTAAAACTGAATTGAATTCAATGGCGGAGAAGGTGGGATTCGAACCCACGGAACCCTTTTGAGGTTCACTTCTTTAGCAAAGAAGCGCTTTCGACCACTCAGCCACTTCTCCTTCTTACATATTTAATCAAAAAAATCGTTCTTATTCAGAATAATCAATGTTAAATTTGTTTAAGATCAGTTTGTAAGGTTAAACATTTAAAATTTATTCATGATGATAATTCGATCCTGTATTTATGGATACGGCTCGGTACAGTTGTTCGCAAAGAAGCATGCGAGCTATTTCGTGAGTAAATGTAAATGGTGAAAGCGAAAGACAGATTTCCGCATGGTCTTTGACTGTCTGGCTCAAACCGTAAGCTCCACCGACGATAAAGACGGCTGATTTTCCTTGCAAATTTAGTAACTCATTGGCGAACACAGCAGATGTATAGGTAGTGCCTTCTTCTGCAAGTGCATAAACTCGTGTGTTTTTACGTTTGGACAGGGCTTCGAGAATACGCGTGCTTTCATTTTCAACAGTGCTGTCTTTTAGTTCGATCTGTTCAAACTTTCCCTGACGTGTAAGACGTTTTGTAAAATCTTCGCATAGGGATGCCAGAGGTTTGTTTTTGATACGGCCAACGGCAATAAGTGTAAAGTGGAACATCGCTTTGTTCTGATTTTGCTCTCACAAAGTCACGAAACCACAAATATTGGTTGGCGTTTCATTCTATAAGATTTTGCGACTCAAGAATTCGCTTCAGCAAACATCATGCATCTTTTTGAACTGAGCGTGCATACTCGGCGACTGACTTGAAAAGTGAATCTGCAAATGTGGCAATCGTTACCAAAATAAGTTGCAACTCTACATCATCAAAAGAAATTATATCACCTTCACGGTAAACTTTACGCACATCAATAAGCTTTTGAGGCTGTTGTGGAATCGTTGAATCTTCATCTTTTGGGGTTTCGACTGATTTGAGCTCCAGTACTAATTTTCCTCGGTTGTCTAGTTGTTCCCTGTGTACGATCTTATTGTGTTTGACTAGAATCTGCAGTATGAAACCGAGTGATATAATGCTATCTTCAAGTTCACACATGATTCCGTATTCTTTTTCGAGGAAATTAAACTTTTCGTCCAGCTTGGCACGGATGAAATTT
>JBNKZD010000055.1:0-16140 GCA_050301235.1 Chitinispirillaceae bacterium | reverse complement strand
GTGCCAAAGGCGGATGGGGGAACGCGAGAAACGCAAAAAATGCAATGACTAAAATGCTAATTTTTAACCATCCGCAGTATTCATGAAAACTGTCATCCTTAAAAAATCTATTTATGGAACTTTGCAGTCATTTGATTGAATAAACGAAGTTAATGACTGAGTTGTTGACAGTTCCCTCATTAGCTGACGATAAGAGATCGTAGCGTTAAAAATCGTGTTTAACTGTTGTGTAAACTGACGCATCAGAAGAGAGTCCATACCCAGGTGGAGGAACGACATGGTCTCATCGATGGCTTCGGGTTTGCATCCTACAGCTGCAGCGATGAGAGCTCTTATCTGTCTGGATATATCGTTCTCTTCAACAGGTACAGAGGAACTGACAGTAGTAACGGAATTGTCCTTTACTTCTTCTGATGAGGTATTCTGTATTTCCTTCCTATTAATAAAAAACGTTCCTGAGCCTGAACCGGAATGCATCCAGTATTGCTTTCGTTCAAATGGATAGGTGGGGATTGAAGTCCTTCTCCTTTTTTTGTTTCTGTAAAATGATTTCATGTCAAGTCGAACACCATGAAGCCATAAATGTCCCGTTGCCGCGATCAATTGCTGCAGATCTCCCTCAGGATCGCCGGTTTCGCTCAATGATGCAACAGCTGAATGAAGTTCCGGGTTGTGGATGTGTTGACGGATAAGCATCGTTCCGGTTGCCCGTGGCCCTGCTTCCAGGAAAAGGCTGTTTGAAAACTGTTCCATGCAACGTGTTACTGCTTCAGAAAATCGAACTGTCACCCGCATGTGGCGTGTCCAATACATTGGGTCGACAGCGTCGTTATCACTGAGCCAGGTCCCACGCACTGTAGACATGACAGGAATTTCAGGCTTTAAAAGGGGGATAGTATTAAATAATTGTCTGAAATCCTCTAACACAGGCTCCACCATTGCCGAATGAAACGCATGAGAAGTATTCAGTTGACGGTACTGGATGCCGGCAGACTGGCAGCGGTTTTGAAACTCTTCGATTGCATCAAAGGGGCCCGAAACCACACTGAGTACAGGACTGTTCACGGCAGCTATCGAAAGTGCCGGTGAAAGCATCGTCAGAACAGTAGCTTCAGATGCTCTTACAGAGAGCATTGCACCCGGTGGTAGTGATTGCATGAAACTGCTGCGTTTTGCAACCAGTGTGACAGCATCTTTAAGGGTAAGAACTCCTGCCAGGCATGCTGCTGCAAATTCTCCAATACTGTGCCCCATGAGTGCTGCAGGTTGTATGCCCCAGCTTTGCCACAACCGTGCCAATGCATATTCAAGTGAAAAAAGTGCTGGTTGTGCGTAAAGGGTTTTTGTAAGCTTGCCTGCATTACTTCCAGTTTCACCGGAGAATATTATTTTACGTAAATCTTCATCCAGGTATGCATTAAAATATTCCGCACACTGGTCAAAAAATTCACGAAATACAGGTTCGCTTTTGTAGAGCTCAGAGCCCATGCCGGGATATTGGGCTCCCTGTCCGGGAAAGACAACAATTACTTTTGAAGAACGACCGCTGAATGTTTTTTGACCACTGGTAACGCTACCTTGTCGTAATGCGGTTACTGCAGCAGCGGTGGTATCAGCCACAACAAATTTCCTGAATGGAAAACTTTTTCTTCCTGTCTGGAATGTATAGGCACTGTCAGCAAGGGGAATATCCGGATTGCTGGTTAACCAGGAGCATACATTTTCTGTTACAACCTGCAGTGCGCTTTCTGTTTTAGCTGATAGAGGCAGCATATGCCACATCCGTGAATCACCTGTAGTTTTAGCTTGCGGAGCATCTTCAAGGATGACATGTGCATTACTTCCGCTTACGCCAAAGGAGCTGACACCAGCCCTTCTCATACCATTTTCAGGTTGCCAGTCCTGAAGTTTTACCGGGATCTGAGCTGTGATTTCATTCCAGGGTATTAAAGGGTTGGGATCTGAAAAGTGAAGGTTTGCAGGTATTTTTTTATGATAGATGGAAAGTACTGTCTTGATCAGACCAGCTATACCTGCAGCTGCAGCACAATGTCCGATATTGGTTTTAACACATCCGATATTCAGAGGGTTATTCTCATTACGTTTACCAAACACTGATGCAAGCGCCTGAACCTCAATAGGGTCACCCAGTGGTGTTCCCGATCCGTGTGCTTCAATATAGGTAATATCGGAAGGTTGCAATCCTGCTTTTTGTAATGCCTGTTGAATAAGCATTCTTTGCGCATGCGAATTCGGGGCTGTTAATCCGTTGCTTGCACCATCCTGATTTACAGCCGATCCGCGAATGACCGCATAAATTCTATCATTGTCCCTTTGTGCATCCGAGAGCCTTTTAAGTATGACAATTCCACAACCTTCACTGAGTATAAAGCCATCTGCGGTACGGTCAAATGATTTGCATCTGCCTTCAGGAGAGATCATTGATGCATTACAATATGACAGTAAATCTTCAGGTGAAAGAACCAGATTGACGCCACCTGCTATTGCCATGGTGCACTCCTGTGTCCAGATACTCTGGCAGGCATAGTGAACAGCCGTAAGTGATGCTGAGCAGGCGGTATCAATTGTTAAACTGGGGCCATTGAGACCCAGGAAATAGGACAGGCGGCCCGATGCAGTACTGAATGCATTACCGGTAAGATAGTAGAGGTTAAATTCATCAAGCTTACCCTCCCTGACAGCCATGTGTTCATAATCGTTTGATGCAATTCCCAGAAATACACCTGTTCTGCTTCCGTTTAATTCATCCGGGTTTTGTCCGGCATTCTCAAGCGCTTCCCATGTTGTTTCTAACAAAAGCCGCTGTTGAGGATCAAGTGCTTTCGCTTCACGTTCACTGATCCCGAAAAAATGAGGATCAAACCCGGAGATGTCATCAGAAAGAAAACCGCCACAATCTATATAAATTGAATGAGTCGTTGCACCCCTGCCCGAAGACTGTAAATCGTTGTTGTTCCATCGGCTGGCCGGTATCGGTCCTATACAATCCTGTTTATTGACAAGCAGCTGCCAGAATGTATCAGGATTGTTTGCCTCTCCCGGAAATCTGCACCCGATCCCGACTACTGCTACAGGTTCCAACGACCGCTTCTGATCATTAAGACGGTTCTCCAGCTCTTCAATTTTTAAAAACGCCCGTTTCAATAACGCATTTGTACTATCGGTTGCCATAGGTTATTCCTTGTCGAGTGAATCCAGTTTTTCTCTCAGTTTTCTTTCGATTTCTTCATCAGAAACTTCACTGAGATTTTCGGTTGTACTACCGGTACTGTTTTTCTCTGATGGTGAAGTATGATCACCCGGTAATCGCATGTTTTCCAGAATCATGGCGGCAATAGCCTGAACTGTCGGGTAATCAAAAACCAGAGTTGCAGGGAGCGGCTTTTTCAGATTGAGTACTGCAGATAGCGACTCCTGTAGATCTGTTGCCATTTCAGAATCGACTCCCATATCGGTCAGAGGAATATCGTCTTTGATTGATTCAACAGGAATCGTGGCAAGTAATCCGGCAATGTGCTTCTTTATCAGCTCGATAAGAGTTTCATATTTCTCATTTGCAGCAACTCTTGATTGGACGTCATTACTGCTCTGCCGGTCAGATTCTGTTTGCACCGGTAATACATGATTTTTTTTCTGATCCTGAGGTAACTCATTTTTCTGACCTGTACTTCCTGAACTTTTTTTACCGGCGGATAAATACAATTGTCTTACAATGACATGGTTGTCATTCTTGAGCATGTCATGCCATTTTGCTGTAATTTTTTTGTAGGTTTCAGCTGCAAGATAGCCGGTTTCGACAAGTTGTACTGGAATTCCAGGCCCTTCAGATTTCAGAAAGGGACCATCCCCGATAATTGCACTGTGTGCATTGATAATTTCAAGGTCTATCTCGGCGAAACCGGTTCTTTTTAAAAGTACCGGAAGTTCCCGTCCAATCGTGGGGTTTCCGCCTGCATCTGATCTGGCTTTGCAATATGCATTATATAAATCATTCAATTCCGGTATATGGGGATAGGTTCGCACATGCATATCAAAATCGTTGTCGATGACAACTACTGTTCCTCCCGGCTTTACTACTCTGAAAAGCTCACTGCATGCAGCCAGTGGGTCGGGAACATGTTCCACCACCAGTCTGGCAATGACAAAATCAAATGTATTATTGGGTAAATCCATTTTCTGAATGGAATTCTGAACTACCGTGCATCGCTTCTGGTCGATATACTGCAATAATCTTATTCGGGCAGTCTCGACAAGGGAGGGGTCCATTTCCAGTGCCGTGACCCTGCTTCCCGGTAGAATGTGCAATAATTTTTCTGAGAGATATCCGGGACCACTGCCACAGTCCAGGATTGTCATACCATCTTTGAGGCCAAACCTGGTATAGAGTGCAAACTCTTTATTCCAGAACAGATCAAGTTGTGCGTTCAGACGGCGAATTTCACCTTCTGATGTAGTGGAAAATGTTTTAACATCATACGAACCTGTCAGTCCCATAATTCACTCCTTTGCTTCTGATCAAAAAAGCACTACGATAATCTGCACAATTATATTAACGGTTTTAAAAAAAATTAATATTGAACAGTCGATACATAATTGTACTTTTTTTGAGCAGTATTGATTGTAAAAGGGAGTTTAAAATCCGAAAATCCATGTATCTGTGAGGGGAGAAAGGGAAGTGGGGGACGGGGAGGCCAATGCCGTTGGCTTAAGGTTGACAGCTGTTTCTGATTGTGGCTTCGAGAACCTCAGCCACCGTTGGTTGAGGCACTTGAAACCAACAATTATCACGAAGAAAGCTTAAGTCAAGGTCATTGGACAGGGAGGCAAAGTGACGAGGGGAGAATGTCATGGGGAGACAACGTGACGAGGGAGACAATTGTGACGAAGGGGGGGAGGGGAAGAGAGAGAAGAGAGAGAGATGAAGAACATCTTACTCACTTTCTGCACAAGAGGAGAGAGGGCTGAGGTGTCACTGAGCGGGGGTGAAGTGAGAGAGACGATTACGTATTTGCATAGTTTATATGTGCAGCAAGTGCTTAACGATAATTTTCCAGTAATTTGTTTTTAATGAAATCAGAAAAGAGAATATGTCCTTTCTGAATATAATGTACCTTTTGAAGGCACCTTTTTTCCGGGTCCATTTATGTTTCCATTTGTCAAATTGCCCCATCAAGTTGTATCGGTAAAATTTCTGCTCTGAAAAAAGGATTTCCAGTATTCGCTTGCGTAGAAGTAAGCCAGGTGAATACTTTGCATATTCCTGATCATAGCCGGTTTTTATCCCGTAAAGTACTCCATTACTCTCCATACTCAGATCGAAGGCGATCTTTTTGTTATTGATTTCCAGAAAATATATGTGAAGCAAACCTTTTTCAGTAATTAATTTAAAAAAGTCAAGATAGTAATTCTTTACAATTTCATTACATAATATTGCAGTTCCTTCTTCAGCCTTCCAGCCTAAAGATTCTATTCGGAAACATTCCAGAAGTACTTCAGGTATATTGTCAGTTGCATGCGCTTCGTAAATGTCAATCTTTCCTGCAGTCTGTAATGCTTTTTCGGTTCTTCTCAGATTCTGCCTGAGTTTGGAACTTAATGTATTCCAATAGGTGTCCAGGGTTCCTTCGATATCTATATAGGGACTTCCGAAAATTATTTCATCTTCATATAGAAATATTTTTTTCCCAAATACTTCAGATTGCTGCAGAGTATTAAAAAAACGGGAATCGATTGGTAAAGGTTCAAAGTCAATAAGTGCTATCCGGTTCTGTTCCATATAGCTGTTCAGTGCTTTATGTATTGATTCACCGTCACCATTAAATACGATATCATCATAAAATGAATGTTCATTGCGCATTAATTTAAGAATTGTAAATGTATAACCAAATAACGTTACTTTGTATTGAAGCAATGGTAGTATGCATACAATTTCACCATTTGATCGCAGGACCAGAATCAAGGGACTTGTCTCGTGACCAAAATTTTTCCACCAGGAGTAGTAATTTTCATAAAGTAAGAATGGCGCAGGGAATGCAAGTGTTTTAATATATTCATCCCATTCATTGCGGATAGCATTCAGTTCCTCGATATTTTTAATTTCCTGAATTCCGAGAAAATTTGACATATTTTTACCTGTTAAAGTCGATTGTTGAAAGAATATTAACCGCTTGAAAATGAATAACGCTAATATTTGTGAACCTGCACTGAAGTACAGGCCACTCGTCTTTTACGCAAAGAATGTAATTTAACGCTTCGCCTCATCTCAAACCCTTCTCCGCACATGGAGAAGGGAGTATTGTCGTTTCCCCCTCTCCATTTTTATGGAGAGGGGGATCAAGGGGGTGAGGCGAAATGCGGATATTGCGAAACCTCATTTCAAGGAATTTGTCGCAACTGATTGTAATACGCCATTTATTTTACGGCCAACATCGATTTTCTCGATTATATCGTAATGATTATATTCAAAATCATTAAAGGTCATTCCTCCAGCGGCTGCATCTTTCCAACCCCGGTATGGATCGGGATTATCGAGGTTTTTAGTTGCACGGAACATGGTAACCACTCCATTATAGGGCTTTGGAATATAGGCTTCGGTTATAGCAATATTTTTCTGCTCGATCAACCAGTAGCGTAGCTCATGGGGAATCGGTTTACCCTGTTTTCGGTAAAATTCACAGGTTGCAATTTTTTTCGCATCTTCAATTCTGCAGGTGATACTATGGATAATTTTTTTAACCAGAGGTCTTTTTTGTGAGGGCTTCTCCTGTACTTCAATGGTATTCTGTTTAAATGTATTCTGTCTGATCAGCTTTTTCACTACGTACGGGCAAGCACTGTCAATCATCAGTACAAGACCGATGGGCTCTCCCAATGCAGAGAGTTGTTGGGCCATTTCAAACGCTACCAGTCCACCCATGGAACCCCCGCCAAGCAGGTATGGTCCGTGAGGTTGCAGTTGACGAATCTCCTCTACATAGTTCCTGGCCATTATTTCCACCGATTCAAAAGGTTTCCGGATACCATCAAGGCCACGGCACTGTACTCCGTAAAACGGCTGGTCATCATCCATATATGGTAACAAAATCTTATAGTTCAGAACATTCCCACCGACTCCATGCACAAAGAAAAATGGACTGCGTTTTCCCGTCGGTTTGATGGGGACTACATAATTCCAATTAGCATCCACATGAAGTGCTGCATTGTTTTTTTTATCATCTGTACTACCTGGATTCTGTACCGGTGATGCAGCGTCTACCTTTTCTGCAAGTTCCTTGATAGTCGGAGCAGCAAACAGAACGGCTAATGGTAAATTCGCACCCGTTTTCCTGTGAATTTCTGCGAACAGGTTTACAGCTATCAGCGAATGGCCACCAAGCTCGAAAAAATTATCATTGATACCAATTGGACTGATACCAAGAAATTGCTGCCATAATTGTGCAAGATTTTTCTCAGTTGTACTCACCGGATCTGCAAGTTCTGTAGTAAGACGTGGTCGTGGATGAAAACGCTTCGATTGTTTTTCATTGCCGGCGACGGGTGTTGGAGTTTTGATTGTATTTTTTTTAACTGTTTCTGATTTGACAATGGGTTCTATAAAATAACGCTGCCGCTCAAATGGATATGTTGGTAAATGCACTCTTTTACGATGTTCACATTTATAGTACTGTTGCCAGTCTATGGCAATACCATATGTCCATAATGTTCCAAGAGTAAGAAGAAAAAGTTCGACATCGGACTGATGCTGTTTTGCATGTGGAAGTGTCTGGATAACCCGGGCAGGTTTCTCCGGTGTTGTATGGTGTCCCGTAAGTGTACATAAAGAATTTCCAGGTCCGATTTCAATGAATATGGAATCGGGCTGTGTGCGTAAAAGTTCACTAATCCCTTCAGAAAAATGTACCGTTGAACGCAGATGCGATGACCAGTACTGCGGGTTGTTTGCCTGTGCCGGAGTGATCCAGGTTCCGGAAACATTAGAGATAAAGGGAATTTGTGGATTTGATTTCGGAATGGCAGCGATAATTTCTTCCAATGGCTTGCAGACATGTTCCATCATTGCTGTATGGAAAGCATGTGAAGTGTGCAAGCGACGATATACTATTTTGTTCATGTCCAGTTTTTCTGCCAATATATCGATGGCTTCAAGTGGGCCACCTACAACGAAGATGCCTGGCCCGTTAACAAGTGCTATTTCTGTTTCGTCAGTCAGAAATGGCTGGAATATCTCTCGTGTAGCTGAAATTGACAGCATTGCTCCAGTGGGCTGGTTCTGCATCATACGGGCGCGATTCGCGATAAGATTCAGGGTATCATCAAGAGTAAACACACCGCTCAGGCAAGCTGCAACGTATTCACCAATGCTGTGACCGATCATGGCAGAGGGTTGCACACCCCAGCTCATAATAAGCCGGGCAAGGCTGTATTCTATGGTAAAAAGCGCCGGTTGTGTAAATTGTGTCTGTGATAATGTGTCCGCAGCTGTTTCAATACCCGATTCCGCAGGGAATAGTATGTCTCGTATGTCTATATTCAGCTGTGGCTTGAGTTTATCGGCACAATAATCAACCTGCTCACTGAAAACTTTGTATGATTTGTATAATTGTGCAGCCATGCGGGGATATTGGGTCCCCTGTCCGGAGAACATGAATACTACATTCTGATTGATGTTTCCGGTATTTCCAATTGCAGTAAAGCGGCTGTCGAGTGGATCAAGGCGATCGATAACAGTAGTGATGGATGAACCAACAAGTGCGCATCGATATGGAAAATGTTTTCTGCCTGCCTGCAATGTATAGGCAATATCAGCAATTGCGGGTGGATCAGATTCCCTGAGGAAGTTGCAGAAATTACCGGTTGCAATTTCGAGTGCATCAGGACTTCTGGCAGAAAACAGAAATACATGATGTTGATTGTTTGATTCTTCTTCCGGGGAATTGGGTGCTTCTTCAAGAACCGCATGAGCATTGGTTCCTCCGATGCCAAATGAACTGACACCCGCACGTCTTGGTAATGCTTCAGTATTCCATGGTTGAAATGTTGTGTTTACGTAAAATGGTGTTTTTTCAAGACCGAGTTTCGGGTTGGGAGCAGTAAAATGGAGTGAGGGGGGCAAGGTACTGTTTTTAAGCGCAAGTGCGGTTTTTATCAATCCTGTCACACCTGCTGCAGTATCGAGATGGCCGATATTAGTTTTGACAGAACCGAGTGCACATGTCTTTCCGGCAATCTCTCCATTCCGGGAAAATGCCTGTTTCAATCCTGCAATCTCTATAGGATCGCCCAGTGGAGTTCCTGTCCCATGTGTTTCGATATAGGAGATTGATTCCGGTTGAATTTCGGCAAGCATATGCGCAAGTGTTATTGCCCGAGCCTGCCCTTCGACGCTTGGCGCAGTAAAACCAACTTTACCTGAGCCATCATTATTGATAGCGGTACCTTTTATTATTGCGTAAATAGAATCGCCATCCTGAATTGCTTCACTCAGCCTTTTAAGAAGGACAATACCAGCACCTTCCCCCCAAACCGTTCCACTGGATTTTTCATCAAATGCTCTGCAATAGCCATCAGGTGAAAGGATGTGTCCTTCTTTGAACAAAAAACCGGTATTGTGCGGAAATTTCAGTGTACATCCTCCCGCAAGAGCCATGTCACACTGATAGGTCAATAAGCTCTGACTGGCGGTATGTATCGCAACCAGAGATGTTGAACAAGCTGTATATAAGGAAACACTTGGCCCGCGCAGATCGAGTTTGTAAGAAATCCTTGTAGCGATATAGTCCGGAGCATTACCAATCATGATCTGGTAATCACCAACTGTATTTTCAATTTCCTGGTTACCAGCGATATAGTTTATAAGATACTTGTTCATTCCGCATCCAACGTACACTCCAGTCAATCCCGGCACCTGTCCGGGGGTATACCCCGCGTCTTCAAATGCTTCCCATGCGCATTCAAGTAAAAAACGATGCTGCGGATCTATCACTTCTGCTTCACGGGCATGTATTCCAAAAAACTCCGCATCAAACATATCGGTATCCTTACACAGGCCGATTCTCCTGACATAAGCAGGATTAGAGAATACTTCATCAGAGACACCGGCATCACGGAGTTCTTCATCCGTTAACTCATGAATTGAGTCGATACCATTTTTAAGGTTTTCCCAGAACTCCCGTATATTCCCGGCTCCAGGGAAACGGCCTGCCATCCCGATAATCGCAATACTTTCCGCAGCAGTTTCGTTGTTTACGGCTTCATCCATTTGAGTTAGTTCGTTTCTCATGATATTATTCCATATGTAAATTTATTTGTATTTACGATAATCAGACCAGGGCGTTCCAACTTTGGTATCTACAACCCGGTATTTAGTTCCCGGACCGTAACAAAGTGGTTTAGGAACATTTGGAGCATCATCGTCAGCAACAGCTGGTTGTGCATACTTTTCGACTACTTCACCAAAGAATACATCCATGCAGCCTACTGTCGTATGCTCGATTACTTTGCATGAAAAAGCAAATAGTGATTCCATCGCAAATGGGGCATAGTGCGATGCCCCATACTGCACCTTAAAAACAGTCGATTTATCTTTTTGATGTCCGGAGATGGTACCACAGTAATTAACCTTTTCTACCATTGATTCTCCGGGAATTCCAATACTGAACTCATTATGTTCCCGTATGCCAATATTTGTATAATTTTTTGAATCTGTTGAGATAAGGATGACCGGACCAGATCCACCCAGACTGACAACTCCGAAATTAGTGAGTGTATTGAATGTCGGTTTACCAGAAGTAACAGATCCGCATAGTATCACTGGTGAACTGAGTAATAACGGCGTATTATCCAAAGGAATCTGAATAAGATTCTTCATTACCGGATCTGACTGTTTTTTTACTGTCGAAGGAACCGGATTCATGAACCTGTTAAAAACTTTTCTGATTATTTTTTTTCCGTAATAAGTTATATCCATATAAAAAACCTTATTTTAAATTACACAACCGCTCTGCGGTAAATATAAATAATCAAAGCATTTTCCTTTTCTTGAAGGCTGCACGCTGTCGTGCGGTGCGCTCTTTGAGATTATCAAATTGTAAATGGTCTTTGTTATCGCTGAGGAGAAATTCTGCAAGTGATCGGACTGTGGGAAATTCAAACAGTCTGACTACTTCCAGTTCGCGATGTAAAACATCGGCAATTTTCTTCTGAACCTGTGCAATTGCCATCGAATGGCCACCAAGATCGAAGAAATTATCAAGCATTCCAAAATGTTTAACACCCAGAATTTCACTCCAGATTCCGGAAATTGTTTGTTCCATTTCATCTTTTGGCCCGGTAAATTGAGTTGACAATAATGGCCTTTCAAAAGATGGCTGAGGTAGTGCTGCACGGTTAATTTTATTGTTAGCAAGCCTTGGCAGTTCCGCAAGGAAAACAAACTGCGAGGGTACCATATAAACAGGCAGTTTTTCTTTGAGAACAGTTTGAACAAGATCAACTGTCATCGTTTTCCCCTGGTGCAGTACCAGATAACCCACAAGGATTTTATTTCCCGATGAATCTGTGCGATCAATGACAACACATTCCCTGATTTCAGTGATGGAAAGTATCACTGATTCAATTTCTCCAGGTTCAATTCTGTAGCCCCGGATTTTAACCTGAAAATCACTTCGTCCCGAAAGTACCACAGAACCATCGAATAGACGGCGGGCAATATCACCTGTCCTGTATAATCGTTGTCTTATTCCACTGGTTTGCGTCCCGAACGGATCAGGAATAAATTTTTCATCAGTTAATTGTTGCCGATTATGGTAACCTCGGGCTAATCCTTTTCCGCCAATACAGAGTTCTCCGTTAACCCCGACTGGAACAATATTTTTATAATCGTCAATGATATACAATTGAGTATTTGCAATTGGTGTTCCGATCGGAGGTGTTCCAGTTCCAGGGGTTACCCGCCACAATGATGACCAGATTGTTGTTTCTGTAGGGCCGTACATATTCCATACAACTGCTCCGGTAGCAATCAATCTGTCTGCCAGTACCCGTGTCATTGCTTCGCCACCACAAAGCAGTGTCATACTTCTTGCTTCATTCCAGCCGGAGTCGAGTAACAGTGTCCAGGTTGAAGGTGTCGCCTGCATTATTGAAGGTCTGCAATCCTTAATCTGTTGTGCTAATTTTTTACCATCACTGATTACCTCCTTTGCTGCAATAATCAACCGTGCTCCTGTAATCAGTGGTAAAAATATCTCTAATCCTGCAATATCAAATGATATGGTAGTAACCGACAGAATCGAATCCTGTGAAGTCATTCCGGGAGAATTTTTCATGGAGAATAGAAAATTGATAAGTGCACCATGACAGATTTCAACCCCTTTTGGTCTTCCTGTTGAACCGGAAGTATAGATGATATATGCAAGATCGTCAGAGTTGATATTTGTAAAGACGTTGTTTTCCGATTCGTTTATATCATTATTAAGGTCATCGACCGGGAGTACCCTGGATTGAATTCCGGAAAACCTCTTCAACAATGCATTCTGAGTAAGAAACAGTTGTGTACCACTATCAGAAACGATATAAGAGATCCGCTCATCAGGAAATGCCGGATCAATGGGTACGTATGCTGCACCGGTCATAAGAACGGAAAGAAGTGCAGGTATCATATCGTCACCTCTTTCCATGCATACTGCTATGATAGAACCTTTACCCGCTCCGGCTTCGGTGATCTTTTTTGATAAACGAAGTGATTTTATGTAAAGATTATGATACGAAATGCGGTTTTGTCCGAATTCGACCGCGATAGCATCCGGAAACTGCTGTACCATCTCTTTGAATGTCTGAACAACGTTTACATTCTGAGGTAATGTCATTTCAGTCTGGTTATACCCAAAGATAAGTGCATCGAGTTGAGCCGGGGTGTGTATCGACAAATTGCTTAAAGGTGTTGTTGGAGCAGCACAGCCGCAGTTTATCAATGTTTCGTATTCATCAATCCAAAGGTTTACGTATTGTTCTGAGTAAAGATCAGTATTGTACTGCCACATGAAAGAAAATGTGTCGCCACTTTCGATAATCGAACCGTAAAGCTCAAATGTTTCAAATGTGCGTTCATTTAACCAGCTGGATACATTAATATCAGCATAATTCAGTTTGGAAACAACCGGTTGCTTTACGTAAGTCAACCCCGTGGAGATGAGCGGTATTCTTCCAGGATCACGTGGGATATTCAGCTTTTTTACAAGTTCCCCGAAAGTCACTCCAAAATGTTCAAGATCATCATAGAGACAGTCCTGAATGCTGACAATATTCTGAGAAAAAGAAGCTGAAGGATCGATCGTGCAGATGACCGGAAGCATACTGACACAATGCCCAACGAGATCCGGATTACCGGTAAAACTCTGTCCGGCAGCCGGCACGCCAATTACAAATGATGTATTTCCTGTCAACTTATGCATAAGTATCGCATAAGCAGCCAGAAAAACAGCAAATGGCCCGCAACCAATACTGATGGAAAGCTGTTTTATGGACGTGTAGAGATTTTTTGAATATTGCCGGGTTACACATGCAGCATTATACGTACGGATAACGGGTCTGATTTTTTCGGAAGGTAGCTCAATTGCAGGGACCGGTTTGGAAAACTTTTTTATCCAGTAGGACAGGTGATCGTCAGCTTCAGGAGTACCCGAAAACTGTTGTTGTTCAACAACGTATTTGAAAAAGGAGGGTACTTCGGAGTCTGCCGGTTGTACTCCATGCATCAAGTCAAGATACGTATCGATGAAATTCTTGGTAAGAATATTGACAGACCATCCATCTGCGACTATGTGATGCACTGTGAAAAGAAGGATAGTTTCATTTGAAGAAAGGTTGATAATACATGCTTTCCAGAGCGGACCGATGTTAAGTTCAAATGGGGTTGATACAGCGTTCACAGTTAACTTATGTATCTGCTGTTTTTGAATCTCAACAGGTTTTTGATGTAAATCTAAAAAGTCAATTACAATTTCGTTTGCTTCCATAATTTCCATTGACAGGCCATCTGGAGAAAATATTGCACGGAGCGCATCGTGTCGTGAAACAACTTGACGAACCGCTTTTTCCAGGGTAGTGATGTCTGATTTACCTGTAAATTTTATTGTAAATGATTCATTATAGGCAGATGAAGCTGTTGCACCCATTTTACATGAGAACCATATCTCTTTTTGAGCTTCAGTAGCTGCAACTGAGAGATTTTTTCTTTCCTGAAAAGCCGATTCGATTATAGTATTCACATTTGCACCTGTTGTTTTTATTCTAAGATGTAATTTAAAATTTCATATCTGCACAATGTGTCAGATATTGCTGTTAATGTGTAATGCCAGCTTTTCAATGGTATTTAAATCCCGCATTAACTGGCGCATACTTACCTGCGTTCCAAAATTTGACTTCAGACGTTGTGCCAACTGAGTGAGGAACAGGGAATCCATTCCTAATTGTAAAAATGTTGATTGTGTATCTATCGTATCAATAGTACATCCAAGAGCTGATGCAACAATAGATACAAGAGCTTGTGTCACATTATCTGAAGAGACTGCAGCACTTGTTGCTTCTACAATGCAATTATCTGCGTGTGTTGCAGGAATTATTTCTGATATAGTATTCAAATTATCTGTTGATGCACTTCTCACCGCCGGTTCAATCCAATACCGTTTACGATCGAAAGGGTAGGGGGGAAGTGCAACCTGGTTACGTTTTTCGTCTTTGTAAAAAAGATTCCAATCCGGATGTACCCCGTTTTCCCAGAGTAATCCCGCAGTATTGATGAGTTCCTCTGCTTCGTCCTCAATCTCGCCCGATTCTCCCAGTGATGCCAGAGCAACATGCCGTTTCAGGTCCTTTATCTGCTGCCGGGCGAGTACCGTCGATGTCGCACGTGGTCCAACCTCAAGAAAAACAGTTTTACCTTCGGTAGAAAGAATGTGCTGTACTGCATTGGAAAAGCGGACTGTTACACGCATATGTCTTGCCCAGTACTGCGGATCCAATGCCTGTTTATCAGTAAGCATACTTCCAGTAACCGTTGAAATAATTGGTATTTTCGGAGCTGCTAATGTTACTTTGCAGATTTCTTTTTCGAATGTTGGAATCGCTGGTTCCATCATTCCGGAGTGGAATGCATGTGAGGTTTGCAGTGGACGACAAATAATTTCTTTCTTTTCACATTCTTTAATGAATTTTTCTGAAGCATCATGAGGACCAGAGACAACACAAAGTCTGGGACTATTAACTGCTGCAATTGACATCCCATTTCCAAGTATTGGAAGTATTTCGTCTTCTGACGATCGTACCGACAGCATGGTTCCTGATGGTAACTCGCTCATGAGTCGTGCCCGAACAGCAACGAGTGTGGCTGCATCTTCTATGTGCATAATACCGGAAATACAGGCTGCAGCGAATTCACCGATGCTGTGTCCGATAAGCATGTCAGGTTTAAGCCCCCAGGATATCCATAGATTAGCCAGTGCATATTCAATTGCAAAAATAGTTGTCTGTGCATAAAAGGTATTTCTGAGCCGTTCCTGCGCAGCATCGGAAGTCTCAATAAACAATATTTTTTTTATATCTTCTCTCATGACTTTTTGCAAAGAAGTGGTACATGTATCAAATGCTTCACGGAAAATAGCTTCCTTTTTATACAATTGTTGACCCATGCCTATATATTGATTTCCTTGTCCAGGAAACATGAATACCAGTGATGGCTTCCGGGTTGTATCAACGGTTATTATGGGAAACGGATGGCTCATCTGAGATATCTTTTCAGAGATTTCCTTATGTGAACGGCCAGTAATCATCTTCCGGTAAGAAAATGACTGACGACCAGTTTTAAGCGTAAAGGCACAATCTGCAAGGTTGACGTGGTTATATTTATCCAGGAATGTGCCAAAGTTTCGTATCATCGATTCGAGTGCACCTTTGCTTTTTGCTGAAAAAAGCAGTAACTGGCAATCGCGTGAAGGGCCACTCTTTTCAGGCAATGGAGCTTCTTCAAGAATGATGTGTGCATTTGTTCCACCGAAACCAAAGGAACTCACACCTGCTCTGCGAGGCTGGTCATCCGTTTTCCATGGGGAATATTCAGTATTG
>JBNKZD010000054.1:0-93664 GCA_050301235.1 Chitinispirillaceae bacterium | reverse complement strand
CGGGGAGAGAGGCGAGGGAGGAATGTGAGAATCTTAATGATAATTAGAAAGCAGTTTACAATTCAATACATGGAGCTACGTTAATGGAATCAAAAAAGATGACTGGTGCGCAGGCACTGATCAGAATGTGTGAACATCAGGGGGTAACACATATTTTCGGATATCCCGGTGGCGCGAATATCCCTGTCTTTGATGCTATTCTGGACTCGCCGATAAAACTTGTTCTGAGCAGGCACGAGCAGGGGGCTACTCATATGGCTGATGGGTATGCGCGTGCAAGCGGGAAAGCCGGTGTTGCACTGGTGACATCGGGACCTGGTGCGACAAATGCGATTACTGGAATATTAACTGCACAGATGGATTCTGTACCGATGGTAGTCATTTGTGGACAGACCATTACTCCAAATCTTGGACTTGATGCATTTCAGGAGGCTGATGTTTCGGGGATTTCTTATCCTGTAGTTAAATATTCGTATCTTATTAAAAATGTAAATGATATTCCGTCAGTCATGAAAGAGGCATTTTACCTTGCAGAAAGTGGCCGGCCGGGACCGGTTCTTATTGATCTGCCCAAAGATGTTTCTTCTGCGATGTTTATTCCGGATTTTGATGCAAATGTGAAACTTCCCGGATATAAGATTGCTCAATTTACCGATACCGCAGGAGTTGCAGTAGCGGCTAACAAACTCTTTCAGGCAAAGCGTCCATTAATACTTGCCGGTCATGGTGTCGGCATTGCAAATGCCTGGGAAGAGCTTAAAATGCTTGCCGAAAAGATGAATATTCCTGTAGTTACAACACTCCTTGGAAAGGGGGCTTTGCCGGAAAAACATTCGCTCAGTCTCGGGATGCTGGGGATGCACGGCACTGCATACGCAAATTGTGCTGTAAGAGAGTGTGATTATATTCTCAATGTTGGTTCTCGCTGGGATGACCGGATTATTGGAAAGGTTTCTGCTTTCTGCACCGGTGCGTATAAAGTGCACATTGACATCGACCCCTCAGAAGCAAACAAACTTTTAAAAGTGGATCAGTTTATTGCCGGTGATGCAAAAGATGTTCTCAAAGAGTTCCTTGCTCTGACAAAACCGGGTGATACGAGTGAATGGCTCTCGACTGTTCAGGGATTCAAAAAACAACATCCGCTAAAAGTGACAACTGATAAAGGGCTTGAAGCACAGTATGTTCTTCAGGTGCTTGACTCGCTACTGCCAGAAAACACCATTGTCACTACCGATGTCGGGCAGCATCAGATGTGGGCTGCTCAGTTCTGTAAAACACAGAAACCCAACTGTTTTCTATCATCGGGTGGCGCTGGTACAATGGGATTTGGTTTTCCGGCAGCGCTTGGGGCTCAGTTTGCATTTCCTGATGCACCTGTAGTTGCAATTGTGGGTGATGGTGGTTTTCAGATGACTGAAGCTGAACTCTCTACTGCTGCAATACATAAACTACCTGTAAAGATACTAATACTTGATAATAAGTATCTTGGAATGGTTCGTCAATGGCAGGACCTTTTTTATGACAGGAGACTTGTAGGTGTTGACCTTGAAGGGAATCCTGATTTTGTAAAACTTGCTGAAGCATACAATGTCAAAGGATTTCATGTCAATTCAACCGAAAAGGTGAAATCGGTGCTCCAGGAAGCTCTGGCGCATAATAGTGGACCCTGTTTGATTCATGCTGAGGTTATCAAAGAGGACAATGTATTCCCGATGATTCCGCCAGGTGCTACATATCATGAAATGATCCTTGAACCTCCAAAAGAACGACTCGAAAAACCAAAGGGGAGTACCTGAAAAATAAGTTAAACCCAAACTCGGCGATAGGTGACGATGAAGAACGGCAAAATATTGCAGCAGAAAGACTTGAAGACTTTGAAGGTTTTATCGAACGGTGATAAGACCGAAAAGTCTGACCATGAAAAAGGTTATAATCCAAGTACAGTACGAAGTACTGGAATTCCTTGCATAGCAGAACGAAGTGTCAACCCTTTATGCGCAATAGATTGCGCGTTATTCGCGTCAAGCTATCGCCGAGTTTAGGTTAAACTGCTGATGGTGATTGTGTACTTCATATATTTATTTACTGGAGCGCAGTGTAATATAATAGAATAATTTCCATTTTTCACAGGATAGATCATGTCAGAAAAAAACTTAATTCAGCATACGATCAGTTTGCTTGTCAATAACCGGCCGGGTGTGCTTATACGCATCGCTCTTGTTTTTTCACGAAGAGGATTCAATATCGACAGCGTGGTGGTTTCTCCTATCAAGGACCTTGAATTTTCGCGAATGAGCCTGGTTGCATCAGGGGATCCTCAGACTCTCGATCAGATTATCAAGCAGCTTAACAAACTGGTCGATGTCCTTCATGCAACAGACCACACTCATGAATCACTTATCGAGCGCGAGCTTGGTCTTTATAAAATCAACGCACCATCGACAGCACGAACGGAAATACTGCAAATTGCAGACCATTTCAAAGCATCATCTGTAGACCTCACTGAGGAGACAATAGTTTTTCAGATTACCGGTAATTCAGAGAAACTGAATGCTTTTCAGACAATGGTTGAGAAATATGGTATCATCGAATCGGTTCGTTCGGGTAAACTCTTTTTAATGCGCGGTAGAGGTAAAACTTAAGAGGCGACTGGTATGGTTTTCAATATGTTTTCTATTTTAAAAAAGGCCTTCCTCTATTTCAGATTGGCTGATTTAGTTGATATTGCTGTCATCTCTGTGATACTCTATTTTGTCCTCATCTGGATCAAACAGCGTGCATCACGTTCAGCTATCATCGCGCTGGTTTCAGTAGTTCTGTTGTATTCTGGTGCACACCTTTTCAGTATGTATCTTACATCCATGCTTTTCAAAGCTGGTTTGACAGCTGCACTGGTGGCGCTGGTTCTGATTTTTCAGGAAGACCTTAGAATGGCAATTGAACAGCTGTCTTCATGGAGAGCGTTTAACTCAAAACATGCACTTGTCGCATCTACAAAAACTATTGACAGTCTGGTCGATTCATCAGTGAGTCTTGCCCGGGATCGAATTGGCGCTCTCATTGTCATCAAAGGAAGAGATTCACTTGAACGTCATCTGAGCGGTGGCTTTTCACTCAACGGAAGATTAAGCATGCCGCTTCTGTACAGTATTTTTCATCCGGCAACTCCCAGTCACGATGGTGCGGTGATCATCGAAGCTGACAGAATCGATCGATTCGGTGTAAGATTGCCACTTTCCCATAACAGTGCTGAAGTTGGCAATGCGGGAACCCGTCATACCGCTGCACTTGGCCTTTCTGAACGCTCAGATGCGCTTGTTATTGTCATTTCCGAAGAGCGGGGAGTAATCAGTATTGCTGAAAAAGGTCATCTTAACCAGGTTTCATCGCAGACTCTTCGGGAACGGCTTGATAATTTTTACCGGAATGTTTTTCCTGAACAGAAAGTTGCCAAACGCTCTACATGGCTGACCAGCAATATGCCTATGAAATGTGCATCGGTCACCTTTGCAGTACTTTTATGGCTGATTCTGGCATTCAAGGTTGAAACTGTCAACAGGATATTCACTGTTCCTGTTGAATGCAGGAATCTACCGAAATATATGGTGGTTGAGAATCAATATCCGACGGATGTTCAGATTTCTGTGTCGGGGATAGAACGCGCATTTAATTTCGATCCGGCATCACTGGTGGTGTCGCTTGATATGAGTAGTGTCGAAGCTGGTGAGCGGTCAATTAAGATCGAAAAGGATAATATTAATCTTCCTGAAGGAATAAAGATACAGAAGATCAATCCGCACACAATAAATTTTGTGTCTCAACGGTTTACACCTGTCGATGTGCAGGTACGATGCAGACTTGCCGGAAATGTCAAACATGGATATAAGCTGATCGAAACAAAAATTCAGCCATCCTCCGTAAAATTACTTGTTCCTTCTGCTAAATGGAGATCAAAGACTGAAGAGATCTACACTGAACCACTTAAACTTGAGCAGCTCACCGACAACTCGACAACAATGCGCCTGAAACTGGTGTTGCCTTCGGGTACAAAATTTCTTAATGAAAATGACAGGGAGGTACGGGTTGTTGCGAGTATTGGGAAAGATGAGTAATTGCCTCGTAATTCTCGGTTTAAACGTTTTCAGATAGGCATGATTATTTTAAAGTACCAATATTCACGAGCCCCTTTTTTGTCAGCGTCAGACATTTGCATTCCTTTTCGAATATTCTCCCAAGAAGGTTGACATAATTTGTACCTGTTGATTGTTTTGACATAGTTGTGTGAACTAATTTAATATTTTCACTTAGTCTATTGTCAATGTTTTCAATGGTGAGTTCACTGATATCATACCCAACCATTTTAAATTTTATATAGAAAATTGAATCTTTTGAAAATGGTGCATAATATGTAACAAACGAAATAGTGTCGCATTGTTCTGAAGTGTGATTCAACAGGTACTTCCATGATATATCAGGATTATTTATGATGATCGATTTTGATCCTGAAAAAATTATAGGAGCAGGTTTTGTTGGCGGACTGAAAAGATTAGTTGAGACAAATAGCGACTCTGCAGGTATGTTTTTTGTGCATATAGAACAAAATTTAATTGTGTCACCCACTTGATAGGGTGGAGGGCTCAGAACTGAAATGAATTGAGATCGAATTTGCGCTGAACTGAATCCGACAACTAATGTTAATAGTAAAAGCATTCTCTTCATTAATCCTCCAATTAGTTTGTTAATCAAAGTGCTTCCAGATTCTAAAAATTACTTCCTTAGTATCACGAAGCTAGGGAGATCCGATTATTCCGAAAATTTAATAAATCTGTCTTTTCGTTCCTGACGGTAATTCGTGATTTCCAATTGTATTCCATCTGGATCTTTAAAATAGGTAGCCCAATAATCTGGTGCATATTCAGGATAATTTTGGGGCTCTGATGCGCTGATTCCCAATTGTTTTATTTTAGAAGCACATAATTTAACATCTTCAATACTTTCAACTCTGAGACAAATGTGATGAAGTCCAGGGGTGTATTTGTCATGTTTGTGATCGTTTTTCGCCGGTCGGATAACATAACCAAAGTGCCGGTTATAATATTGAATGTGCTGATCGGTATTGATGATAAACTTATTTTTCTTAAAACCCAGAATGTTAACAAATACTTTGTCATAGAACAATTCTGAATTATTTAAATCCAAGACGGTTATGTATAAATGGTCGATTCCTATTATTTCTGGCATGGATTTCAAGCTTCTTTCGTGGATTTTTCACCATTAAATACATTTTTTAGAAAAAACAGAAAAGAATTGAAAGACTTTATTTTAAAATAGGTGAAATTAACAGGAGAGTCAAGGGAGAGGGGAAAAGAAGGGTGACGATGTAACATCTTAATAGAAATTTATGAAAACAAGTATAATTGTGCTTATCTTATAGAGATGTTGCATAAAATCTTTTTAGGTGCCCAAACTGTGAGAAGCAGGTGATGGCATCAATCGGGCTACATGAATCTCATTTTTATCGGGGGGAAAAATGTCGAATCGAAGAGAAGTGTTTTTTACGAAAACGTTATCAACTGTTTTTTTTGTGCTTGGGTTATGCTCCAGTATGTGGGCGGCAACTGTTACCGTTGATTTCTCTAAAGATCACCAGGTTATAGATGGTTTTGGTGGAAGCAGCGCGTGGAGCGGCGCACTGAGCGATGAAATAATGGACGGTCTTTACAAAAATGGCCCCGATCAGGTTGGTTTCACTATTTTAAGACTGCGAATTGATCCGAAAGGTGCCTGGGCGGATGAAAAATCCAACGCTACGAAAGCAAAGGCCAGAGGTGCTACAGTGTTTGCAACACCTTGGTCACCTCCGGAATCTTTAAAAACCAACGGAAGCACTGTAAAAGGTGCAATAATAACCAGTAAATATGCCAGTTTTGCCGCCTGGATGAAAAGTTTCTGGACCTATTGTGGAGAAAAAAATGTCGATATCATGTCTTTAGAAAATGAACCCGACTATGCCCAGCAGATTAACTATGAAGGTTGCACGTGGACAGCTCAGAACTTTCTTGATTTCTGCAAAACATATGCTCCCCAGATTGGTAAACCAATCATGCTCCCAGAATCGTTCGGTTTCAATTTTGCACTTTCAGATCCAACACTTAATGATCCTACTGCGGCTGCAAACATAAAATACATCGGTGCACACCTTTACGGAAGTGGACCAAAAAAGTACACAAAAGCCCTGAATCTTGGAAAACACGTCTGGCAGACTGAACACTACTTTGATAACGATAATGCCAGTTCCTGTATGAAGTTTGCAAAAGAACTTTTTGATTGCATGAACAACGATTTCAGTGCCTATGTTTGGTGGTGGATGACCTATGATTCCAGAAGCGGTGGTAAAGAAGCTCTCTGGGTTAATAATGCCCCAAACCACAGAGCCTGGGTTCTTGCCCAGTTTTCAAAATGGGTACGCCCGGGGTATATGCGTGTTGATGCAACCTATGGTCCGCAAAGTGGTGTGTATGTCGTTGCTTTCAAAGGGGATTCAAATGTTGTAGTGGCCATGAATAATTCCACTTCTTCACAAAGCATAACATTCAGTTATTCAAATGCTACTGTAACCAGTGTCACTAAATACACCTCTTCGCAATCGAAAAGCGGGAAAAACGACGGTATAATTGCTGCTGCGAATAATTCATTTTCTACCACACTTGACCCACAGAGTGTGAGCACGTTTGTTTCGAAAGGTACACCAACCGGGGTAATCCGGATGGAAAAAGATGGACCGAACTTTAATACCTGTCCTGGTCGTTCAAATGTCGAAAATCAGTTTATTTACCTGATTAACGGCAAACGTGGAACGCTTTCGCAAAGCTACAATCCGCATAACTACACACAGGGAATGTATATAATTAACGGTAAAGAAAATGGAAATACCCGAGCGAAAAGGGTTTTAAATACTTCGAATAAATAGTCTAATGTTTTGAGCCTGAAATTGTTATCCTATTCACTGGTTTCCCGGATGGAACCAGTGAAACTCCATTTAAGCGATCTTTTCTGTTTCACTCTCCTGCAATTTTTGTATTGATTTTTTGAATAATTGATATACTATTTTATTGTAAAAAAAATCAGACATCGACAGGTTTGTTGATTATTGTAGACATTATAAAGAATGATGGAAACTGGGAAAATCAAAAATGGACGTTATATCAATTACATCTACCATGGAGTAAAATAATCATGTTAACAACCAAACGTTACGAATACCTGAATTTCGATAAAATTGCGGTTCACCCATCAGTGGGTAATCATAGGCAGTTATCACCATCAAAAGTTTCTCATCTCGAAAAGGATATACTCCGAAACGGGCTTCTTGAGCCACTGGTGGTATGGGAACGTAATCAGGGAGAGTATTTCCTTGTTGGCGGTTTTCATCGTCTGGAAGCAATAAAGGGCATACGAATCGCTAATCCGGGTTATTTTGAACGTGTTGATGTGAGAGTTGTAGCGGGTGAACCGGATGAAATCAAAGCTCTTAATTTAAAACTGAACACTGATCGTGTTGATACGAAAATAACTGATTATTTTGAAACGGTTATATATTTAAATAATGTCAATTGGTCAACAGAGCGTATAGCCGAGTTTCTTGATAAAAGTGCATCATGGATCGATGAAATATTAAAATACGCTCCAATGGTTACAGCCGAAATGCACCAGAAACTCGAAAATGGAGAGATCTCCTGGAATCGTGCAAAGGAAATTATAGACAGGACATTGAAAGCTCCCGCAGGAAAAGAAAACGAGGTACTGATTTTTGAAATTTCAAAGGGGCGTTCGCGTGTAACAAAACCGGTAAGCTTTAAAACTGTTTACAGCCATTTCGCAAAAATCAAATCAGAAAATCCGGAAATTCGTTATACATTAGGTATTGAGGAACTGGAGTCATTTGTTAAAGTTCTTCAGGGTAGAGCGTATGATGATTCCGATCTGGAAAGAATGCATACGGTGTTTCCGGAGTTGGCACCGAGTGTAATTTGATTATTTGATCGTGGGGGGTTGGTATGTTACTGATTTATACCGATATAATAGATTGGTGGTACATCTAAAATACTTGATGGGGCAGAAAAAAACGCGAATTATCCCTATTTGTATTTTCCTGTCTGGAATCAAAACAGTGGGTTTAATGACAGTGGTTATGGACTATTCCTTGAGTTCGAAATCGGGGAGCCATTTGAAAATAATTTGTCCGGGAGTGTAAAGAACCCTGGTTTTGCCGGTTTCGGTGTTCATGTATATGATTCATCTTCAGCGTCTTACTGGGATAATAAAATAGGGAGGTATCCATATTTTTATTTTGATTATCTCTGCAACGGGGATTTTCAGGAGCTGACTCTTGAAGTACATGATTATTTTGACGTTTCTGATTCTAAAGAACCAACTCGTCAGTCTGTGCGTGGTGCTGGTATAGTGTGGCATAAACATTTTCCACCGACCGGAGCTGAATGGAAACGTGCGATCATTTCTCTGGATTCTTTAACAATTCATACCCCTTCAGACGTCCAATCACCTCTGCTTCTTGACCGTACACGACTGGCAAAGTTTTTATTCAAAGTATACGGTGGAAAAGGTGAAAAAGGAAAAATCGCAATTGATAATTTATACTTTAGTCATGATGGAAAAGTAAGTGCTACTGTACCTGGTTTAAAATCAGTCGTCAGAAATAAGGTTACGGCTTTGTATAAAAACAGAATGATTTTATGTAAATCAAATGTACCCTTTAGTTCTTCTGATATTCAAGCAAGACTTTATTCCCTTGAAGGTAAACGTGTTTTTACAGGGACATGTGAAGTACAAACTTCTAATGAACTTTCAATACTGATCCCTGATATCCCTGCGGGCAGATATCTGTTATACCTTAATGCGAATCCAAATGTTCAAGGCAACGAATGTACAATTCCTATATTTATCAATAAGTAGAAAAGCTGTTTTTTATCGTTCTAAGTAACACGGATGACACTTTCAACGAAGTAATTTGATTCTTGCATTTTACATTCACAGATACAACCACTCACCAACCTGGCCCAATAGTTAATCCAAACCCACCGCCAAATCTCCAGTAGAGGGATTCCATTCCGAAAAGTGGCATCACAAATAGCTGTCCGTTAAATCAATTGGTAATCAAATATAATGCATTGGAATAATTCTTGCGTTATCAATTATTATAATAATTATATTGCCCCGACCGGCTTCCTGTTAAATTTCCGACACCCTGATTCAGTATTGATTTATTGAACAGATTCGACCCATCTCACTTTTCAAGGAGTTGCCTATGTTATTTTTATTTACCAGCGAAATAAAACCAGAGCAACGAAATGCTGTTTTCGCGAGGTTCAAAAAAATCCATGAAGCGGTACCTGAAGGCGTTCAGTTGAAAGGAATCTGGTTTTCAGTTACACATAACAAAGCCTGGGGAGTAGCTGAGGCTGAAGATGGGTTTGTACTTGGTAAATGGTTTTACCGTTGGACCGATTTGAATGCAGATTATATCACCCCGGTGGTTGAACATGACGATATGCTGAAAATTATTGGCTGACAGCAATTATTGCATGGCCATAAGCAAAAAACAAATATATATAAAAAGGTGCAGTGAATTCTACCATCTGCACCTTAAATGTCAATGTAAAACCGAACAGGATACAGTCTGTATATTACTGCCATTTTCAATTATTGATACTAAATAGATACCGTAAGATAACTGCTTTGCCAATTTTGCACCTAATAGAAGATTCTTTTGCCCTGGAGTTATACTTCTACTTTCAAGGACCCTTCCCTTCATATCTGAAAGGACGATATGTGAATTGGATTTACTCCCGTGAAATGCAAGGAAATTCCTGAAACACTTGCATGAATCCCTGTAATTCTCTGTGCTGCATGTGAAGTTTCTACTGGTTTAGTAACAGTAGCGATATATTCGATCGGATTTTCAGGTAACTCGTAATCAACAACGGAACCGCATCCGCGTACACCATATACCCCTTTTACTCCAGTTATAGCATCATTCTCAAACCATTTTTACCCCTGCAGAAGATAAGTAACTGCTTTCAGTGACACTCAGTCTAAAATACCGGGCAATTTCTATAACTAGTTTGGGAGAAAGGTTTCTTTTGCCTTGAAGTACCCATGATAAAAAGCCGGCTGATCTGATACCAAGTTTCTGTGAAAGATACCTGTACGAAAAATGAGAATTCTGCTCTTTTTTTCCAATACACACATCTTTGAGATAGGTACGATAATCAAGATGCCCGAAGATATCCGGCAATCCCGGTTTTTTGTCTTACTTTTTATTTTGTTGTTCCATGATACACCTGTACTTTTTTTCGGTTAGGGTAATTTAGTATCAATTCAAACAGATCGTAATCACCATCTGAAAAATAATATACCTTGAATAATTAATTATTTCAATACACTATATACAGATTTCGCTCACGGTCTGTGAACATTTCGTTTCATTACCTGGCTATAATTCAATAAGTTACAGAGATTATTTGTGAATTTTTCTTGTAGATTGATATAGGATTGTGAGCATGTTTTTCTATATTATTTAATTTGACACAATAGTGTTCTCGAATTATATTAATTAACAAAATAGCAATTAACACATTAAAAATATTTCTCTAACTGTCTTATCCAAATTGCATTTAATGTGTGCAAAACGTTCGATCCACTAAATTGTAAGCTCTAATCGAATGATTATAAAATGAAGAGTCAACTGTATATCTTGATTATCTCGCACATTCTAAAATGTTTTGTACTGCAGAAATCCTTTTCCTATTTCACATTTACCAGGAGGAATCATGAAGTATTATGTTAAGGGTAAGCTAGAAAATGTTGCCGATTCAGACATCGAACGGGGAATGTTTAACATCGGTGTTCTAAATGAGGGGAACTTACTTGGTGAAGCATCCCTTGATGGCAATGGACTTTATACGCTTGAAATTGAAGCTGAATCGTTACCAGCAACAGTTGAAGTAGCACTGTATCCTGCTTCAGTTACACCTTCTGAGGCTGGAACAATGGCATTAAAACGCATCATTCCGCAATCACGATTTACAGATTCCGGTTCCATCAAAAATGCCAGGGCGCTTTCACTCAACTTTTCGCTTCCCAAATCGTATCTTGATATTATAAAAAAAAGAATCCAGACCTATTATATTCATGGAAAAGTATTTACACAATTTCCAACCTATTTTGAGCCTCTTCCAGGCTGTCGAATAGACTTTTATGAAGTCGATTCATTTAAAGAATCGCCTCTACCCGGAACCCCTCATTTACCAGGTTTGCTTCTCAGGGATGACTATCTGGGAAGTGCCTATTCGAACGCTACTGGAGACTATGAGTTTAAATTCAAGTTCGGCCGTTTATGGAAAAGTAAAGGTACAATTCTTGCCAGAGAATCCGAGTTTTCTCCTTTCAAGCCTGTGCAGCCAGAACTAAATCTGGGATTTGATGCACAACCGGATATCAGGGCTCGTTTCTATCAATTCGTGAATGGTACCTGGACAAAAATCTTTGATGCACCAATGACATCGTTTGATTGGAATATAAGCACCGATTTTCATCGGGATTATACTATACCATCAGATCTTATAATCCCTCTGGGAGGTAATGGTATACCTCCGGCAACGGGTTTCCAATTCAATAGTATAGGGTTATTACCTGTTGATACAACCCGTATCGTAAACGGGTATGCATACGCACAACCCGGAGATCCATGTGGTACATTCAGTTGTCATCCATTCTGTGGATATCTCCGTATTTACGGTCTTTTTGCATCGTCTCTTGCGGTAACTAACTATACAATAGAAACACTCAAAACAGACAATACCGGCACACAATTAAGTGGAGAGACCTGGAAAAATATACAGGATTCATTGACTAATCTAGAATGGAACGACACAACACATCGTTGGGAATCCAAGTCTATGGGGCCTATAGGTGGGCCATTTCAGAATATTGATATCCAACCTGAAGGAAACTGGCTAGAACATGCGCTGAAAATGGTATGGAATACTCATAATTATGTAGATGGTTATTACAAATTACGCATTACTGGTTTTAATGCATCTAATGTTCCGGTGGTGACACAAGAGATGCCAATGATCAGAATCGATAACAGCATGCCCGATGCAAGTTTTGACATTGCCAGTCCGGAATCTAGCGTTTGTGGTGATGTAATCCTTGATTCTACCCGCACAATCACTTGTCGGGTAACGGTATATAACCCTCAGGGGCATCTTGATAACTATCAGGTGTCTGCATCTCGTGGCCGCTATGCACAGAGTGCGGGTGACACAGTAATAATTCCTCGTCCAGTGCCTCATTCAACCTGGAATGGAGTGATTAACGGTTCAGTCCCCTTTCCTATTGCCACCAGGTCAGGCGCTACTATTACCTGTTCGACCATGGCATACAGTTTTCATTTGCGTGTGCAATACCTGGGAACAAATGGATACGGAGTAGACCTTGTCCAAAGACGATTCTGGAAAGAGATGAATCTGGTTGTTACAGAACCATCCTGATAGTATTTAAACCTGAACTTGCCGATTTATCTGCGATGAATAGCACAGTGCCCTTTAGTATCGGTTCAGAGATTTAAAGGTTTTGTCTTTCTGGTGATAAGGTCTAAAGGGCTGGTTGTACAATAAATTCCAGTGCGATCGTACTGGAATTTATTGCCCTTAGAATGAATAATGCTAAAAGCTCTGAGAGCAATTATCAAAGGAATCGAAGCTAGTCGCGTCAAGAAATCGGCGAGTTCACAGGTATTATATTTCCTGCTGTAAACCCAGCCTTAATATCACCCGAAAAAAAAGCAGTTTTCTAAAAACTATTTGACATTATCCCCGGATTGTACTATAATTGTAGTGTAATAGTTATCTATGACAATAAAACAATAGGAGGGGCTGATTTGGCATTTTCCTTCTCTCTGAGTAACTCCAGTGGGGTTCCATATTACCGTCAGATAGTTAATCAGGTCATTTTTGGCGTTGCCAATGGAATGCTGAAACCAGGTGAACGTCTGCCTACTGTGCGGCAGCTGGCGGTAGATCTTCAGGTAAACCTCAATACTATATCAAAAGCCTACAGTGAACTTGAGATTCGTGGTGTGGTTAATACCCAGCAGGGGACTGGGACGTTTGTTTCTGAACGAAACACCGAGTTACATCCCGAAGAGAAGCAGAGAGAGGTTGAAAGGATTTGCAGCAAGTTTCTGGATGAAATAGCGGCTATTGGGTTGCATTCACAAGAGGTTATTTCGACTTTAAATAAAATTGTTCAGGAGCGTACAAAGAAAGATAGTGAAGGGAGATCGCGAAATGGCATCAAAAAATAAGGAATATCAGGAATCGAAAGAGTTTAACCCTGTTATCTGGGCGCTGAACAAATATCTGTTTGGTTTAAAACGATATAAAATCAATATCATACTCCTGGTCATTGCTGCAGGTTTGGTTTTTCTATCTGTCAGATTAAATGCAAAACCTCACTCTCTTATGTTGGTTACTCTGGCCACACTATTTGGATTGGCTGCCCTTTCATTACGAATTGCACTTGAGTGGGAGCGAGTACCAATTCTTCGTCTTGGTCGATATATCAAAACCAGAGGGCCAGGACTATTTTTCATCATACCATTTGTAGACACCCCATGTGGTTATATCGACTGTAGAGTAACAGTTACCGATTTTTCTGTTGAAAAAGTGCTTACAAAAGATGCTGTACCGATTTTTATTGATGCAATCATGTTCTGGATGATCTGGGATGCTGCAAAAGCTTCACTTGAAGTTGAAAACTATAAAGCTGCAGTTCCTCTCAGTGCAAAAACGGCACTCAGGGATATTATTGGTAAAACAACTCTTGCAAGGCTGCTTACAGACCGGAATGAAATAGGGCAGGAGCTTCAGAATATTCTGGATGCGAAAACCAACCCTTGGGGGATAACTTCACTTTCTGTTGAGATAAAGGCTATTGTTGTTCCAAGTGAGCTTGAGGATTCTATAAGCAGGGAAGCACAGGCTGAAAGAGAGAAAAATGCACGTGTAATTCTAGGTTCCGCAGAGATAGAGCTTGCTGAAAAATACGCTCAGGCTTCACAAAAGTATAAGGGTAATGATGAAGCGCTAACACTTCGGTCACTTAACCTTTTACTTGATGCGGTAAAGAGCAAAGGGTCGGTCATTCTTGTTCCATCGGAAGTACCTCACCTGATGAACAAGGCTCTGGCCGCTGCACTACCCAAAAAAGAGACAATCGCAGAGAATTTTGATAACGAAATGTAAGATTGGCTGATTCTCTGGAAACAAGGAGCGATTTTCATGACATTACGTGAGAAATTTTTTGATGTACTGTCGGGTGTTGTTGTCAAGCATCCGGGTAAGATTCTGATTGTATGTGCAATTATCACGGTGGCTATGCTTGCAGCGACAACAAGACTAAGCATTAAAACTCAGTTCGCAGAAATGATGCCAAAGGATATACCTCAGGTAAGTGAGTATCTTGAGATTATTGAAGATTATTCTTCTGATGCTACGGTAATGATTACTATTGAGAACTCCGGCAAAGATACAAAACTGATGCAGAAAGCTGCGGACGATCTGGCTTCACGGCTGCAGCAAATCTACAACCTCAAACCGGCTCAAAATGTCAATCTGAAACTGAAACATAAAGTCGCACTCATGAAAGGGTTACGGCCAGATGATATCAGCTATGATACCCTGAATCTGGTTAAGCGTGTCGATTACAAACTTGATAATGAATTCATGTCTGAACATGGATTCATTATTCAGAAACCAAAAGACCTGGAAAATACGCTTACCATGTTCAGCTCTCTTGCTTTACCTGATCTTATCGGGAATATTAATAATAATTTCGAAAAGGAATTTATTGAGGATGCCGACAATCTGACCACTCTTGATGGTGAGGCACAGGCTGTACAGGGGCTTGAGGGAATTCGCAGATTTCTGCAGAGTCTGGAACTCTATGTAGAAAAAGGCGACTCAGGTGCGACGGTCGAAGCAGTTACCGATTTCATTGCCGGTCCTCAATATTATTTCTCTTCCGACAATACCGTACTGTTGATGATGCTGCAACCTGCGGTCAGTTATAATGAATTCGAGGATTTGATGTACCTGGGATACCGTATCGATGACTCTCTGAATGCGATAAGACAACTGTATCCGGATTGTAATATCAGTCGTACAGGTCTTATGATGATGCAAATTGACGAAAATAATGTTCTGGCCAAAGATTTCAGCTGGCCCAGTGTCATCGCTTTATGTATAATTTTAGTCCTTCTTATCGGCTCGTTCGGAGAATGGAAATCACCATTTTTTTCAGTAATAACCCTTGTCGTTGGAATAATCTGGACAGCGGGAATTCTGGCACTTCTGTTCCGTTATCTCAACATGATGTCCGCAGGGTTCGGCATAGTACTTATCGGACTCGGTATTGATTTTGGTATCCATTTTATATCGGGTTTTCGCGACGGAATAGAAATGGGTAAATCTGTTAAAGAATCTATCCATTATATGTATAAAAGGGTGGGAACCGGTGTAATTACCGGAGCGTTGACTACTGCAATTGTTTTTTTATGCCTTCCTCTCACAGGGTTCGCAGCATATTCTCAGATGGGAATCGCCATGGGACTTGGAATTATCATTACGTTGATCACCCAGATGGTGATGCTTCCATCAATGATCGTGTGGGATAATAAAGGTTACTCAGTTATC
The DNA here is from genome assembly GCA_050301235.1 of Chitinispirillaceae bacterium. Lineage (GTDB taxonomy): Bacteria > Fibrobacterota > Chitinivibrionia > Chitinivibrionales > Chitinispirillaceae > JAFGIN01. The sequence goes on along the minus strand of JBNKZD010000054.1, from coordinate 77,882 downwards.
GCAAATCTTCTAATCACGTGCAAAATGGGATTTGTTGTCTCCGTGTGGCGTTCAATGACAAAACCATTTTCTGCATTTTTTAAATTACCGGTTTTTTCTATACTACTGCGACCATTCCAGTTTGGCTTTCTCTCAGCGTCGGGAAGATTTCTTGGAAAACTCCCGGTGGCGATATCTGTACTGGTTGTTGCAATAGTTCTGGTTGTTTTCTCGTTTAGTGGCGCATTGAATATGCAATGGGAATATGACCTGATGGAGCTTCAGCCCAAAGGAACTCCAAGCCAGAATACCCAGAAAACCATTCTCGACAAATTCGAAATTTCCCCGGATTTCGCTCTGGTAAAAGCTCGTAATCTGGAGGAGTGTCGCAGATTAACAGAAGAGTTCAAGAAAACGGGGAACCGTACCGGGCTGATTGGTTCTGTCGATGCTATAACTGAGTTTCTTCCTGATGAATCAGTTCAGAAAAACAATGTATCTGTAATTGAAGCCTTCAGGGAAAAACTTATCAACAACACCCCGGCGATAACGCTCACTGCTGTTGATGTGCAGAAACTTAACCGGGAACTAATTCGTCTGCATCAGAACATAGTAGAAATTGGTGAAATGTCGATTATGTCAAATGGTGAAAACAATAAAATAATTCGCAAATGTGATCAGATCGCAGGCAGGGATGATAATAGCTCTTACGTTCTTGCACTCGCAAATAAAATCGATTCAGCGAATGTTAAACTCCCTCAATTAAATAACTACCAGAGAATTGCAGGCGGGGTTCTAAAGAGCAGACTTATCAACATGACCGGGACCGAACTGGTGACCTTTGAAAACCTTCCTGAGGATATCAGGAAACGCTATATCAACCAGAAAAATAATGATCTATTGATCAATGTATACCCGAAAGGATATATATGGAATGAGAAAAGTCTCAAGAATTTTAATGAACAAACAATGAAAGTCAACGAGCGCATTACCGGAATGCCAGTAATAACACAATTACTCATGAAATTAATGGCCGAGAAGGGTCGTGATGCAACTATCATGGGGGCAATCGCAATTGTATTGTTTCTCATGATTGATTTCAGATCATTCAAGTACACTCTTCTTTCGGCAATTCCGCTTGGAATGGGTACTCTCTGGATGCTTGGTCTGATGGCGGCATCTGGAATGAAACTCAGTATGATGAATTTTATGGCATTGCCACTGATAATAGGCATCGGTATTGATGATGGGGTGCATATCCTGCATCGTTATCGGATTGAAGGTAAGGGTTCCATTCCTCTGGTGATGAAATTTACGGGGCGTGCAATTTTGCTTACTTCACTTACTACCATGATTGGATTCGGTTCGATGGCCCTGGGTGTTCATGACGGGATGGCAGCATTTGGAATGACTCTCTTCTACGGAGTTGGAGCCTGTTTTGTCAGCAGTGCATATGTATTGCCTGCTATTATTACGCTGTGGGAAAAAATGTTCAATAAAAAAGATGTCAAAAGTGATAATGCGAATAATAGAAATAAAAACTTAAAAAAGGAGGATACGATGATAAAGATATCTGCATTGATTCTGGCTATAACGTTTTGCGGATTTGCCATTACAGTTGATGAGATACTGGACAAAGCAGAGGCTAATCAGACTCCGCAAACATCAAAGGTGGAGATGGTACAGAAGGTCTATACGAACGACGGCAGTGAGAACGTATCGAAACTCTTGAGTTACTCTGCAGATAAAGGTAAGAAAAGCCTTATGGAATATATCGAACCTGCAAGAATCAAAGGCATGAAAATTTTGATGCTCAATGATGGGGATGATATCTGGTTTTATTCACCGCGTACAGCACGAGTCAGAAAAATTGCTAGTCACCAGAAAAATCAGTCTGTCAACAATTCTGATTTCTCTTATGAGGATATGTCTACTAAGGATATGCGGGAAGATTACGATATTAAACTGGAAGGTGAAGAAAAGAAAAATGGAGTTGATTGTTACAAGCTGTTAGCTTTACCGAAAAAAGCTGGTTCATCTTATTCAAAAATGATTAACTGGATTGACAAAGAAAAATATGTTCCCGTTGAAGTCCACTATTTCGATGAAGGAAATACCCTTTGGAAAAAACTCACAGTGGAAGGGGCACAATTGATTGGTAAATACTGGAGTTTTGAAAAAGTCATAATGCAGAATGTCCTCAAAGGCAGTAAAACTATTATGGAAATGAACAAAACAGAAAATGATATCGATATTGACGATAACATGTTTTCAGAAAGATATTTGAGCAGATAAAAGGAGTACCTGATGAAATCGTTACCATTATTAATTGTATGGGTACTATCACTTTCAATGTATACATTAGCTGGAAATCTGGGAAAGCTTGAGTTTGGAGGATATCTGGAAAACCGGACCTCTATCAGTATAGCTCCGGATGAAATAATCTCGGATGTAGCTATGGCACGTCTTGAGGGCACCTGGGACTATGGGAAATATGGTGGGGTTGAAACACATGTCCTGCTGACAGCACCGCTTCAACCGCTGGATCCATTCGAAACTATGCGTCAAAGTTCCGTTACCAGCAGACTACTGCAGGAGATGCTTTATCCTTTAATGGAAATGCTGGGAGAATTGCAAACATCAGGCGACTCTTCAAGTGTTTCTCTTCCGTTATCACAGGAAACTATTAACCATTTTATAAAATATCTCCCATATTCAACCTTTTATCCATCAAACAAGGTACTTCTCGATCGAGCATTAGTTAAAGCGTATTTCAAACACTTCGATCTGTTTATCGGTCGTCAGATGATCGCCTGGGGAACCGGTTACGCTTTCAATCCGACCGATATCTGGAACAGTAAAAATCCATTGGATCCTGATGCTCCAAAAACTGGCGTAAACGCATTACGGATGGAGATTCCTCTTGGTGATCTATCCCATATTTCACTCATTGCTTCACCTGGAAGAGATCTGGAAAATTCCAGTGGGGGTATTCGTTACAAAACCAATATTGCCAGATTCGATCTCTCTCTGAGTGGCACAAGATTCATGAATGCTGATCGCAAACTTCTTGGGCTGCCGCCCAAAATGATGTTAGGAGCTGATCTGGCAGGTCAGATTGGAGATGTTGGTGTATGGGCGGAAGCTGCATTTAATAATCCGATTTACAATACAATAAAATATACCGATTTCGATTCCTCGTATTTACAGGTTGATGCAGGGCTCGATTACACATTCGCTAATGGTTTGTATACTATGGCTGAATACTATTATAACCAGCTGGGTCAAAAAAATTCATCTGATTATAATGTAGTTGATCTTATAAATCTGTTTGCAGGCGAAATGTCCGGATTTGCAAGATATTATCTATTTGTCGGATTGCGTTACGAAGTTACAAGACAGCTTTCTTGTGCATTATTTACACTGGGAAACATTGTGGATCATTCAGTTATGTTGCTGCCGGCTGTTGAATACATCCTTTCAGATAATATCGGGTTTGAACTTGGTGCTCAGATTGGGATTGGTGACAGAAAGAAGAGCGAATATGGAGGAATGTACCCAAATTGTTTTCTGAAGATAACAGGATATTTTTAGTCAATTAATTTTAAAGGGGTTACCGGTGTACCATCTAACCATGCAACTTCAGGAACTGCACCTCCTCCATACGAGTGACAGTTTACACAAAGTCGCGTTCTGTTTAGAATTGAACGCAAGTGGGATACTCCCTGATTCAACCCCGTAGTATGCTGTAAACAATTTCTGGCGCTAAACTACATAATACCAGTCATAAAGAAGAAAGATCATTTCTCCCTCTTCCTGAACGCGATATTCAATTCCGCTCTCTCAAACGCATTCGCTTTAGTCTTCTCATATCCTTCACTGTTTTTCAAGAGAAAATCACGAATATCATTCAAACTGTTTTCATCCGGAGCTGTGGTAATCAATGTCTGGAGTAATCCCATGTAGACAAAGTGAGATTTTCTTAACTCGTGAAGCGTGTCCCAGTTCTGCTTGACCCAGTTAAAAAACAGTCCCGGACAACTGGGGTTATTCGATGCACGGGAAAAAACGGTTCGGAGGTCCTGGCGTCTGACCTTGTCTGTTAAGCTGTAATCAAGGTACATTTTAAGATGCGATGGATCGGTAAATTCGGAGAGTATACCGAGTAAGGATAACTTTTCCTCGGTCGCAGTTTTGGATTCGTAAGCTGTTTTTACTTTGTCAAAAAGCTGAGAGGTCCCTTCATCGGAGACTGCACGCAAACAGGCTGCCCGAAGATCGGGTTCCAGTGATCCGTTTTCAAGATAAGAGAGTGCTTTGGTGAGTGCACCCTGTTTTACCTGTGTATCGCCTGCACGAATGAGGAAATCTATCGCTATGGGACGGAGTTGTTTTGAATTTGGTTCCTCTTTTTCATTTGATTGCCATCCAAGATTCGTTAAGGCATGTTCGAATGGTTTTCGGTACCTCTTAAAAAGGGATTTCCCACAGTCAGAAAAACGAAGAAGTTGACTGATTTCTGAACAGTGTGAAAAGAGTTCGCGCAGAACAAAAAGATGATCTTCGGTATCGTACCAGTCCATTATCTCAAGAAGGTCTGTAAGTTCTGCATAACCAGCAAATACACATGCCCACAAATCATTCAGGATTCCCCAACGGTCGTACTCATGAAAACGCTGTTTTTTTATTTCTTTACAAAGCTCTGAATACATCTGTTTGTCATACTGGGTACGGAAGAATCCACTCTGTGCATTATTAAATTTAATGAATGTCCCATTTATAGCGAGGTCACATTCTGGTGAATCGAACAGACGCTCCTCTGTAGTATTTTGTGAAATCCAGGTCAAGGGGATCGGCCAGGGTGCTACGGAAACGTTTTTCTGAGCTGTAAACAACTGCTGAGTGAGATGAATAGAATTATTTATCCGGGATGCTGTCAGAAGCGGAAAACCAGGTTTGGTGATCCAGGAGATAAGGATCTCTTTTATGGGTAATCCACAATGCAGTTCAAGTGTATCCCAGAGATCTTCAGCGATTGCGTTCTTAAATGCAAATTTTTGAAGGTATGCGGAGACCCCATTTCTGAATGCTTCTCCACCGATGTATCCTTCAATCATACGTAAAACACTTCCACCCTTGCCATAACTTATATGATCGAAAATCTCTTCAATTTCATTGGCTGTATGTACCGGTACTGCGATGGGGTGTGTAGTGGAAAGCATATCCATCTCAAAAGCTGATTTTGTATCACCCTCAATAAAGTCATCCAGAATATGCCATTGAGGAAAATACTGATCGACCGCTTTATATGCCTGATAGGTTGCAAATGCTTCATTGAGCCATAAATCATCCCACCACTTCATTGTTACCAGATTTCCTGACCACTGATGCCACAGCTCATGGGCAATAACTTCTGCTATTCTTTTCTTGACTGTCAGGGATGTTGTTGAATCATCGACATACATAAGGACTTCTCTGAATGTGATGGCGCCCCAGTTTTCCATCGCACCTGCAGCAAAATCGGGAATCGCAAGCAGATCCAGTTTTGGTAAGGGGTAGGGGACTTTCGTGTAATTTTCGAAAAAGTGAAGAGCATCGGCTGCAAATCGAAGTGCAAATGTTCCCTGTGCCGATTTCCCGTTCACTCCGTAAACCCGTATCGCACGTCCATCCCGAATCTGTTCGATAAAATCAAAGTTGCCGACTCCCATGTAAAGGAGATACGTTGACATGGAAGGGGTCTGAGCGAAAACAATTGATTTGCGATTGTTAATAATGGTTTCTGATTCAACAGGCATGTTGGAGATTCCAATCATATGCTCCGGGAAAGTAAGGGAGACTTTGAATGGGGCTTTGAATGCCGGTTCATCAAAACAGGGAAATGCTTTTCTGGCATAGGGAGCCTCGAATTGTGTAGTAGCAAGGTACGCTTCCTGACCATTATTGTCAATGTATCGACTCCGGTAAAAACCACTGAGGTCATCATTGAGCTTACCTGAAAAACCAACATTCAATGAATAAGTACCTGGTACAAACGGCATGTCCGATTTGATGTGCAATTCACCTTTTGAAAGGTCGTATTCCACGCGAAATGATGCAGTTTCATTGCTAAGTGATATTTCTGTAATCTCTAAATCCTCACAATGCAATCTGACAACAGGTGTTTCTTCTTTTATCTCAATGGTTATATCTTCTTGACCGATAAAGATGAATTGTTCAAAATTGACATCAAAACGGAGTGTATATACCACAGGGATAATTGCCTGGGGAAGACGATATGAATATGACATTAGAATGGCTCCTTTTGTGTTAAAAAATCACAACCTCGCATTGGCAGCAGTCGGGCCTCATTCGCTCATTTCAAATCTTGTCGAAATGAGCAGTTCGGTTGTTGGCTTGTTATAATACCTGTATTCAATATAAATTGTAACTGCACAGGTAACCAGAATGTTGTGAAAGGGCAATGCGAGTATATATATTGGTTTAATAAAAATAGTCCATTTTTCTTAAGGTTATAAAACTACAACCATTATATGCTTAAAAAGAGTGGTAGGAATGAAATCGATAAACAGAAGAAATTTTGTTAAAACAACGCTGATAAGTGCTGGAAGCTTTCTGGCGGCAAGTCAGTCAGTATTTTCCAAATCAAACGGCACAAAGCAGGTGTATGTCCCCAGAATGGCTGTGAATCCTGATATCGATAATCTTCGGGTGGTATGTGGTGTAAATAAAGCAATGATTACCTCTGATCCTGCAGGGTGGGAAATGAATGATCAGAATAATGTGGTAAATAATGCTGAAGTTGAGCGGACTCTTGATGCTGTAGCTGTATCACTAACGAGGAAAGAAACAGCAGGCGAAGCCTGGAAAACAATCTTTCGAAAACCAGAAAGCAAAAATTGGGATTCTGTAAAAGTTGCGATCAAAGTGAACTGTATTGGGAAAAACCACCCCAGGCTTGCAGTAGTTAACAAATGCTGTACAGAGTTGAACAAACTTGGTATTAAATTCGGGAATATATACATTTACGACGGAACACATAATGCAGGACCACTCTATTCTCCATTTATTGGAAAAGGATTACCTGATGGAGTGATTATTGGCGAAAAAAGCAAAGCACTTGGTGGGACTGTAGAGTTGGAAATCCCGGAAAAGGGTGGTTTTAAATCATACAAATGCACAAAAATGATTGCTGATGGCTCAATTGATATACTGGTAAATATTGCTGTTAACAAAAGCCATGATAAATCGCTTGGTGGAACTACCATGACTCTAAAAAATCATGCAGGCACTTTCGAGCCGTTCCGTATCCATGCCGGCGGAGGACTTGATTATATCCTCGGTTTCAGCAAAAGTAATGCTTTGTGGGGTGGTAATCCGGTTCGTCAGCAACTATGCATTGTCGATTCACTCTGGGGCTCTGTCAAGGGTGGTCCATTTAATGCGCCCGATACCCGTCTTGATCGCCTGATCATGGGGACATTCTCCGGAGCTGTCGATTATCTTACGGCAAAGAAAATTCGGGAACCGCTCATGGGAGCAGTACATGGCCCTGTTGACCGATTTGTAAAAGATTTTGGGTATGAAGAGAATGAGTTAACAAGATGGGAAATGATCACCTTCTAAGGTAATGCTATTAACGGATTTAACACTATTAGAAACTATATTCAGGAAAATCTGAGGCGTGTACCTGCAAAACTAATTTCTTGCAAGCCAGTTATTCCTATATGATTATTTCAATTTTAAAATATATTAAAAACCACCGAACTTCCATGCTTACCATTCATTAACTCAAGCCTGGTATCGATGCGCTCTTTCAATTCACTGACATGCGATATAACCCCAACTAATCTGCCATTTTTTCCGATGTCAGCTAACGCTTGAAACGCACAGTCAAGCGCTTCTGAATCCAGACTGCCAAACCCTTCATCGATGAAGAGCGTATCAAGTACTATACCTCCGGAATACGACTGAACTACATCTGCAAGTCCAAGAGCAAGAGAGAGTGCAGCCAGGAAGCTTTCGCCACCACTTAACGAACTGGCTGGTCGTGAGATACCGGTATAGGAATCAAATACCATGAGTTCAAGTCCGCCTGAGGTGCGAAGGTCGAGATGAGTTTTTGCCCTGTGGAGCGAGTAGCGATTTTGACTCATAATCGCAAGCCGTTCAGTGCCTGCTGCAAGAACATCATCCAGTAGAGAGGCCAGTACAAACCGCTCAAATGTAATGCGCATGGAGTTGTTTCCGGAACAAACATCAGAGAGACTTGCTGCCATTGCATATTCCTTCTCATTCAGTTTTACTTTCTGCGTGAGTTTTTGAAGTTCTGCTCGTTTTTGTCCAAGTTGAAACAATTGACTCTGAATTTCACTTTGTTGTGAAATTGCCTCTCCAATCTCTTTTTTTAATTCGCGCAGTTGATTTTCATAAAACTCAATTTCGGGTTTTTTACTGTTTTCACACTCTTTAAGAGCGCGTTGCATGCGATCGTTTGCACTGTGCAGCTGCAGGTTAAATGAATCTATTGCATTACGCAAAGAAGTGATTTCCGCATCACTTTTTACAGATGCTTTGTAATGGTTTTCATCGGCGAATCCGCAGGTTGTTATTTGATCAAGAAATTGTGCAGTACTGTTTTTTAATTCCACATTTAGTGCCATCAGTCGATCATGTATCGAATTACCGGTTGCTTCCAGGGAGGATTTTTCTTTAAGTACTATTTCAAGATTTTCACGTATTAAAGCGATTTGATTATTTATAGAAGTAATTTCAACTGAAATCTGCTGCAGTTTTTCATTGATCGCATTGGAGTTACTGTACTCCGGAGGTATTTCTGCATTGAGAGTCTGATATTCAGCCTGTGCGATGCTCAATTCCTGAAGTAACAAATCGTGTTCACTGGATAATGTACTGATTTTCTTTTCAGTCTCATTCTGCGCTTTTTCGCCGCGTTCAATATCTGCAGCTGATTTCTGCAGTTTTACCGATGCAAGTTCAGCATTTTTAAGATCTGAAGAGAGTTTGGTTAACGTTTGTTCGATCTCCGGTAAATTATGACCGTTTTCTCCCAACTGCTCGTGTAGAACAGCATGTTCTTTTTGAAAGCGAATTAAATCCTGTTCTTTTTTTTCTATCTCAATCCGCTGAGATTCCTTTGCTGATTCACCCTTTTTCAACTCTTTTTTAAGTTGTTCGATCTGTTTTTCATCTGGTAAAGCAGTATCTGATTGTGCAGGATGTGGGTGATCAATAGATCCGCAAACTGGACAGGGGATGTTATCCTTTAATGTAAGCGCCAGCAGAGCTGCCCGGTGTTCATACTGAAGTTTTTCAAGTTGTTCCAATAATTGTAGTTTGTTTTCGAGTTCTGTACATATTGATTGGAAACGATTTGTCTGAATAGACAATGCATCACTTACCTGAGTGATTTCAACATCCAGCTGTAAGATCTTCTGTAAATTTCTTTTCCTGGTTTCGATCTCTCGATACTGTACTTTAAGAAGTTCCAGCAATCCAGCCTGCTCCAGAACCATTTTATGGTTTTCTTTTAATTTATTCAGCGCAGCAACAATCGATTCAAGATGGAGTTTTTGTTTTAAAAGTGTATCTTTACATGAAGTCATTTTTTGTTCAGCTTGCAGAAACAAAGCTCTGGCTTCATCGAGCCGGCTGATTTTCGGAAGTAATTGATTAATTCTCTCCAGTTCCAGTTGTAACTGCTCGCGTCTTTTTTCAAGAGTGGGTATCTGCTGATGTCGCTTATGTACTTCCTCAAAACGCTGCTGACAAGCTTTAGCGGTATTCTTGTTTTGTTCAAGTTGCCTGGTATATCCCTGAATTTCGGTTGTACACTTTTCAAGAGCCTGTTCGATCGGATGAAGTTGTGCTGCTTTTACTGCTTTTTCAAGTCCATGTTGCATTTCCGTAATTGCGGGTTGTTGCTGTTGCAAAGAGTAAAAAGCAGATTGTGCAGATTCAAGTTCAGTAAAACGGGTTAAGGTAATCTGTTTTTCAGCAATTAATTTGAGTAACTCTTCCTCCTGTAACTGAAGTTTTGCGCGCTGTTCGTTTACTTCAACCTGCGACTGTGCAAGTGAATTCATCGTTTGCTCAAGTTCGTCAATTGACCTGCATGAGCAACTGTCCAGATACATTGTAATCTGACTCGAAATGGAGTCGTAGGATTGCTTTATCTCTTTTGATTTTTCTTTGAGTATATCTTCGATCTGTTTGTATCGTCCGGTTTTAAATAATATAGCAAGAATTGCCTGTTTTTCCTGGGATGATGCATTGAGTAATTTACGGAATTCTCCTTGGGGGAGCATGACCACCTGACGAAACTGGTCACATTTAAAACCAAGAATCTCTTCAATTTTTTCTGTAACACGCAGCCAGCGATCTTCCAGAATTTCCCATTCTGGTTTATCCGGTGCATTGGATTTTTGAAAGAGTATTGCTGATGCAGTCTGACGAGTTAACCCTTCACCCCGCGATTTCGGACGCAGTTGCTCTGGTATACGTTCTATACGAAATATCTTTGATCCGACAGTAAATGCTAGTGTTACTTCAGTTTGAACTGATACATTAGCATGATGACTCCGGATAGTAACGGACGGTCGTTCTGAAACTGACGTCTGTCCATAAAGCGCAAAACAGATCGCATCAAGAATCGACGTTTTTCCCGATCCGGTTGGGCCATGGATAAGAAACAGTGTACGATCTGAGAGCCTGGTAAAATCGATGATCTGCTCATTTGCAAATGGTCCAAACGCTTTGACTTTCAGTTCCAATGGTCTCATAAGGCTTCACGTTCTCTGATGGTGATGTCCGAAATTATTGAATGTAAATATTCAATCTGTTCTGAATTCATCTGTTCACCGGTGGTTTCCTGAAAAAACGTTTTAAAAAGATTGCACTCTGAAAGTTTGCGATGGTCCTGTACGCTGCCTGATGCATAGTGCATTTTAAAAAGTTCCGGTCGCTGAATATGAAGAACATTGGGATAGACATTTCGCAGTTTTCCGATTGCGTTAAGTTGTGGTTCCTTATTGGTAAGTGAAACCATATAGTAGGCTTCTTTATCAGAAACCGGAGCTGCTAAAATTTCTTCAAGTGTACCCTCAATAATTTTCAAATCATGTCGGGGTTGGAGTGGAACTTTATCAACTTTAAAAATTCCATTATTATCAAGAGTAATTGCAGAAAAACTTTTTATGTGCGAAACCTCGGCAAATGAATATTTCATCAGGGAACCAGCATAACTCACCTGTTTCCCGATATTCTGAGCCCGATGAAGATGTCCGAGTGCTGTAAATGTAAACTGGCTGAAAAGTTCTGCACTCACCGTTTCTGCACCGCCGATTGATAATGGCCGTTCGGAGTCTGATATTTCACCACCCAGAATCGAAGCATGAGCGCAAAGTACAGAGCGGATGTGTGGTGGATGTAGCTCCAGAATACGCCTTGTTATAGCTGCAAACGCATCATGATGTGATCGCACTGTGTCATCGCTGAAAAGAGATCTGATTTTTGGAGGCTCGGTGTAGGCTATCGGATAAAAATAAACCGGACCCTCGTTATCTTGCAGTACCAGCGGTGATATAGTTTGAGAAAGGCTTCCAATGATGTGAATACCCTGAGCTGCAAATATACGTGATCCAAATGAGAGCCTTTCAGGACTATCGTGGTTGCCGGCAATAATGATAATATGACATTTAATATCCGTTACAATCTGATGAAGTGTTTCATCAAGAAGCTTGATTGCTTCAGGGGGGGGGACTGCTCTGTCGTAAATATCGCCGGTAATCAGGATGACATCCGGCTTGAAATCTTTAGCATATGCAACTATCTGTTCAAGGCAATACGCCTGATCATCGGTAAGATAGGTTTCAAAAAAAATGCGCCCGAGATGCCAGTCTGCAGTATGGAGTATTTTCATTTAAATGCAAAATTACTTTATCGGCAGACAGATTTGAAATATTCTTGTTAATCACCCTCTCTGAAATGTATTTTATGAACCAATTAATCGGAGCGTAGCGCAGTCTGGTAGCGTACTTGAATGGGGTTCAAGTGGTCGCTGGTTCGAATCCAGTCGCTCCGATAAATTCAAAACCCTCTGAAATTGCATAATTTTTAGAATAAAAAGCAGTTTCAGAGGGTTTTTTTATTTGTAGAAAAAACAGTGGAAATTCCCATCCTATAAAACTATTATATATAAGACCAAAAGCACTTTAAAAAGGACCGGTAAGTGGAACAGGCAACCAAAGGTCATATACTTATAGTTGATGATGAGATCTCGATATGTACAGGTATCAGTGGATTACTTGAATTAGACGGTTTTAAGGCAGATTTCGCTCATGGTGAAAAAGATTGTCTCGCGTATCTGGAAAAGAACCCTGATGTCGATTTAATTCTTCTTGATGTCAATCTCGGGCCTGGTCTTGATGGTCTTCAGCTGCTGCCGATTATTAAGAGTAAGTTCAAGTACGTTCAGGTGGTCATGTTTACATCTCATGACAGTCTCACAATCGGGATTGAGAGTATGAAAAACGGTGCATCTGATTTTCTTACAAAACCCTTTAATGAACTCCAGTTTCTTAAAATCGCAGATACCGCTATTGAGAGAAAGAAGCTGTTGCAGATTCAGGACCTCTACTTCGATGTGGTGGTTCATGATCTCAAAAATCCTCTTCAGTGCATTTCCGGTGCAATCGAGATTTTAAAAGAACTCTATCCGGAACAGAATAACGTTCAAAAACGGTTGTTTGAGACTGCTGAAAATGGTGTGAAACAGATTTTTACCATGGTAAACAATATGCTCGGAGTGACAAGCTTTGAAAAGGGAACGATTGTAGCACGAAAAACGATGGTTGATTTCAAACCTTCCGTGCTAAATGAATTAAAACTGTTTTCGCAAACACATATATCATTTTCAGATACAGTTCCGGAAAAGGTACATATTGATAAGGACTTGTTCTTCCGGGTATTATCAAATATAATTGGTAATGCGATTCGATTTGCTATGCCCGATTCAATGGTTACTGTTTCATTTGAGTATTCCAATGATCAACTGCTGACATCGGTTAAAAATGTTGGTTCGTTCATTCCAGAAGATATGCGAGAGGTCGTTTTCGATAAATTTTCAGGTGTACAGAAGTCAATGAGCTGTATTAAAGGGCAGAATTTTGGTTTAGGGCTCACTTTCAGCAAAATGGCGGTAAATGCAATGAATGGTAAAATTTGGGTGGAGGGAGATGTTACAGTCCCTGAAACAATTTTCAAATTTACTATCAATTGTTCATCTCATTAATAATCAATATGTTGAATGATGTTAAAAAAAATACAGATATTTTTTTGTTTCTTTCCTGAATTGTTGTATATTACTTAACACTTAGATAATATGTAAATCTACTCTTTTATCAGTTTCCAATCATTTCTGGTCACTACAATGTTTCTGAGATTTTTATTTTCAGTGCAGTAACCAAGTCCTATAAATGATCAATTTATTGTGAGGTCATGAATGGCACTCGAAATCATCACTTCGACATCCTCGCTTTTAAAAAATGTAAGAGTTTCTGATGTATGGCGTCAGATGACTTCTTTCAATAAAATCGGCACCGCACTACCTCAAATAATCAGTGTAAAACAGCATAGCAGATCACATTCAGAGTGGCATCTTGCCCTTCAAGGGATCCCTTTTTCCTGGAATCAGAAAGACACCCGTGATACCAAGAACTACGTTTGTAATTTCAGACAGATTGAGGGGGATTTCGAAACGTTTCACGGCTGCTGGAAAATAATCAAAAATGTAAATAATCATCTGAAAATACATTTGCAGATTGAGTATTCTATAGGTTTACCGGCAGTTGAGGATTCCCGTACTAATATTTGTAAGGTACTCTTCCAAAACTTTACCGACTCATTAGTACAATGGCATTATCAGAAATTTAACGACTACAATAAAGATACCAGAGAGATGCTGAGATATCCGGTTAACAGCCGAAAAAAGATTACTATCGGGAGCAGGCCTGCAGAGGTTAACATCCTCGATATATCTCGTTCGGGAATCAAATTCTTTATAAAAAATCCCGGTGCCGAGATACCATCAGCTGCAGACGCTGAAATCACTATTGGCAAGGTACGTATCTTTGGTAAATTCTTTCCGGATCCTTTTTATTCTACCTGTCGCATGGTCTTCAAAAACGGCTTGTCCGATGAACAGATGTGTTCGATATTATCACTTTGGAATATCTATCCCAATCGTGATCTACTTACCGTCTATGATGTTCTGACAGCTGAAAATACAGGTACTTCACTGAATGATCAGGGAACAGGAAGTACTGCACGGAAACCTATAAAAGCATTATAGGTCTCAGGACGTAGTTTACTTCTGACACCAGACCGCGCAAAGTAATAGGAACTGGCTGCAGAACCACCACGAAGCACCCGTTCGGTACCTGTTAAAGCACCTGCTGGATCGAGAATCGCAGATTTTTGATATAATCCGTACCAGTCATTACACCATTCCCATACATTACCAGCTATATCGTAAATACCCAGTGGATTTGGTTTCAGTGATGCAACTTCGTGTACTTTTATTTCAGCCGGCGTAAAAGTCCATGCATAATTACAGGTGATGGAGTAGTCATTTCCCCAAAAAAAGAGAGTTGACATTCCTCCGCGACAGGCAAATTCCCATTCAGCTTCAGTGGGCAACCGATATCCATTTGCTTTTAAATCTGCTGTGACATTATCCAACTTGCACTTTATTCCAGGAGTCCCTGCTACAGAGGAGTATTTGTATACAGTGTCCAGATGGGTTAATTTGCTGCGTGCATTGCAGAACAGGACTGCGTCAAACCAGGTAATATTAGTAGCCGGTAATCGGGGGGAGGTCGATGTTTGTGGTAGAGATAGAACTTTTGCAAATTGCTCAACAGTAATTTCTGTTGTGTCTATCCAGAAGTTTTTAGAAAATTTAACCTGGTGAACCGGAATAGCCGTGCTGTCCTGACCGGATGGGGATTGTCCCATCAGAAAGGTCGTATCAAAGCACTTAACAAATATCATTCCCTCCGGTCTCGGTGGTGGTGGCAGAACAATAAATTGTCCTTTTGAAGATGCACTGTTTTTCCAGTTATCAGTTACAGTCAATACATAAGTGTAAACAGTTAATTCTTCGATGTTACTCAGTGTTAATTTTTGATTACTTGCAGTAACAGGTATACTATCAGCTTTATCTTTAATGCTATAGCGTAAGTCAAATTTGAGGGTAGAAATGCTATCGTCGGGATCACTGCCAGTGCATTCGATAACTACAGAACCATTACTTTTTGAATAATCATAGAATGAAAATTTTTTAATGGTATCATTTGCAGGTGAAACAACCTTAGGTGGGAATGGTTTTCGGTTGAAATATACCATGAATGTGTCGTCTTTAAAATAGGTACTTTCATCCTTGACTGCCCAACGGACATATACTGATCCACCCTCAGGTTTTGAAAAGGAGCACTCAGCAGTTTGTGCAATAAGTGAATCGTCCCATCCGTCAATGTTTATGTCCCAATAGTATTTTAATGGCACTCCAGCAGAATCTGTACCTTTAAGTACCTGTTTAAAGGTGTCGCGCTGAGACACTATTGTATTACTGACTGGTGTAATGATTGGCTCATATCGGTGTACGAAAACATTTATTGTGTCGATTCTTGATTTGAGACCATGCATATCGGTAACGTATGTTAGAATTTTTTTGGGGCCTATTGCTGATGTGTCCCAGCTGGCACTGATATGTGAAACCTGTCCCGTACTTTTCCAGGTTATACCATTATCAAAAGACCAGAAATACTCCGAAATAGCATTTTCGTTGTCTGTAGCAGGAATGCTGAAATCGAACGATTTTATCGGGTATGCATCAAATACAGGTCTGTCAATATACACGATTTCAGGTGGGAAATAGTTCGTTCCTGATGGATCTACCGGGTTATCCCATTGGCGTTCGTTTCCCAGTTTCGCGCAGAACAGAATTGATAAACAAACTGCAGCAATAATAATCCATAGCACTTTGAAATTATTCTGGAGTAATAGTAAACATTTATGCATTGTAATTTGTCTGAAAAATATCATAACTGATCTAACTTTTAGAATGTCAGTGAAATAATAAATCCGGTCAAACCTATACCAGTTGCAATTGCAAGTGCATTCCGATTTTTTAGTGCTTTTTCAGCGCTTCTACGTGCCTGATAATAATCTGCTTTAATAGACTCAAAATTTCCATTTGACTGATTATATTGTTCTGATGCTTTGTTTGATCTTGAAATGTAGTGTCTTGCTGTATATTCGAACCAGACAGTAGCCGAACCAAGTGATGCTGTGATAACACTTAGCAACGCAGAAAACACTTTTTTACCGGTCGAGTGCTTCTGATGTTTCTTCACAACGATCGAATCTCTGAATGCTTTACTGCGCTCCATGTTGATAGTGATCTGATTGATTGTATTTTCGTTGATTTCAAAATCTTTATAAATGGTAGTCCATCCTGGCATATCAAGTTTTAATGAATGGAATCCGGGAGAGAGAAAATTATGTATTGCAGGAGTAACTGCATTGTATTCTTCATCGATGACAAGATGCGCTCCAGGAGGTACAGAATGCACTTCTACACCGCCGCAATCTTCTTTGCAGTAAAATGTGTACTTTTTCTCCTCATTCTCACTAAAAAGTCGTGTTGAGGTATATACCAGTTTTTCTGATCTGAATAGTTCAATTTTTCGTAAACCAGGTTCAATAGTAAACCAGCCACTGGAATCAGGGCTTGCCGGATTGCCATCAATTACAATAGATGCATTTGGTGGCATGCTTACAAATGTGAAACGCGATATACCACCGTTATTCTGTGCCAGCGAGTTGTAAGAAAAAAACAACATTATTGTGACAAGAAAAGGGATTGGAATTATTTTTAACTGCATGTAAAACCTGTTACTTATTATCAATCTTTAAAGTACGATCATTATTTCGGGGAACAACAATAACTATACCAGATCCGCGAAAACAACGTGATGTTTGGTTAAGTTGCTTACCTGAAATTTTTCTACCCGATAAATTGAAGTATTCAGCTGTGCCTGAAAACAGGATATGTGATTGTGCCTTTCCGGATAAAAATACCGGCCGGAATTGTCCACTGCTGGTTGTGTGAGATCTGGACCCTGCATATGATAGAATGCGCGCAGGTGGAGTAACGTTTATTAGAGATATTTTGCTGAAAGATAGTTCTTCTGCAGAATCTGTCAAAATGAACTGAAGTTCACCATTTGTGACTGTTTTGGTAGCTTTGAATTGAATACTGTAACGTTTTGGGGTACTGTCAATCGAAACACTCTTTTCACCGGCGTCTGGTACTTGTTCACAGTCACTAAGACGAATGATAAGATGACAGGATGGTTTCGAATTACATGTAAAAAAAAGTTCATACCGGTCATCTTTGGCAAGCTTTATGGAAGATTGAGAAAGTGTTATTTCCTCTTTACCTTGCTCTGAATATGTATTTGACAGTGTGAGAACGGAATTTTGCACTGACATGGTTGATTTACAACCTGGTGTATCTGCAGTAAGAACCCAATCAGTATAGGAATTCCGGAATGAACCATTATTGATTAAATCTGTTTTTGGAATTATTTGCAATGGAGTTGTTGATATCGCAGAGATTTTTGATGTTGAAAGTTTAAAAAGGCACCAGGGTGAATGAATAGTCCCAGGGATCCACTCAAGCGAATCTACAGCTTTAAGATTTGATTGGATAACAGACCAGGAATAGCCATTATCATAAGAAACACTGAATTTTAGAGTATCTCTTAATCCTGCAGAGGTCCAGGAAACTTTAACTGGCTCACCACTGATTGCTTCATTTTGTGGTGTAATCGTAGTGAAGGCAATTTTGGGCTCTGCGTATTCAATTAACGAAACGTTTTTAAGAAAGATATCTCCTTTAAAATATCCAAAATTAAACTCTACACGGGCAATACTGTCTGAGGGTTGCGTCATTTGGAACTCTTGTGAATACCTGGAGAATACAGTATCCACTTTAACAGTGTCACGAATGGAGTAGGGGATATAATCACCGCCATCTTTGCATACTGATGTAAGTATCGTGCGGGGTTGTGATGATTTTATTTCAAATGATAAGACATATACCCTGTTTTTTTTTATGTTCAGTTTATTTTGAGTTAGCTGGATATACCAGGAATCACTTCCAGGGTTTGTGATCGATACCGATAACATGTTGTTTTCAAACAAACGTGTAAATGATGCATCACCGTTTTGAAGCAGACCCCATGAAGAGTCATTTTTAAATGTACCATTCCTGAGAATTTCAGTCCCGATATCTGCACCATAAATAATGTTAACCGCTAAAAAAATTCCAAATATGAAAAATCTCATCCAGTAACATCCTGAAACAGTAGTTTGAATCTTGGAGTCTATCTGATGCCTGTGTTTTAATAATATACTTCATCTCAACAAATTTTTCTATGCTGAGTACCTTACTATTATAAGTATATGAACTAAAATAATAAAGTTTTTATTCCAATATACCGATACTTATAAAGAAATGTGTATGAGAGGAGATAAAATATGGGAATCTCAGTCAATGGGCCATCAGGAATCGATACACAATACATAATCGAATCACTGGTATCCCTTGAACAAAATAAGGTTACCGATGTTGAGAACCAGAAAAAAGCATATCAGGTTAAAATTGATGCCTATTCGAAATTTAAAACACTCGTAACTGATTTAAAATCTAAAGCGACCTCTCTTTCGAAAGTTACTTCATTCGATATCTTTAAATCATCAAGTTCAAATGAAAACAAAGTGACCATAAGTGGTGGAACCGGAAGTGTGGACGCCCAGTATGATGTAAGGGTTTTTCAACTCTCCGGTAATGAAAAAATGATCTCGGCTGATAAAAAAATTACCAGTCAGACAGTCGCACTTGCTGATCTTGGAATCGATACGGGAGATTTTACTATTGATGGAGTTACTTTGAGTCTGGATGCTGATGATACGATTCAGGATTTGAGAGCGAAAATCAATAATGCTGTCGATGCTGAGGGCAAAAAGTTAGGTGTTACAGCTTCAGTGCTTAAAATGGCCGATGATAACTTTCGACTTGTACTTTCAGCTAAAGAGTCCGGGAGTGGTGGGGTAGCGTATACGGATGTTGGTACTGACACTGTTCTACAGGATCTTGGGATTATTCAGAACGCCAGTGGAGATAAGGGAACAACGAATCAGACGATCGTTACAACTGATGCAATTGCACAATTTGATGCCCTCGCCGCAGGTGAAATTGTAACAATTACTGGAACTGACCGTATGGGGCAGGCGGTGCAGCATAATTTTGTTAAAAAAGCTGGTGCATCCTATGCCGATCTCACTATGGAGATCTCGAATGCATTCAACGGAATGATTGATATAAATGCATATGATCCATTGGACCCCGCCAGTGTTACTCCAAATACCCTTGAGATAAAGGACAAAATCGCTGGCAGCTCATTTCTAAGTATTTCATCGATTACCTTTGGAACTGCAACTCCAGTTTCTGCATCTGTCACCACAACACAATTTGGAGATGAAGGCAGTGGTGTTCTTTCGACAGGTAAAGATGCATGGTTTTCAGTGGAAAACATGACAATGAGTTCATCAACCAATAAAGCATCAGATCTCTTGAATGGTGTTACTTTCGAATTTAAGGGTATCACTAAAAAAGATGAGGCTTCGGTATCGTTGTCGATTAGCAGAGATCTTGATGGAATAAAAAAGAAATTTCAGGATATGGTTGATTCATATAATGCATTGGTGCGATTTAAAACAGATTCTACAAAAATTGCCAATCCGGATGACAAGGACAGTAAAAGTGGTGATTTGGCGGGTGATTCTACCGTTTCTTCAATTCTGAATCAGATACGCTCTGCATTCCGTCAGAATTTCAACTTTGAAAATACTCCTTACACCAATTTTACTATGGTAGGCCTTAAAACAGATCCACAGAGTGGTGAATTCCAGATTGACGCTGATAAATTTAAAAAAGCAATCGACACAGATCTGGAAAGCGTTATGAAAATGTTTACAACTTCAAGTACTTCACCGAACAAGTCAGTTGTTCTTGGGCGGGCGACAAAAGATACTACTGCCGGCACGTATGAGGTTGAAGAAGTTGATAGCAGTTTTTTCAGAATACGGATTGCTGGAAGTTCAGAATGGACTACATCGGAATCCCGTGTTGGTGGAGTCATCACCTTTAATGAGGGACCTGCAAAAGGCTTGTCGCTGGAAGCTGCTGCTGGAAGTATTGGTGATGGATTGACGACACAATTTACGCTCGTAAAAGGACTTTCGACTGTCCTAGAGGAAAGTATCAACAAACTTAATGATACTCATGATGGGCTTATTGCGATGCGTCAGGAATCTTTGAAAAAAAGTATAAATTATGCTGATGATAAGATTACCAATCTTGAAGACCGGATCGAGCGCTATCGATTACGTCTTGTTAAACAATTCAGTGATATGGAGCAGGCAATGAGTACAATGCAGACTCAAAGTGCAAATATGATTAATGCTGTCTCTTCTTTTTATAAAAACGATTAATACAACAGGAGCGGGGAAATTATGAAACAGGGATACAATGTTTACAGAAGTGCAAATGTTGATACAGCAGACCAGGGAAAACTTATTCTGATATGTTATGATGTCGCAATAATGCACTGTAAGCAGGCGATAGAAAAATTTGATACTTATGAGCTGATTGAGGAGCGGACAAAGCACATTTTCAAAGCTCAGGATGCGATCACAGAACTGCTAAGCTCTTTGCGTATGGATGTTGGTGAGATTGCTCAAAATCTTTACAGGTTATATGACTTTATGCTTCGAAGTCTGGTCTCATCAAGTGTTCAGAATGATAAAAAGAAGGTTCATGATGTGTTGGGGATTCTTGAACTGCTTCGTGATGCCTGGAGTATTGCAATTCAGAAAGTTAAAGCAGAAGCTGCAGCAAATGTAGAAATGACAAAAATGGCGGTATAAAATGGAGTATGTCGTTAAAAAAGACCGGATAGACAGCATGTTCGACAGAATTAAAATTCTTACAGCCATACTTCTGGAGAATTTTTCTATTGAACAGTTTCATGAAATAATGCATGAACGTTCCAGTACGATCGCTCTTTTAAAAAATGAAATTGAAAAAGAGAGAGAAATTCAGATCAGAGAGAATAATTTGTTCATGTTCGAAAAAAAGGTAACAGGCTGCCTGAATGAGATAAAAATGATGGATGCAAAAGTTATTAATCTGATTAAATCAAAAATGGATGATATCAGGTTTGAAATGTGTTCGCTTGCCAAAAAAGGACCTGCCGCAATGGCGTATACAGCTCATAAAAGATCATGATGCTTTAAAAAAACATAATTCCTGATATAATTCAATGAATTGGGAACATCAGATCGCGTTCACTCCAGATAAAATCGTATGAGGTGATCATTGGTTCAATATCATCAATCTCCTTCTTGATATTTACAAATTGATCGATATTATTTGAAAAAATATCAACGATTTCAGGATCGAAATGTTTCCCCCGCTCCTTTTGAATCAGATCGTATGCAATATCCACCGGATAAGGTGACTTGTAAGGGCGTCTTGATGTTAATGCGTCAAACGTATCTGAAAGTGCTACAATTCTGGCGGCTAACGGAATCTTTTCACCTCCGGCACCTGTCGGGTAACCCTTTCCATTCCAGAACTCATGATGAGAAAGAGCTATGGTGCGGGCGGTCTGAAGAATTGATGCACGGGAATTTTCCAGAATAAGAGCGCCTATGGTTGTATGCGTTTTTATAACTGAGAATTCTAATTCAGTGAGCATCCCGTTTTTTAAAATAATCTGATCCGGAATACCAATTTTTCCCACATCATGCATAGGTGCTGCTAAACCTATATTGTCAACTTCACTCTGCGAAAGACCTAATTTTGATGCAAGAAGGATACTGTAGCGACTCATTCGTGTAATGTGACCACCAGTGTCTTTATCCTTGTATTCAGATGCAAGAACCAGTCGGAATATAGTGTCTCTGTACGACTCCTGAAGTTCTTTATGTGCACCTTTGAGGTTGGTAATAGTCGTATGCAGGTCAGATGCGTATTTGACTAATTGAGCATTAGTTTCGGCAAGTTGTTTTCTTTTAGCTTTCGAGTGTTGATAAATGTTACTCAGTTCGCGTGTGTAACCGCGGGATTGATCTTTGATGAAGTTGACTTCCGCTTCGAGTTCAAGAACCCTGCGCCGTTCCTTTTCATATAATTCGTAATAGTTGATGTCGGATAAATTGTCGTCAGATTTTTTGTTTTCCATGGATGTACTCTATACCGTTTCCAACAGAAGTTCAACCTTTGAGATCAGGTTCAATGGACTGAAAGGTTTTATGAAAAAATCACACGCCCCGGCATCATACCCCTCCTGGACTCTGCTTTTTTCTGATCCGCTCAGAATGATGATTTTGCAGTTTTCAGTTTCGGGCAGTTCTTTTAATTTTCGTATAGCTTCGATGCCGTCTATGCCACCAGGCATGACAATATCCATGATAATCAGGTCTGGTGCATTTTTCCTGGCTGATTCAATCGCTTTTAATCCACTGGCTGCTTCAAAAACGCGATATTCACCCACTCCAAGCGTTGCTTTAACCAGTTGGCGAATCTCTTTGCAGTCATCAACGATTAGAATTTTTTTCATATATGTAGTTTTATACCTGGTTACATACAATTGTTGTTTAATTGCAACTGTTATGTGATGAAAATGAAAAGGGTGTCGTTCTATTTAACACCAACTTAGTGTAACATTACAGATGCAGTATTTCAAGAGGACTTTCAGCCCTTAAAATGGTACTTTTTCCTTTTTTAAACAAAAATCAATCCTAACTCTTTAGGATATATTTAATTAGAAAGTCAGCAATTTTTTATAATTTTTTTTTAGACTCATTATATTTTTATAGCGCATTGAAATATATCAGTTCCCTGTATTTTTATTTAACGTTCTGGTTTGGTTGCAGAAATCGGGGAAACCTTCGATAATCAAACGGATTGGAGAAAAAATAGTGTCAGATATAGCAGAATATGCCGGCAGATTACATAAAAATGAGAGTACAATGTACAATCGTGCATTGAATCCAGTTCAATTTGAATCACTTACCGAAAAAATGCATGATATAAGGGCTGTGATTTGTGATGTTTATGGAACCCTGATAAATTACTGGAAACCAGGATTTGAAGACAAGTCTATGCGAGAGAAGCTCCTTCTTTCTGCATTCAGACAATTAATTGAAAAATTTACGATTGAATCGTATCTACTGACTATGAATCCGGATGAAGCACCTGAGAAGACGTTGAGTGATCTCTATAACGGACTAATCTCTCTAAGTCATCAAAATTCAATAAAAAACGGTGTGGAATACCCTGAAGTTAAAATTGAAAAAGTCTGGGAATTGATCCTTATGATGCTTAAACGGCATGGATATATGCCGGCTGCACACATCCAGGTTGAAGAAAAAGATATTCCACGATGTTTTGCGTATACCTATAATTTTCTCTCACTGGGGAGGCAGCTCTATCCGGGTGTTGTTGATGCTCTTCAGAAATTACGATCAAACAATATTGTCGTGGGAATTTTATCAAATGCCCAATTTTATACTCCGATCGATCTTACTCTAATGGTTCGTGATCAAAGTAATGAAAAAATTGAGGATTACCTTGAGCTTTTTGATATCGATCTGACGTTCTATTCATATGAGTATGGTTTTTCAAAACCCAATCAGCTTTTATTCAGGAGGCTTTTTGATGCTTTATATGAATACAATATTCTTCCGGAGCAGACCGTTATGCTGGGCAATGATCTTCTTATAGATATAGCACCTGCAAAAGCCGCCGGGATGAAAACGGCACTATTCACAGGTGATGCTTTTTCGTTTTTTACTCACGATGAAAAGGAGATAGTCCCTGATATCGTATTCGATCAGTGGATGGAACTTCCGGAAAAGATCTCATTTTATGCTGAAGGACGGTCACAATGCGATTAATTACATCTTGTCTGGCAATACTGGCGTTTATCTCAGGTGCGTGCGCAATTGAGATGGAATTTGAAATCAATAATGCATTTGAAAAGGACGCTTTACCATCATCGATTATTAAAGCGGTTAACAATGCATACGATTTGAATGTAAAAGGGCTTGATGCACTGGAAAAGGGTAATTTAGACGCGGCTATGTCATTCTTTGATCAGGCCTTGATAATCCTTTCAGATTATAATGATGCTGAAAACAATAAAGGGGTAGTATTTTATCGAAAGGGTAATATCGGTGCAGCAAGAGAGTTGTGGGAAAAACTTGCAGTCAAAGATCCCTCGTATGCTGTCTCATCCTACAATCTGGGGCTGCTTTACTTTAATGATCATCAGTACGAAGCTGCATCAAGGCTTTTTGAGCGTGCATTGAAAGCGAATCCGAAATTCGTTGAAGCGCTTGTCAGAAACGGAATGACAGCACTTAAACTTGGTAATAAAGACAAGGCTGTGGAACAGCTAGAAAAAGCGATGAAAATCGCACCGGATCATCAGGATGCCTGGCTCTTTTATTCGTATGTAAAACTTGAAGCAAAGGATACTACTGAAGCGCTTTCCGTACTTAGAAAACATCAGAGCTCTAACGAAGCACTTAAAATGCTTGGAAGTATCGAATCTGCACGCAAAAACAATAAAAAAGCGATTGAGTTTTATCAGAAAGCTGCTGCATCCGGAGAAGACAGAATGTTTCTTGTCCATTTTGCCGGTGCGCTGTACGATGATGGAAATTGTAAAGAAGCATTGAAGGTTCTGGACAGGTATTTCGCGCTGAGTGGCCCCTATAACGAAGATGCGTATCTGATTGCCGGTCTGGCATCAAAAGAGTGTTACAATAATGCAGCTGCATTGAAATTTTTTAAGGATGGATGCAGCAAATTTCCTAAAGATCCTATTTTAAGGCATAACCTTGGTCAAATGTTTTTTAAACAGAAACAGTTTGACAAGGCGGAGTCAGTCTGGAGCGAAATGACCGACTCTATACAGGATCCTTCGGTAATGTTCATGAGAGCAATAGCTCTTCGTCAATCGGGTAGCCTGGACTTGAGCGAAAAGTACGTTAAAAAAGCACTTGCTCTCGATGATCGATCGGAATTTCATGATCTGCTTGGTGTACTCTATCATCAAAAAAAGGATGATATTACTGCTGAAACTGAATTTAAGAAAGCTTTGAAACTCAACCCTGAAAACCGCAGTGCTCAGCTTAATCTGGCACTTGTTTCCCGTAAAGGTGAAGATCTTGGATTAGCTGCTGCACATATCGAAAAGAAACTTGCAGGTTGCAGTGGAGATTCCTGTGCAGATCTCGCATTTACTCTATCGATTTTATACTATCATACAAAAGAGATCACAAAAGCTATCGAGACGCTTAAAGCTGTTCCTGAAAAGTACAAAGATGAGCGCATTTACCGCCATATAGCACTTTTCCAGAAAGAACTTCATCTCTATGATGATGCTATTAAAACACTTGAGTATGCGATACAGCATTTTGTCCTTGAAACACAAACCGAATATGAACTTGCAGAACTATACTTAATGGGAGGATATTTCAGTCGGGCAGCGGAAAGGTTTCAGTCCCTGCTTCCTAAATGGAAACAAAACCCCTGGAGACTCTACTACCAGATGGGATATTCTTATATGGAACAGAATGAACTGAAAAAAGCAAAAGTGTGTTTCCAGAACAGTCTAAAAAGCAAAATGGACAATGTTGCAGCACGAGGGTTACTGGCGTTTGTCGAAAACCGGCTCGGTAATGCACTTGAAGCGAGGGCTCTCTGGGAAAAAAATCTCAAATCTGATCCGGATAATCCGGTACTCTGGATAAATATGGGATTGTCTTTCGAAAAAGATGGCAAATTCAGTGATGCTCTTTCTTACTATCAACGTGCGGTAATGTTGAAAAAAGGGGATAATGAACTTCAGATCAATATCGGGAATGCGTATGCCGGTATGAATAAATATATTGATGCGATAAATGCATACACTCTGGCACTGTCAAGTCCAAAAAGAGAACTTGCCGCATATGACATTTTTCTGGCATCCCGTAAAAAGAAAGACAGGGTACATGCCGAAAAATCGGCGGCGATACTCAAGCAGGAGTTTCCGATGTCTGTCTACACGAAAAGAGTAAATGCAGAGATGTCACTCTGGAAAGGTGATACTGCAGCTGCGGTAACCATTCTCGAAAATATAGCTGATAAGGATCCGGATGATTACCTGACACTGGCTGCTGTTTCTGCCGCACGCGGCAAGAGCGACAAAACAAGGCAATACTTGCAGAATGTTCCATCTGATGAGCAGTGGAAACGTCAGGTAAATGAGATTGAGGCTCAGCTTGCCTTTAAGAGTGGGAACTTTGATGGTGCCATTTCAAAACTTAAATCTGCGGGAGATACAAGTTTTGCTTCTCAATATAATATCGCACTGCTCTCGTACAATGCGGGCCGGTTTGGTGAAGCACTGCAGATTGCTGAAAAACTTCTTGATAAAGCAGTTGGTGCCGATCGTGGTGACTGCTGCCGGCTCGCAGGAAATGCTGCATTTTCTCTCAAGCAGTGGAAACGAGCCCGCCAATGGTACCTCCAGCTTTCCGGAATCGAGTCAAATAACGCAATTGTTCAATATAATCTTGCTGTCGCATCGTATAATCTGGGTGAAATTGATCCTGCCTGGAAATATTATCAAAATGCGAAGGCTCTGGATAAATCGGTTGTAAATAAGGATATCGAAACCAGGTATGCTCAATCCAAAGTAGAAGGTAGTAAAGATTCTGTTATAATTGATTCTGTTGATATCTGGTACAATGAAGCAGTGGACCTTCAGAACAGCGGTAAAGATACTGCTGCTGAGGTTATTTACAATAAGGTGGTTGCACGTAAACCTGACCACAGTCAGGCCTGGAATAACCTGGGCGCATTGTACGGGGTGAGAGGGGATATCGATAACGCAGAAAAAGCATACTGGAAAGCAATCGAAAAACATCATGATATCCCCGAAACATATATAAACCTGATAAATCTTTACATTGAACTCGAAGAGTTCTCTAAGGCGCGTCAATGGGTAATCAAAGGTATGGGACACAACCCGGATGACACTCAGCTGCCATTATTACGGGACAAGATTGCCTCCGCAGAAAAAGCTGCAAAGTTGCGGGCTGAGAAGTAACCAGTCTTTTTATAATCCGCGATTTTAAATTCCCAATGAGTGTGGCACGTGCCTTGAGGCCGTGCCGGGAACTTTGGTTAATAAGAAACCAGAGATTACTGAGTTCTCATATGTCTCATCGCCTCATCCCCTCGGTCCCCCTCTCCATTAGTGAATGTAGAGGGGGAAGAAAGAAATAAGCGTAACTCCCTTTCTCCACGAGTGGAGAGAGGGTTGGGGAGAGAGGCGATGCGGATCTTGGGAACAACGAGTATCAATACCTGTAATGCTCCGATTTGTAAGGTCCTTCAACCGGAACACTGATATACTCAGACTGTTCTTCTGAAAGAATTGTGAGTTGTGCACCAATTTTTTCCAGATGCAGTCTCGCTACGTCTTCATCCAGTTTTTTGGGCAGGCGATACACCCCGATCTCATGCTTTTTACTCCAGAGTTCGATCTGTGCGAGTGTCTGATTACTGAACGAATTTGACATGACAAAAGATGGATGTCCCATTGCACAACCGAGATTGACAAGTCTGCCTTCAGCAAGAATAAAAATTGAGTTTCCATTGGGAAGAAAATACTGATCAACCTGCTGTTTTACAGTCTCTTTTCTCACACCTGGTGTTTTCCCGAGTGCTTCAACCTGGATCTCATTATCAAAATGACCGATATTGCACACGATCGCCTGGTCTTTCATTGCAAGCATATGTTCTACACGGATGATATCGCGGTTTCCGGTGGTGGTTACATAAATATCTGCCCACCCCAGAGTATCTTCAACCCGTTTCACTGAAAATCCATCCATGCACGCCTGAAGAGCGCAGATTGGATCGATCTCTGTAATGACTACCTGACACCGTGCACCTGCAAGTGATTGTGCAGATCCTTTACCTACATCACCATAACCACATACAACAGCTTTCTTTCCTGCAAGCATGACATCGGTAGCTCTGCGGATTCCATCAACCAACGACTCACGGCATCCGTAAATATTATCAAATTTTGATTTTGTAACGGAATCATTGACATTTATTGCCGGGAACAGAAGCTCTTTCCGTTCAAGCATCTGATAGAGACGTTTCACGCCTGTAGTGGTTTCCTCAGATACTCCCTTGATGTGTGCTGCCATTTTACTGAAAAAGTTTTTATTAATCGAGAGCCCTTGACTTACCGTTGAAAGAAGAATATTGAACTCAGCGTTGTCAGTTTTCCTTTTTGCCAGTGATGGATCCGATTCGCATTTGACTCCTTCATGTATAAGCAGCGTTGCATCTCCTCCGTCGTCAACGATGAGTGTCGGCCCTGATCCATCAGGCCAGGTGAGAGCTTTGAGTGTATACTCCCAATACTCTTCAAGTGTCTCGCCTTTGTATGCAAATACCGGGATACCGGCTTTTGCAATCGCTGCAGCAGCATGATCCTGCGTTGAAAAGATATTGCAGGAACACCATCGAACATCAGCACCGAGATCACGAAGTGTTTCGATGAGAACTGCGGTCTGGATTGTCATATGAAGTGATCCGGTGATTCGTGCACCATTGAGTGGCTTTTCACCCTGATACTTTTCGCGTATGGCCATAAGTCCAACCATCTCTTTTTCTGCAATACTGATCTCTTTACGTCCCCAATCTGCGAGTGCAATGTCTTTAATGATGTAATCGTTTGCCATTAGTACCTCCTGATTTGTGTTTTGGTATGTGATCATCATTGTGCAATTTGAAATTCCGGAGTGTTTCAATCCCTGCAATGATCATTTCTTCATTAAATATACGGGAGTTGAAATGTTTAGTAAAATTAAATTATATTAAGATATACTTAAGTGTTGCTTATGAAACCAGATTTTAATCGTCTGCATATTTTTTTTCAGGTATATCGTCTCGGGAGCGTTGCAAAAGCTGCGCTTGAGCTTTGTATCACCCAGTCTGCAGTGAGTCAAAACCTGCAAAAACTTGAACAGGAACTCAATATTTCTCTTTTTCATCGGTTGCCGAAAAAGTTAGTACCGACACCATCCGGACAACAGTTGTTTCAGGTGGTGATGCCTTTTTTTTCGACTCTTGATACTAATCTAAAATCAATTATCGATGCCGAAATTACCCCTCAGGGGTTAATAAAGATTGGTGCTCCGCCGGTGTTTGGTGCCGAATTTTTACCTGGAATAGTATCAGAATTCAGGGACGCATACCCATCGGTTACTTTTGAACTTTTTCTGGGAGAACAGGCAAAAATTGTTAATGCTTGTCGCAGTAATGAACTTGATATTGCATTAATTGATATTTTCGGGAATAAGGATGAAGAATCCTGGAATCTGATTCAAATTCCGATTGTTGATGAACCGCTGGTTCTTGCTGGATCATGTAAATATATACAGGAGCATCTTTCAAACGGAATTTCAAGTGAGACACTGAAAAAATGTCAATTTGTAGCGTATAAATCCCATGCACCTGAACTTACTGACTGGTTTACTCACCATTTTAACTGTAATGTGAAACAGCTTGACATAGTTTTGACGGTAGAAAGTGTACACGCAGTAATTCGTGCGATTGATCATGGTATGGGGCTCGGGATTGTTCCGCTGTATATGATTCAGAATGCTATCCAAAAGAAGGAGTTAGAACTGGTGAGGGGAAGATCTGATGAGATTCGCAGCAGAATATCATTCGTTCGGCCTCCCGGAAGGAAAATGGGTATTGCCGAACGGCTAATTATTGATTTATTAAAGAGTAAGTTTAAAAACAGTTGATATAGTGAGTGCTGCAACGGCACTGTTTATCGTATGATGAAAATGGTTATCCTTTATTCAATCTCCATATTTTGAAATTCAGAACCGATGCAAAACTGATCCAGAGAATGTATGGAATTAAAAGTATTGCTGCCGGTTTTGAAGTGCGGAGAAATTTCCAGAAGGTAAGAAGAACGGTTGATATTAATAGTAAAATATCGATAAATGCCACAAATGGTAAATGCAATCCGAAAAAAATAATCGACCAGAGAAAATTGAGCAGAAGTTGAGTTGTAAAAAAAAACATTCCAATTCTGGCATCCCTGTTTTTATAAACAATCACCATTGCAGCAGAGATACCCATCAAAGCATAAAGTAGTGTCCAGACAGGTGCAAACACCCACGAGGGGGGAGTGATCGATGGCTTTTTCAGTGTTGCAAACCATGAATCCGGTGAGACTGCAAGTCCTGACAGGAATCCGATACTTTCACAAATGGCAATTGAGGATATATAGCGGATAAAGGTTTTCAAAAGAACCTCCGGTTCGCTGCGGTTTAGCGTTTTGCTGCTATAATTTATAACAATTTTTGTTCCGATTTCAATAATTATTTCATCAGTACAAATGAGAGATCTTGTTCAATCATGCGTAGGTATCGTGTAATATAAAGCTTGTATTGTACTGGAGTATTTGTTATTCACACCCCAGATACATTCAATTTAAAAAGTGACACTGTCAATTAATTGGGAGTTTCCTTCTGGTACGTACCCAATGGTTTTTGCAGTATAGGGGAGTCGGGTAATAGAAATTTGAAAACCAGTGATTTTCTTTTTTTTATAATGTGTTAATATACTTACTTTATCAGTACAATCAAATTACTTGCAACTAGGGTAAAAAGTGATTATCTCTGAAGATCACACAGTGTCATCATTCCACACCTTATCTAAACGTTCTTTAACATATGCAATAGCCTCTTCCTTGTCCTTTATCTGTTCCTCAAGCTGCAGATCATAAACTGCCGAAAGTATTTTGCCGAACTTTGGTCC
Source organism: Chitinispirillaceae bacterium (assembly GCA_050301235.1). GTDB lineage: Bacteria > Fibrobacterota > Chitinivibrionia > Chitinivibrionales > Chitinispirillaceae > JAFGIN01. Next base: position 46,834 of record JBNKZD010000054.1, on the reverse strand, counting down.
AGGTATTAATCCAAGTGCAATAAGATCTTTACCAGTTAGAACCGGGGGTGGTTTGATTGTTTCTGCCGGGTGCTTCTGCAGCTGCTCTTCAATGAATGTGCAATTGCTGATATCGCCGTGGGAAGCGAGGCAGTCTACACGATGAAGTTCGAGTTCGTCCTGCAGGGTAGGGCGGGCGAGGAATTTTTTCAGGTTTGACAAACGCATCTTAGTGACATTCATGAAATTCATATGATTGCTGATACATGCTTCAACACCATCAACAACAACATTCGATGCTTTGAGTCGTTTCAAAATATTGACTGCCATTGTGGCACCGACTCGATCATGATTGTTGAACCTTATGCGATCTTTTGCGTAGGTTATTGTTGGTGGCTTTCCTATATCATGAAGAAGTGTACTCCAGGCAAGTACACCTGATGGATTCTTGTTCAGATAATGGAGCGCCTTTAATGTGTGCACAAAAACATCACCCTCAGGGTGGAACTCCGGGGGCTGTTCTACCCCGGCAAGATTGGCAACCTCAGGAAGAATTATTCTTAGTATTCCACTCTTATCGAGTAAATCGATTGCTGTTTCGGGGTTGGGACCGCACAACATTCGGTTAATCTCAGCGTAAATACGTTCCGGGGAAATTTCAACAATATGTGAAGCATTTTCACCAATTGCATCCCAGGTACGCTGTTCAATTGGAAAATTGAACCTTGCAGAAAAGCGGATTGCTCTGAGCATTCGCAGGTAATCTTCTCTGAATCGCAACCGGGGATCTCCGATCGCTCTGATAACGTGATTCCTGCAATCCTCGATACCATTGACGAAATCAATAATTTCATTCGTTTGGGGGTCATAGAACATGCCATTAATAGTGAAGTCTCTGCGCAGTGCATCAGTTTGTGCATCAGTGAACACCACCTGGGAAGGATGACGCCCATCATGGATACCAATATCGGAGCGGAATGTTGCCACCTCATAATTAAACCCATTAAAAACTACGACCATTACTCCGAACTGTTCACCAACATCGATAGTTGAAGGAAATAATTGGGATATAGTTTGTGGTTTTGCATTAGTTGCAATATCAATGTCGCCCTTTTCTGTGACTTCAAGAAGCATATCACGAACAAATCCACCGGCAAAATAGGCTATATATCCGTTCCTTCTCAGTGTTTCAACGATTAAATCGGCCCCGGAACGGTGTTCAGATATAAAATTTGCATTCATGACCAAAAAATACGTGCGAAAGCTTTGTCCCGCAAGTTATCTTTCAATAATAAAATTTTGTAAGCCACATGGTACTATATAAACATAAAACGGAGGAATTCCATGAAAGTCTTATGGAAGCTAGTTACTGGTTTAAGCGTTTTATCACTGATGATGTCATGCTCACCGAAGTCTGCAAATCAGAAGCGGGGTGATGCTGCGTACAATTTAGCTCAAAAATTGGATGGAAATAACAAAAGAATCCAGTTAAAAACAGCATATATGTACTATGATAAAGCGATCAAAGAAAATCCATCAAGTATTCCTGCAGTTTTAAGGAACAGATATATTGAAGTAACTCTTATTCGGGCTGGAATGGTACTTAATGAAGGGGCTGCTCACATGGAAGCGATCCCGTTGTTTCTTACTGATATTGATAAGTATAATAATCAGGATGTCACTCCCGAATTAAAGCAACAGTATTCCATGCTACTTCTTCAGATGGCTGATTCCAGTGCAAAAAAGGAACATTTTGATGAAGCACTTCAGACAATAGACAGAGCAGAACAAGTCGCAAGTGATCCAACACCTGCAAAGAATAAGCGTACAGAACTGCGCACAAAAATGGCCCAGGAAAATTATGAACTGGCTGAGATGGATTATGCAAATGGAAAAGCCAATAAAGATGCTGAAGATTTTATTAAAGCTGAGTTTTGGGCGCTCACTGCTTTGTATTTTGATTCCACACATGCAGACGCAAAGAAAATGCTTGGTACTCTTCGCAAAGAAAACGCCAGCACTTATTCAGCTTATCTGAAAGTTATCGATCCGATACCCGATTCTGCAGTATTTAAAAAAATAAACAAATATGACATTCTGCTTGCTATCCCGACTATGCAGAAGCGTGGTAAAGCAATTGTCACAATCGTTGATATCTACAACAACGCTAATAACCCGCTTAAATTGAAAGCAGACCACTTCGCTTTTATTGATAAGAACGGGAAGCGTTATGCTGCCAGACCAGCTCGTCTCGATCCGGAAATTCTCGATCAGGAACATGAAGCAAAACTGAAATTGACTTTCCCTGCTCCATCAGGCGAAATTGTAAAACTTGAATATAGAAATGGCGATTACGTCTCAGAAAAGTTTCTCAAGTAATACAGACAATTGTTATAAGATTTCTTAATACAAAAATGCTCCTCCATGACGGAGGAGCATTTTTATTTTATCAGCCACATTGTAACTCAAATGAGATGAGCACACCATTTTCGGGAATTGATGAAATCCAGATGTTTCCGTTGTGACCTCTGATAACAGCTGCAGCAAAAATGGGTCGGGTTTTAAGTGGTATATCTGTGTGTGAAATGGTCAGTTGTGCGTTGATGTCAAATAATTGATGAATCTCCCGTTCCGTGAAAGTGCTTTCTTTACCCGAAAGTGTCCCCTGAATGATACCGGCCTTTTGATCAAGTTGTACCGTCAATGCTCCTTTGCATTTAGAGTGAAGACTGTTCAGAAGAATTGACATCGCTGTTTCAATCAGGGAATGATCTGCACGTAGATGACACAGCTGCGATTGCTGCTGATAGTCCAATATACGATTGTGATACAATCCGGATTGGTCGAGTAGTTTTTTAAATATCTCTTCCAGATAAAATTCTGAAAATGTAAATGTGTTTCCAGTTTCCAATTTCATTATTTCAGTCAGTTCATTGACATAGTGTGCAACTCGTTTACCTTCCTTTACGATCATTTGAAGGTAGTGAACCTGTTCGTTTTTTGAAATCAGTTCACTTTCATCACTGATTATCTGAGAAAAAGAGATGATCGATGTCAGTGGTGTTCGTAGTTCATGAGCAATCATGGATACAAAATGAGCATTCCAGAGACGTTGTTCCTGCAAATCATTCATGGTAGTACGGTACTTTCAGGTTGGAATCAGTGATAATTAACTACTGGGTTAGATATAACAAATATCTTGCCTGAAATCTGGGGTTAAAGCCCTCTGAAATACTCCGGTTTGAGAGATACATTGCCGCGGAGTGCTGCTTCAATTTGAGTGATTGCTGCCTGTTTTTCGCGAGGCATACGGATTCTCAACGGAAGGTAGTTTGATGCATGATTGGCGTAGAAATAACCGGAAGTCATTGTTGTGTTTTCGATCATGCACTTTAATTCGTAAAGAATCTCCAGTGGGGATAACATACTGAATGAACCTGATTCGACACGGTGATAAAATTCAGTGTAATCGACCGGCATCACTGTCAGAGCACCCACAAAGCGAGGATTGATCCGACTGAGCGCAAGTCCGGTTTTTTCCGCGTGGATCAGAGAACGTTCTTTTGGCGCAATGCCCAGAAGGACTGTGACAAACAACTGCATTCCGGAATCGATAATTCTGCGCGCCTGAGTGATGATTGTTTCTGCATCACCCCATTTGTTAACATCAGCAAGCGTCACATCATCACCTGATTCAAGTCCCAGGTGCACCATCTTGAGGCCAAGCTGATACAGTTCTTTTAATTCAGGATCTGATTTTCGCTGAATCGATTTTGCATTGGCGTAAAGCCCGGTCCTGCTGACAAATGGAAGATGACGGTTAATTGTCTGTAAAATATTGACCAGTTTTTTCTGCGGAAGAATGAGCGCGTCACCATCACACAGAAACACCTTGTCCTGCCATGTAGTACCTGCGGATGCTACTTCAAGGATATCTTCCAGAATGGTTGCATCATCATGGATACTGAATGGAGTATCTTTATATGCCGCACAGAACGTACATTTGTTATGTGAACAGCCAGTTGTCACCTGAAGCAGTATGCTGTCTGCTTCACTGGGCGGACGAATCATTGTTCCTGTGTAATGCATGGATTGAATATACATTATTCAGGCAGTAATGGTACCAGATCTAAAAAGTCTTTCTTTCCAATGTACCTTTCACCATGTCCGGGATAGCAGCGCAGTGGAGCCATACTTTTCAGCAGTATAAGCGAATAAGCCTGAACGTTCCAGTTAAATGCATAAAAACGTTGTGACTGTATCGACCCATGTGCATTGCATAATAAATCTCCTGTAAATGCAAGTTCCTTATTGATCACCACCGTACATGAACCGTATGTATGTCCGGGTGTGTGTACAACATAACCTTCCAGCCCGTATGGAGCAAGGCTGAATGATTCATCAAAAACGATATTGGCAAACGCAGGTTCCGGCCGCAGGAAAAACTCCCCCATTGGGAGCATGGCACCGACCAGTTTGCCCATTCCCTGCTTTTTACCCAGGGGGGTAGTTCCCTTTGCCATAAATGGTTCATCCAGTTTGTGAATAGCAATCACTGCACCGGTGAGTCTTCGTATGGCAGCTGCTGATCCATAGTGGTCAAAATGACCGTGGGTAATTATTATTAAACGCAAATCCCTCCGGTGGAGCCTGTTGAGAAGTCGAACTACCCGGTGTTCAAACCCGGGCCATCCGGCATCAATCAGTAACATCCCTTCCGGTGATGTGATAAGATACATGTTGCTTGTCCCAGCCTTGATCCTGTAGACATATACCATACCGGAACTCGTTTTTGTGCTGTCAATAGGATTGAAATTTCGCTCATCGCTGTCCGGCCAGGGAATAACCGGAAGCCATGCGAATGTATGTGCTGATAGAAATAGTATGGTTAGTACTACAAATACTCTAGTCATGAGAAATCTGCTCCTTGAGAGAGGTGAAGCGGTAATCCGGATCTGCTCTATGGGTTATGAGAGTTCGATCACAGATTGAAGGGTTTATTTATTATCATGCAAAAGTATTGCCGTTCAACCTGGTCATTGAATTGTCTTATTTTTTCCTGCCAGGCTCTCTTATAACAGAAAAAAATGGACATGTACCCCACATAATGGTGTATGTGAAGGTTCCTGCGGTGCTTTGCGGTCGCAGAGTGAAAAATGTAAACAAGGTGCAGCTGTATGCCAGGTTTTTTACAAAACTTATGTCGGGCTGTCTTAAAACAACTTTAGTCTGACTATCTTCTTTTCTTCTTCTCGTCCCCCAGCCATTCTTCCCACCTCTTGACTCTCCGACCAAATTTGCCTATATTAATAAGACATTATCGTTCACAGGTTCAGTGTTCCAGGTTAAAAAGGATTACAATCTTTCAAACCTCTGAACCTTTGAGCTCTGAACGATTCCCATTCACGCGACTAACCGGACTCGCCCCCTTTACTGACATGTGCAGATAAGAAAATGGAGGATAAAATTGATTAAAAAAACATTCTTTGCACTATTCGCTTTAACTACATTGAGCTATTCTACTACTCACTACAGAGAAATTGACCAACTTAAGGATATGCCTCTAAAAGGGTATTCTGTTTACCGTGGAATCAACAATGCAAAAGGAATGATTGTTATTTTTGATGGCTATCCTGGGGGATTTGATGATCCGGAAGTATGGGCTAATGCGCTTTTTAGATGGACCAAGATTCCCAAAACAGCATATAAGAATGATTTTGTAACCATAATTATTCCCTACAATCGGCAGCTTTTTATTACTGATGAACTTTATAACATCTTTCAGATATGTGTCGAAGATGCTGTTAAAAGATATAATGTTGAACAGGGGAAATATATCGTTGGTGGTTTTTCTGCTGGAGGAGCAATGGCAACAGGTTTCGCAGAAAATCTTATTAGAGATAAAAAGGAAAATCTCATTCCAAAAGCGGTTTTTGCTGTTGATCCGGTACTCGATCTATATGAATTTTATAAGTCATTTCAGCGATCAATAGCATCAGATTGTAAAGCACCCAATGCGTATATCGGCATTAAGGAGGCGAAAGCACTAAAAAAGCAACTTGAAAACGAATTAGGAGTTCCCGATGACAGTTTGTCTAATTACAAGCGATGTTCCCCCTTTTTTATGGGTGATACAGATGGTGGGAATGCCAGATATCTTACCGAAATACCGGTGAGACTCTATCATGAGCTCGATCCAATGTGGTCAATCAGGGAAAGATGCCGTTCAATTTTTGATGAAAATGGTCTTTATGGCTGCAAAATGATTCATACACTCTATATGGCAGGGAACACGAACGCAGAAGTTGTTCTTACACAAAACAGGGGATATCGATTAGATGGAACACGGCATCCCCATTCATGGAATATTGTTGATGAAAAGGAGTTTATAAGATGGGTGAAAAAATATTTGAAGTGATGAAATAACTTACGAAATCACTTTTCTCCAATTGTTGATGATTTATATAAGCACACTTGTTCTCCTCCTTGCCGAATTTATTTGGTTTCCTCTGAAATTAAGTAATAAGTTCTTCAAGTGGTCGATTCCAATTTTATGTATATTGGTTTTATATTCATTTACTGCTTTAACTATTTTTGCAGGTATCGCAGGAGCCCGATTTTTTAATGAACAAACATATTGTCCCTAACGGTGGAGTACGCACTTCTTTCCGACGACATCAAAAGCCTCTAGGTGAGGGCACACTAACGTTGATCGTTGCAACTAACGGTCTGGGCCCCACCAAATCGCCACGGGCGTCCAGATGAATTACAAAAAACAGACTTCTTTCTGGATAGGTTACAAATTTCCTGAATTCCCCTCACGTGAATTGATCAAATCAAAATACGCCGATTCATGCCGTTGGGCAAGTGCGGTCAGGCTGAATTTTTTTTCGACAAACTGGCGTCCTTTACTTCCCATCTTTTGACGAAGGGCCGGGTTTTTTAGTAATAACTCAACTTTTTCAGCAAGTTTTCTGATACTACCCTGATCAACCAGAACGCCGGTATCATTATCAATGATCGTTTCCGGTGTCGTACCTGTTTTATAGGTAATCGGTGGAACTTCCATCGCTTGAGATTCAAGCAGTACTCTTCCAGACCTCTGCTGGTATGATGGAAGAACAACGATATCTGCTATGAAGTACCATTGACGCAATGTCGATTGGTCAACCTTGCCCTTAAATTCAATAAAATCCTGCAACTGATGCTCTTTTGCAAAATGTTCACATTGTTCTTTGAATCGAATCGAGTCGATTCGGCCGAGAAAAATGAGTTGTGCGTTAATTTTCCGTTTTTTTAATAGATGGAGCACTTTCAACATGTCCAGATGGCCTTTTGCCGGTTCAACCCGTGCGGGGAGCAGTATGACTGGGTATTTTTTCGAAAATTCAATTGGGGTTGTAGAGAGAGTTCTTTGAAAAAAGCGTGTATCGATTCCGTTAGACAAATTGATAAAATTGCGGCGAATGTATCCTGGAATGTTATGATTTGAAGTACCGGCAGCGAGTGATGCAAAATTTGTCTGTTCTCTGATTGGTATATAATTGAACCATCGATTGTGAAAATGGTTAACAATAAGTATCGGTACCTCTCTATTATGTGCCTCCTGCATCAGAAGCAAGCTGTCTTTTCCGCCGGCAAAATGGTTTACAACAAGGTCAACTGAGCTTCGTGTAAAAATTTTTTGTATCACAACATCAAGGTGATCTACTTCATAAAATCTTTTTTCATACAATTTGCGCTTACGCTCACCAAAAATCAGCAACTCGGTCTTGTAGAATAAAAATTTTAATGAGTCAGAGAGGTTGGTTACATTTGGGTGACGGGAGAGATGATAGAATCTTCTGGTAAATTTTTGAACGAGATGAGGAGCTATATTTTTATCAGAATGGGGCAGTGATGGCAATGGGATTTTTAGAAGTGCACCTTTTCCGAAACTGATCGATTCCGTTGAGGATGATGGAGCGGAATCCATGTATATCTGTATGATATTCATGGCGTTACGATTTAACAGCTCTCGATTGAGATAGTTCAGGTGGTTTTCAATACCATCACTATAAGTACTGCTATGAGTGAATCTGATAATTGTTTTACCGTCAAGGCACCCCTCTGTGGTTTCTGTTCGTTTCATATTTTCTGGTTAATGCATAAATCGTACCTTGCTGGAATTGTAGTACCGGTGTGAGATTATGCACAGTGATCCGAAATAGTGGAAAAAAGTTCACAAAATGTGTATACCATTTTTAATGGTCTGATAATTCGTTTAACAACATGGGCAATGGATGGTACTTCCGTGTTGGGTATTATCCAATAGATTGAAAGGTTTTTAAGCGTTTATGTTTAGACTTAGCTGGAATTACAGGCATATTTCATGCTGTATTGAGTGTCGACAAATGGATTGCGTTTGAAAAAATGTGAGCAAATCATATTGTAAATAAATGACAATTACTGTAGAATCAAAAGTAGTATTAAACGAGCTTTGCTTAAAAAGGTACTGTCATCATATGAATAATGGAATCTCGAATAGTGAAACAGCATATTGTAGTGATGTAGTCATTGATACCAGTTTTTCAAGTGTGGATACACCACCTGTAGTAAAAGGAAAACTGCTGAAAAACAGTATTACTTCATTTCATGGTCTTGATAAAAAACGAATCAGTTTGAGAGAGTTTAAGGAATCTCTCCGGCATATTGTGTTCCTTACTGCAGGGCATATCGTTGAAGAATTTTGTGAATTTTCCCGGAGAAACTTTAAAACTAAACCTGAAATCGATCAGATTACGTATGAATTGTTGTCTATTGGTGTACTCTGGTGTAATTATTCAAATGCATCGCAGGGATCCAGTAAAATCGCATTATCGGCTCTTCAGTTTATAGATAAGGAAAGTGAAAAATTACACTGGCTTAAAGTTGCCATTGATCCGATACGAGGCGCATTATCGAACTTTTTTCTTTTCCCCGATTTTCACTCCACCATATCGGCTCCAGCTACAATCAATTATGCATCATTCCTTCAATTGATCGAATGGCTTGAGGTTGTAGGTGAGCATAAGCAGGAGGTTGCCTTTTTGGGTAACTGGAAACAATTTTTTCAGGAGAAAACACTTCTGAATATTGAAGAGTATCTCAGAAAAGCGGTGTTTCTGGGGCAGTGGTTTGAAATACATTCACGTAAAGCGTTAAGTCCGTTTATCCCACATCTGGCAGAGTCAAAACCGAACAGAATTGGTGACAATAACATTCAAAAAGCTCTTGTGAAAAGCAGAAAAGAAACTGAATTCTTTCTGAAACTTATTATTTCCAATTGAAACACTTTTTAAATATTGAAGATAAATTTATTGAGGTGTAGAAATACTTCGTGTTCGCCTCACCCCCTTAGTCCCCCTCTCCATTAGTGAATGGAGAGGGGGAAAGCATTGCGTATTATCGCATCCAGCCCAGCCTCTGATAAAAAAAGGATGGATGAGAGGCGTGTACAATATGCAAAATCCTCATGGTCAACCAATAGGTTACCTGATGTGAAACTTAGCAAACCTTACAGGGAGATATAAGGGATCTGCGTAAGCCCCCTTTCTTCACGAGAGTGGAGAGAGGGTCGTGTGGTCACTGAGCTTTTCGAAGTGGAGAGAGGCGAGGGATGGTAATGTGAAATTTGTGTAATCTTCCCAATTACTTTAAAATGTAAATATCATGACTATCCGAAGGATAAACCAGAATTTTATTGTTAAAATCAGCTGCGGCACAGAACACTCTTGAGTAAACTGGTCGGTTACTGATCCGGTCATTCCACAATATTCCATTTCCCGAGCTGCTGATAACCGAGAATGGTTTGTTTTTCTCCACCTGTTTGCGGAAGTCGCCCAGTGCCCACAGTCGATCACCGTTTTGTACATAGGTAAAAAAGAGAGAATCGTGGTTGAACATTTTTTCGCTTACCTGTGTCCAGTTGACACCATCATTACTGCTCCAGGTATCATATAGATATTTAGAGCCGGTAAAACCATCGTACATGCCGCCAGTTACAAGTAGAGAGTTATTTACTACGAATGTTCCATGACCGTATCGTCTTGAAAAGGGTGCTACATCCATTTCCGGACGCCAGGTTTTTCCATCCTCTGATGACCAGATATCGTTCAGGCATGATTCATATTGCGATTCACCAAGCCCGCCGATCAGCCATAATCTGTTATTGAACTCTGTTACTGTGTGATAATGCCGCTTGAGAAAATCTGCTTCAAGCACTTTTCGCCAGGTTACTCCATCAGAAGACTGCCAGATATCGCTGGCAAATGAATCTTCAGAACTTTTTCCGCCAATAACAAACAGGTTACCTTTATACGCAGTTACCGAATGACCAAAACGACTCCCGAAATCGGCAGAATCGATCACCTGTTGCCACTCTTCGAGGTCAGATGTTTTCCATATGTCGCATCGGTTCCCCCCTATAACAAACAAATTTCCCTTGAAACGAACCATTGCATGACCTTTTCGGGGAGGAATTTTAGACTGGATATCAACTGTTTTCCATAATGGTTCCAGTCGAACCTTGAGAGTGTCAAATGACATCTCACCGTCATCATCGATGGCCCTGAAAACGCAGGTAATATTGGATGGGGGATTATCAAATGGGGGTACTCTGAATATTGTATCCTGTGTTGGAGTAAATTGACCGGTGTTACCAATATCCCATGCTGTGGAGATAATAGATCCATTATCGGCTGCTTTACCATAGAGATGAATGGTGTCAAACAACCCTGCAACACTCTCTCCTCTAACTTGAAGAACCGGTGGGGAAGACAACACCCGAATGGTGATCGTGTCGGTAGCAAAACTGTCGTTATCCGCAGTAGCTCTGAAAACACATTGAAGTGTCGTAGCGGTGACAGGTGCAATTAATGGAAGAACACCATCATCGGTGGTAAAAAATGGTTTTTTACCAATTGCCCACTCCTTGAGGACGATGCGGCCATCTTTGATAGTTGCAGTCCCTTTGAGTTTGAACTGATCTTTAATCCCTACCGTAGTATCTTTACCAGCAAATACTTTAGGTTTTTCACGACTTTTTTCGACCTTTTTTACATCAGGTGTGTCAGTGATTTGTTTTATAATCTGCAGTACCGGTTTTTTTTGCTCTTTACCGGTAGTATCTTTGACAACCGGGTGAGAGACTGGTTGTGGTTGCTTTTTGTCAGATTCAGTTTCAGCTACGGCGATTTTTGAGAGCCACAAAGTATCCGGGAATGTATCACTGATTCCGGATTCAATATGGAGTGAACAAGCGATATCCTGATACCCAGATTTACAGGAAATAATAAACGCACTATAGTTTGCAGCTGGCACTGAAGCCAGGCTGATCTGCCCGTTTTTATCTGATAGTGAAAAGAATGGTGTTCCTTTAAGTGCAACTGTTACATCATTGTGCGACCGGGCAAGCTCTTTCCGAACAAAAAAATGGAGCGCCCCCGAATGTGACAATGTATCAAGTATTGTTTCTGATTGTATCGGACCATTGATACGGTGGATAAACTGTAGATTATCCCTTTTTCCAATTATCGTGACATTGCTACTGTCGGGGAGTGTGAGTGAATAGGTACCTTTTCTGCCGGTTTTGGTACAATGTTCACGTTCTGAAACTATCTTTGATGCAGAATCAGGTGCTTTAATGGCCATATCTGATGGCCATACACAAATAGTTACACCAGAAACAGGTCTTCCAGCGAAATCTACTACGGTTCCTTTAACACTGATCTCATCTGGAATGGATAGTGATAAATATCCTGTAAAAGTCAGAAGAAGCATTGACCTGGTGAGAATGCTACTGAATGAGAGTCGTTTTTTAGAAATGTTATATCGCAATTTTATATATCCATTATAGTACATTTCGATGTCAATGGCTCTTAATTTACAGGCTATTTTTCGCGTGGCTATGAGAGCCTCAGCCACCTGAACTGCAACGGTGGCTGAGGCTCTCGAAGCCACCCAACACGAATTGGGATTTAAAGATATTCTACAATTTAATAAAACCAAAATGCAATCGTATCATATCTTTCGGCAGATCGATTCCAAACCGAATTTTTTTCCAATCGTCGACAACAAGTCCAGATCATCAGCCGTTTTCAGCACACCAAACATTGATTGATCGATGGCGAGTACTACCGGCTTTTTTGCCTTCGCGATTAAATCAGTTGCAGCATAACCGATTTTCGGGGAGCGGGGGAGTTCCGGTAGAATCTCCTTTGGTGGTGTTGCGAAATCGGGAAGATCATTTTCAATAAGTAATGTGTTATTGAATGCATAAAAACCGGTGTTATAAGGAAGATAATAATTGTTAACCGGATCAACGATTGATCGTGTCTCCGGATTTCGCATATCCTGTTCAAGAATGAGCACCCGCTTCAGATTGTTTTTATTAATCTGCACATAAGTACCGAAAGGATCATTTTCAGGGAAGCTTTTGCGCATGATTCCAACGCCACAGCAATCATGATCCCCAAGTGCTTCAGCCATCATGGGCAGAAGAGATTGTTCATAGAGCGCCGTGGCCTGCATCAGAATTGTCCCTGTACAACCAAGCGATTCGAACCATTCGAGTACCGATTGAGAACCATCTGGACCACGCTTTTTTAATTTCATCAGTGGGCCACCGGTTTCATCTGGTTGCGTAACAGGTGTCACCTTCCCATCAGAAACAGTAAAAACGATATTTTCATCATTAGTGAAATGAAGCCGTTCTTCCTGTGCAATTACTTTGACATATTTTAATCCGAAATTATTGTATTTTTTCAATAGTTGCGGGATAACTTTTGCAGTGATTGACTCATCAGGTCCAGTGGTGATAACAACTGGAATATCGATACCCGCTTGTTTGCAGAAAGAACTGATCATCGCAAGATTGATATGCAACGTTCCTGCATCTCCATAGAAGTCCGGAAGCGCGAATGTGGCTTTAGTGAAATCTTCAAGTTTATCAGCCGGAACACCTCGTTTCAGAAGACTTAACCGCAACCGCTCACCTTCACCGCCAGCGGTAAATACAAACCCGAATTTCTTGAGCGATGTAGTATCCGGATGCAGTTGCTTTGGAAGAACATAAGCGGGAAACTCCTGAATCGCACCATCAAGGGATTGTTTGATGTTTGTGGTGTTTGCCAGTGCTTTTCGTCTGCAACTTCGCTGATACTCGACAACCTGGGGTGAGTAAGAGCTATTCATGATCGAAAGAATTGTTTGTTTCTGATCACTGCTGTATTGTGAAAATTGTTCTATGTTCATTGAAAGTGTTTCTATTGTCCATGTACTCATGTGTAGAACCTTTCCATATCAGAGTAAATGACGATATTAGGACAGACTGACTGCCGAAGTAAACCGCAGTCGGTAAAAATGATAATATTTGTGTAATTGCAAAAGTCTGCATATTTCCCGGCCCTTATCCCATCCTTCCCCCGTTAACGGGGGACCACGAAGTAGCAGCGAAGCTAACGTGCCGAAGGCGGATGGGGGAAAGTGTTAAATGCGAAAAATGTGATGTCACTAAAATGCTCATTATTGGTCAATCAACAGTAAATATTAAAAGGGAAAATAATTTTTCAGTGTTCCACTTACTAAGGATCCAAATACAACTACGAGAATCAGCAGTATGAACAAAAATACAATTGACAGAACAACCGGCGCAATCAGGAACATGACAGTGGCACGTGTTCTACTGATCGAATGAACCGATTTTATACCGGTAAGTGTCATGTATAGTGCGAATACGAAAGAGATCAGATCACCAATTGCCGGCAGAACCATAAATATTGAAGCTGCTTCAGTGTAACACAAGACCCGGAATGTCATCAGGAATGGTGCATTACTTTTTTTAAATACTTTTAATACAAACTGGAAATACATGCTGAGCAGCAGTATCGAAATCAGAAGCAATATTGGTGCAGAAATGAGACTGCTGCTGATTGAATCAACGGTCAGTGATTCACTGAATGTACTTCCCTTAAATAATTGAAATGGGTCTGGCAGCAGCTGGCTCCAACTATATGATGCAACTGCACCGATACCACCGATTGCAAGACAGAACAGGATCGGTCGCCATTTACTCTTACTGGATTTTATTTTGGAGAAAAAAGTTGCCGGACTGAAGATACATTCGCGGATTGTCTCAATCAAAGCCATAAGTGGGCGGTTGTCCCATGATGGATCTTCAAAGGGGATCAGATTTGTTGAGGAGGGCACTTGATGTGTGGATTCATACGCTCCTCCGGAAACCGCACCGCAGACAGGACATGCAGAGATTGTAGCAGTGGCAGAAAAATCAGTACGGCAACGGGTACATTTCATTATAGGACTCGAGTGTTGATGAAATACTGCTGATCAAATCAATCAGTTCTGGAAAAATAATTACTTTCCATTGAGATCTACTATATGGAGAGGGTATTTTTTGTGGAAAATTTCAGCTTCAAAGTACAGATATTAGACCGAAAATTATTGGACACCAAACTCTTTCAGTAGTTTATCGGCCAGTTTATCGATAAACTCATCAGAATTGTAGTAGCCGCTTTCAATCTTTTTCCTGACCTCATCAACTTTATCAGCACGAATTTCAGGTTGGGCGGATACAGAAGATGCTATCGTTTCGTATTGAGCTTTAGTTTCACTCAATTTCTGAGCATCAGATGAGATCGAAGAGCGATCTGATGGCAGTGTTTTCGAAACCTTGCCTTCACGCTCGGTTTTTTTTACACTTTCAATCTTCTGGAGTTCTGATGTTATTGGTTGGGTAGCTGCATTGATACGCATTTCCCATCACCATCCTTTCTATATCCTATATATTCTATCGACATTTTTTTTTAAATCTTTAGATAAATTATTGTTCAAAGTTCAAAAGTTCAAGAGTTCAGAGTTCTTGAACGGTGAACTCTGAACCTTGAACTCATTTTATCATTTTATCGTCCCGATCATATCAAACATCGGCAGATACATAGCGATGAGGATACCTCCGATAATGGCTCCCATGACCACGATCATGACTGGTTCTATGATTGAAGTGAGTGCATCTATTGCTGCATCGACCTCATCCTTATAGAAATCGGATATTTTTTTAAGCATCTCAGCAAGATCTCCAGTTTTTTCGCCAACTGAGATCATGTGAATGACCATCGGTGGAAATACACCGGTTTCTTTAAGTGGTTCTGCGATAGTCATACCACCAGTGATTCTTTCCAGCGTTCGGAGAATACCCTTTTCGAGAACTTTATTTCCGGCAGTTTTTGCAGTTATATTAAGCGCGTCGAGAATTGTCACACCGCTGGTAAGAAGTGTGGAAAGGGTCTGAGCAAAACGGCTGATAGAGCTCTTTCGTTCTAGGTCACCCCATACGGGAATATTAAGTTTTATCCCATCGATTTTTAATTTTCCATTATCCGTTTTGTAATAATACGATAGCGCAACGAGT
This sequence comes from Chitinispirillaceae bacterium, assembly GCA_050301235.1. Taxonomy (GTDB): domain Bacteria; phylum Fibrobacterota; class Chitinivibrionia; order Chitinivibrionales; family Chitinispirillaceae; genus JAFGIN01. Next base: position 31,410 of record JBNKZD010000054.1, on the reverse strand, counting down.
GCACCGGCAACCGCCAGTATTAGAAGAAAAATATATTTCTGGAGGAAATTGGATATATTCATAACAATTTGTGTCGGCAGCGGAAGTGCTCCGCCAACATCGGTAAACATCTGAGCAAATGTAGGAACGACAAAAGTCAACATCGCCGCAGTTGCGCCAATAGCGACAATCGTTACGATAACAGGGTAAGTCATTGCACCTTTTATTTTTCGTCGCAATGCTTCAGCTTTTTCCTGATAATCTGCAAGACGTGTCAAAACTGTGTCAAGACTCCCTGATGCTTCACCGGCAGAAATCATGTTGCAGTACAGTGAGTTGAAAATAGTAGGATGCTTTTCAAGTGCATCAGCAAGTGTGCTTCCACCCTGAATATCCCCGGATATCTGTTTGATTGCAGCTGCAAGTTTTTTGTTTTCGGTCTGGGCTGCCAGTATGTCAAGACACTGAACTAATGGCAATCCGGCAGCTGTCATTGCTGAAAACTGGCGTGTAAACCGGCTGACATCCTGTAGTTTAACTTTGTTTAGAAATTCAAGGTTGATTGCTATTGAAGCTGCTTTTATAGTCACCGGACGAAGTTTTTTCTTCCTGAGCAGACTGATAACTTCATTCTTACTTGCAGCCTGGATTTCACCTTTAACCTGTTTACCGGTTGCTGTAACTCCAACATAAGCATATTTCGGCATCAGTTGACCCCCGGCTGATTTATTAATGTTGATTTAATGTACAACATATGATTACATGGTTCCTGTTTCGTTCATCATTTTAAGCAGTGTTTCCGGATCATTACTCCGGCCTACAGCATCAGTTTTTGATATTAATCGTCGTTTATACAATCTTAGTAATTCTGAGTTCATCGTCTGCATGCCGAATTTTTGCCCGATTTCCAGCATCCCCTGCACCTGGTGAATTTTATCATCACGGATAAGTGATCGGATCGCCATTGTAGCAATAAGAATTTCGCACGCCATCACCCTGCCACCACCGATTTTTGGAAGCAATGACTGGCTGACCACCCCTTCAAGAACTAATGATAATTGTGCGCGAACTGTCGCTTTCTGTTCTGCCGGGAACACATCGATGATACGGTTAATCGTTTGTGCGGCGGAATTGGTGTGCAGTGTTGCCAGGGTAAGATGTCCTGTTTCTGCGATACTGAGTGCCGCCTGAATTGTTTCGAGATCGCGCATTTCACCGATCAGAACGACATCGGGGTCCTGACGCAGTGCGACCCGAAGTGCACTTGAAAATGAGTCGGTATCCTGATGCACTTCACGTTGATTGATAATACAACGCTTATGTTTATGCACGAATTCTATTGGATCTTCGATCGTAAGTATATGCCCCTCACGTTCAGTATTAATCTTATCGACCATTGATGCCAGTGTTGTACTTTTTCCGCTGCCTGTCGGGCCGGTAACCAGAACCAGACCGTTTGGACGCTCTGTCAATTTACTGACTATTGGTGGCAGCCCCAGTTCTTCGATCGGCTTGATTAAAAATGGGATCTGACGAAGTGCTACACTGCAGCAGCCTCGCTGAAGAAAAACATTTGCACGGTAACGTGAGAGATTCTGAACACCAAAAGAGAAATCAACCTCTTTTTTCTGTTCAAAAATTTTCTTCTGACCCTCACTCATAATACTGTAAGCCAGCTTTAAAATCTGCTCTGGCTGTAATTTTTCTGTTTCAGTCGGGATCAGACTCCCATCAACACGATATAATGGGGGAGAACCTGACGTGAGGTGAAGGTCTGAGGCGTTGAGCTCTGACATCCGTTTTAACATTTCGTGCATCGTTAGCATAGTTATAAATTACTTTCCGGTTTCAGGTTTGAAAATGTTTTTATCATGTAGTTGCGCCGATCACTTCATCGATCGTGGTAAGTCCGGCACTCATTTTTTTAAGTCCTGCACTGCGCAAGGTATCCATCCCATCCGCTACTGCCTTACTTTTAATTGTAAATGGTGGAGCTTTTGATATGATCAATTCCTGAATCGCCTGATCAATCGGCAATACTTCATATAACCCTGAGCGACCTTTATACCCGGTATTGTTACACATTGAGCAACCTTTACCTTTAAACAGCCTGATCTCTTTCGCCTCTTCAGAGGTGAGGTGAAGGAACGGGATGAGATCATTTTTAGCAGGGTCAATTTCGGTCTTGCAATTTTGACAGATAAGTCGAATCAGCCGTTGTGCAATAATCAAACGGACAGCTGAAGCACTTAAATAGGGATCGACCCCCATATCAGTAAGACGTGTCAAGGTACTCGCACTGTCGTTTGTATGCAATGTGCTTAGAACAAGATGTCCTGTAAGTGCCGCTTTGACCGCAATCTCTGCAGTCTCCAGGTCACGAACCTCACCCAGCATTATAACATCGGGGTCCTGACGCAAAAATGACCGTAATGCTGCTGCAAAGGTCAAACCGATATCACTATTGACATTCACCTGATTGATACCATCAATGTTGTATTCAACAGGATCTTCTGCGGTCATGATGTTAATGTCGGGTTGATTGAGTGCACTGAGCGCTGAATATAAAGTTGTCGATTTTCCGCTTCCGGTAGGACCAGTTACCAGTATCATTCCATAGGGAGCACTGAGTGCTTCTTTTATATTGCGAAGCCCGCGTTCGGGTATTCCGAATTTTTGAAGATCCAGAACAAGATTTGATGAATCCAGAATACGCATCACAACTTTTTCTCCAAATATCGTTGGAATGATACTGACACGTATGTCAACCGTTTTATACCCCATGCGGATTTTCAGACGACCATCCTGTGGAAGTCGCCGCTCTGATATGTCCAGGTCCGACATAATCTTGATACGAGAGATTACTGATGAACGGAGCCGGTAGGGCAGCGGAGTCATCTCCACAAGTGTTCCATCGATACGGTAACGCACACGTAAAATCCGTTGATACATTTCGATGTGTATATCGCTGGCTCCTTTGCGGATTGCTTCAAGTATCAGATGATTAACTAATTTGACCACTGGAGCATCAGAAATCTCTGATGAAATATCTTCCGGTTCGCTCTCCTTTTCTTCTGAGAGGATCTCAAGATTTTCACCTTTTATATCATTCAGAATCGTATCCACTTCACTGGAAGATTCATAATTGAGATTGATAGCTTCCTGTATAGCTTTCGATGATGCCAGCACCGGTTTTATTGCACATCCGGTTAAAAACTTTACTGCATCCAGCATGAACATGTTCTTTGGATCGCTGATTGCGACTGTCAAAATCCGGTTTGTTTTCTGGATTGCAATGATATTGTATTTCTGAGCCATATCAAAGGGGATCAGATCAACTACAACCGGGTCAAACTCAAGATCCTTAAGATTTAGATTTCCAAGGTTCAGCTGTTTTGACAAAAATTGCGTAATGACATTTTCATCACTGATCGCACCGGTTGCAATAAGGGCTTCACCAAGCATCACACCAGTTGATGTCTGATGTTTCAGTCCTTCAAGAAGTTGTTCTTTGGTGATGACTCCATGTTCAACTAAAATTTCACCTATTTTTTTTGGCATAAAAAAACGCTTTGAGAAAATCCGATAATTTATTCAATTATATAGTATACTGTTTCTGTTATGGATCGTTCAATCCGCAATTGCAAAAAACATAATCTTAAAAATAATTAACTCGATTTATCATCTCTTTTCAATCATTTATTCATTGGGGAACGTTAAAATACCAGAGCTACACCTTAAACGTTCACTGGGTCGAATTGTTTTTGATATAATACAATGCTAACGTATTTTTGTTATTTTTATACACTTTTTGCCTGAGACACTGCATTCGATTGAACAATCATCCTTGCTTGTAAATACCATGTTTGATTGTGGAGCATGGTCTGGAGGTGGTGGTGATGTGGATATGCACAGTCGGGGGCGAAGTTTATGGCGTATTGATTCGGCGTAGTGTGATGAATCGGTGCATATAATTATCAGATCAGTTTTTTCAAAGAGTGCAGAAATGTTTTTTTCGTCAATATCTGAATTATTTTTTATGATCAGAACTAGTAATGAATCTATTTTCAACAACAGAAGGTTACCCAATGTGTCAATAGGTGCCAGGTAAAATTGTGCAGGTGAATAAATGGAATTCGAATGGCCAATATTGGGTAGAGGCCATTGCTTAGGAATATTATCATTTCTGATACTATCACTGTTGATATGAATTGATCGTGGTGGTTCTCCAGGTAATGAACGCATGTCGATTTGATCTGACACTAAATACAACTCCCAGGGAGAATCAATTTTAAGCTGCGGATAATTAAATGAGATGCGTTCTTCGGGGACAAATACTCTGGTAACGAGTGTACGATCAGTATTTTTATAGGTGAATAAAGAATAATCACCATTCAAGTAGAGTGTGAAAATACTGGAGAAACGAAAAAGTCGTGAAAAATCCTGATGACTTAAAAATGTCAGAATAGTAATAATTAAAAACAGCAGTATCAGTTTTAAAAAGTATAATTTATTTATACGACTTTTTGTGAAACTGAAGCTGCTTCGATCATTTATTTTTTTGATTTGATTTTTATATGTAGAAATTGTTGACTTCCTTTGGAATTCAAAGTATTATTTTCGATTATTATAGTATAGCATTTAATTTTTTGGTTGTATACCCTCTTTCGTCATCAAGGAGAACAACTTATGAACAAAAAAATACTTATTCTCAGTGCTTTGGTAGCATTGATGAACTGTGCTCATTCAGTAATTGATAAAAAAATTGAAAGTACAGTTGAAAAAGATGCTGATAAGCCCATTCCTATTGTCCCGGAGACGACTCCTGGTGTGCAGCAGACATTACTTGACACATTGAATCAAGGAAAAGAAATAGGACTTTCTTCTTCCGATTTTGGCAAGGAGCTCCGTCCTACAGTGATTCAAACGGTCGAACGATCAGCAACAGGACTCGAGATTCGATATCGGATCCAAATGTTTGCATCGAGCAGTGTTGAATCGCTGAGGGAACAGAAAAGAATGATGGAAAGAAAGGTGGATCTTCCGTTCTTTTTATCATATGAAGCACCGTTCTTTAAATTGTTTGTAGGTGATTTTAAATCCCGTATTGATGCGGAAACCTATCTTTCAAAAATTAAAAAGCATGGATATACAGACGCCTGGATTGTGACTGCACGTTCAGTTAACGAAAATTAAACGGACATCATTATGAATGATCCGCATAATCTGGACCTTCATAAACGAATTGTCCGTTACCCAGGTGGCAGTTATCTATTCAGACAAAATGATACATCTCAGGATCTCTTTATCATCCAGAGCGGGTCGATAAGGATTTTTAAAACTGAGGGTAATGTCGAAATAGATCTTGATACAGTCAGCAGTGGCATGGTAGTAGGGGAAGTAGCTTCTATTGATGGAGGGAAGAGGACTGCTTCCGGGTATGCCATGGAAGATACCGATGTTATAATTATTCCAGCTCAAGAGTTTCAGCGGATTCTTGCTTCAGTTCCTGATTATCTCAAAAAAATTGCTTTGATACTGGTTCAGCGTCTTCGATCGGTCGATGAAAAAATAAATCGTTCTATTGAAGGGGACCGGACTTCGCATGTAGCCGCCATAATCTCATTAATCTCCTATTCTGAACATTGTATTCCGGGAAATAATGGTTATGAAATTAATCTGAAATTTCTGGAGAATGAGATAATGGATTTGTTGAATATACCGCTTTCTGAGATTGCTGAGCTTCTGGAGAAACTCGATAAACAAGGCGTTATAAAAATTGAGAAAACAAAATGTGTCCTTAATTCGAAATCTCAGGTTGATGCGATAGCGGAACACCTTTTTTCTGCAGCAGGTGATTCTCTTGTTATTTAATCTACCGGAAGTTGTTCATGATGAAGCCGTTCTGGATCCTGATTGTTTTAAGCTCATTTTTCACATCGTTTGCCCAGCCTGACAATCAAATACCCCCCGATTCTTCTGTTCTACCAAGTGATTCCACTTTGTATTCACAATTGTTGAAGTCAATATGGACCTGTAACCCCAAACTTCTCCAATATGCATTAAATAGCGGGATAGACCCTGATATTCAGGATAGTACCGGTACAACATGTCTGATTACCTCTGCGTCAATGGGGTGTTTTGAAAATGTTGAAGTACTTCTCCGGTTTCGAGCAGATCCTGACCTTCAGGATAAAAACGGATGTACGGCGTTATTCTACTCTGTAAGTTATGGTCATCATGCGATAGAGGAAGCTCTGTTGTTTCGGGGGGCTACAGTTGATATTGCTGATTCAGCTGGTAAGACACCTCTTCAGGTGGCAATCGCACGTGGTGATTCTCTTTCGGTTTCATTACTTCTGCAATATGGTGCTAATCTGTATTCGTATGAACAACCGCCTCTCATCGATGCATTAACCATGGGACGATATTCAATAGTAAGATTACTTGTCACTTCTGGTGCTGATGTAAATGCACGTGACCGGTCGGGTAAAACTGCCTTACATTATGTAGCTGCCGCAAATGATACTTCACTATTACGATTACTTCTGGGGCGCGGAGCAGACTGTAATGCATCTGAAAATAGTGGTGAAACGCCTCTGCTTATTGCATGTAAAAATAACCGGGTTCCGGCAGCTGCATTACTTCTGGAAGCTGGTGCGAATGTTAATGTAAAAGATAAGAATGGTAACACCCCGCTGATGCTTGCAATGAAATACCGGTTTCCTCAACTGGAAAAGCTGCTTTTATCAAAAGCACCGGATGGGTATTCACCTCTGATGGCATATGCCAGGAATGGCGAAATTGAAAAGGTTCGTGAACTGCTGCTTAAAAAGTATGTAAATGTAAATGATGTTAATGATTATGGAAGCACTGCACTTATTATTGCCGCATCTAAGGGATATGTTGATATTATTGATGAGCTGGTACTGTTTGGAGCTGATATTAATGCTCAGAACAGAATTCTGGGATCTGCATTGATGTATGCTTCAGCTAATGGTCATACCAGTGTGGTGGAATATCTGATTTCAGCCGGTGCTAATGTTAACCTTGAAAATGATAGAGGTCGTACTGCGCTTGATTATGCTCTTGCTTATGGTAATCAACAAATTGTGAAATTGCTTAAAGCAGCCAACGCGCACAATGGTTCCACTTCACCAAAGATCGATCTGAGATAATAATCTCGAGCCCTGAGGGTTTATCCGCTCAAAAAATCAAGGTCATTGGATTGTGTCTTGCAATTTATTTCTTCAAACAAGTCCCCTTTGAAGTTTATTAAAGGATGTGTATGACACGTTCAACAAAAGACGTATTTGAAAGCCATCTGCTGATGAGGCTTAACTGGGAAGATGAACCTGATATTAAGAAAAACTATTCTCCGGAATGTATCATAATCACTTCGGAAGGTATTTTTTACGGGTATGATGGGGTTATGAGTGTACTTGATACATTAAATAAAAAAATGCAGGATGCGGATTTTTTATATACTACCAAACGATATGCAGGTGATATCGCGTTCCTGGAATGGCAGGCAGAAGGCGATGACTATTATATCGATGATGGAACTGAGACGTTCTACATACATAATGGTTTGATTTGTGCACAGACAATCCATTATACTGTCCGGTCCCGGGCAGCCTGAAATTACAGGGGAACTTTTTTCCCCTGTAATATGGAAATTGATTCCTCTGATTTTGCTTCTATCCGTGGACAACTGATGTTCAGTACAGTACACTATTATATAAACCATTGATTTAAAAAAAGAACTGTTTATTTTCCTCGCTTTATTATTCAGGCATGAGTATTGCGTAAGTTATCTCACGCAAAGTATCGAATGGATGGATGCAGGTAGTATGAACCTTAAACTAAAAGACATTATAATAATTGCACTGGTAATGCTTACTTCGTTCCCGGTTATGTATACGATACTGCTTTTCGCGACCGGAACAGCAAAAATTGTATTTGAAAGTGGGGTTTCAGAAAAAGCAGAAAATAAGAAACAATCTGAAGTAATTAAAGCATCTGCCAGAAAGGATTCAATTGCACTTGTTAATTCAAAAACGTTTCAGGCATTACAGAAGGAACGAGGGGAAATCGATGAGCAGAAAGAACGTTTGAATGATCAGCGTCTCAGGATAGAGCAGATGCAGCAGGAACTACAAACGCAAAGGGATGAGTTGCTGCAGGAAAGAAAAAAACTTGAAAAACTGGTGATGCAGAATGATTCTCTTGATACCAGAAAAATGCGTAATTTAGCAAAGGTCTATGGAGCAATGAAACCGGCAGAAGCGGCTGAAATTCTCGGTACTCTTACAGATAGTAATGTAGCTAAAATATTGAAAATGATCAATGATGACCGGCAGAAGGCAAAGATACTTGCGTTTTTGCCTACCGAAAAGGCTGCGTCGATAAGTAAGAAAATTGCGAATCTGAAATAAACTTAGAGGTGGTTATGAAAGGAGGTGGACTATGATTGATGCATTATTACCCGGCATGCGGGGGAGTAATCCTGGCAAAGTTTCGGGGAAGATGGACTTCACGAAAAAAAGTGAAAAGGCTGATGATTGTGATGGGTTTTCTTCGAATGGTGTAAATGGTGGTAACTTTACCGATTTATATGCAAAAATATCTATATGTAATAAACAGGCAAAGGTAAATGACAGTAATCATGAAGGTCCGCAAAATGAAGTGGATTGTGAGAGTAGTGAGGTCAACCTGGAAATCTTGGGTGAGATTCTCGGGGTAACAGGTAACGAATTGCTAACTCAATTATCAAAGATAAGTGGTGAAACAGGCGATGGTGTCGAAGAAATCGCTGAAAATGGGTCTGATCTGATCAAGGATGCGTTGCGTTCAATAACCGAGCTGCTCGGATTGCCGGATCGTGGTCTGGATAAGCTTGATATTACTAATGCAAATTCTTCAACAGTTGAAGAACTTGCTGAGATTGTTTATGCAGTAAAACAGATTGCAATTGCTCTCGAATCGCAGGGAAAAGATACTCCTGCATCCCAAATGTTATCTCAAAATAGTAGTGAGCTAATATCTGATTCTACTGATTCTGACAAGCAAACTACTTCTGAATTGTCATCAGCTCTCAAAGTTGAATTGTTCAAATTCCAGATGGGAGTACAGCTTCTGGGGGTAAGCAATGATGTTGAAGCAAAGGTCGCGGAACTCAGTCAGCAGTCACCGATGACAGGCTTGAATCAGGCTGTTGATCCATCAACAATTATCACATCGGTCGAGCAGATGAAAAATGTGTTTGGAGAAGCACTTGAAATGATCGATCAAACAGAGAATGGATCTGTACCTGTAACAAATGACAGGAAAAATAAAATAGTGTTTTCTGAACTTGTTTCAAACGTACAGGAGAACGACCGGAGTGCGACAGAATTTTTAGACACAAAAACATACAGGACGTTACTTAAAGTTGACCCAAAAGAAAAACCGGCAGATTTGATCGGGGATGGACAAACGGAAAAAAAGGATGAGCTGATCGGGACTTTGACCGCAGATGCAGCGATCCTTCAGGATGACATTAATAGTCCTGAATTACCTGACTTTTCTGTCACAACCGATGTCAAAGCACTTTCAGTAGATGCGGTGCAGGTGGTCTCACAGGATAAACTCTCCTCGGCGCTTGGTCGTATGGCTGATGAGCCTGCAATTATGGAGCAAATAAGCGGCAAATTGACTTCAGCGATAAGATCCGGCAGTAACGAAGTCAGAATTCAGTTGCGTCCGGAAGCTTTGGGTGAAGTTAGTCTGAAAATACGAATGGAAGGTGATATCGTTTTTGCAAAAATCCAGGTTGAATCTCAGCACGTCAAGGAAATTGTTGAAAGTAATTTACAAGTTCTGAAAGATGCACTTGCCAGTCAGAACATCTCTTCAGGATTGATCGATGTAAGTGTTGGACATGATAATAATAACTCAAAAGGCTGGGATTTACAGCAACATCAGCAACAGCAGAATTCAGCTGGATTGCCAGCTGGACAGAATCAGGAAAAGGATCAAGTTGCAGAGTCACGAAATGAGCGCTTGTTTACCGGAAGCGATACCGGTAACAGGTATGGTACCAACTCAATTGAATATTATGCATGAGAGGTAATTATGGCACTTACAACAGGTATAGATACATTAACAGCAAAAACAGATCCTTATACAGTTAAGGCATCTGTAAAAGATGGGGCAGTTGATGCGTCGACCAGTGTTGCAACCGGTGACAGGACAACCGATCTCTTTAAATCAAAAAATGATTTAGGTAAAGATGATTTTCTTCTGTTACTAGTAACGCAACTTCGTTTTCAGGATCCCATGAATCCGATGGAGAATACCGAATTCGTTTCTCAACTGGCACAATTCAGATCGATGGAAAGCAGTTCAAATATTGAAAGTGCTATTACCAAACTGGATGAATCTTTTCAGGGAACCGTAAAAGCACAGAATTATGCTGCGCAGTCGATTACCAATACATCTGCTGTTTCACTTATCGGTAAACAGGTCCGATTGAAGCAGACTGAAATTGATTGGACCGCATCTGCAGGAAAGAGTGTTAAATTAAAAGTAGATCTTGGCAGTAATAAATCTTCGGTTATGCAGATCAAAGATGCTGATGGGAACCTGATCAGATCAATTGAAGTAAAGAAGAGTGGTTCTTCCAGTGAAGCTACTGTGGAATGGGATGGAACTGATGATAAGGGTAAAACTGTTCCATCAAAGAAGTATGAAATCCATTTCGAAAACGAGGAGAACGATCCATCCGTATGCGCATTTGTTGAAGACAAAGCCAGTGGTATTAGGTTTACAAGTGAAGGGGCCATGGTACAGGTCGGCGATCAGGAACTGTCAATAGGAAAAATCCTTGATGTCGCGGGAGGAAGCAGTGCTGGTATGGACACAGGATTTTCAGGTGGAAACAGTGCAATTTCTCTTATAGGTAAAAGTGTTCAGGTTAAATCCGGTACTATTAATCTGGCAACACAGCCCAATGAAACAACCAGCGGAACTGCTAAGATCAACACTGGAGGTGCAGACAGTGTGCAGGTTTCTATTGTTGATTCATTGGGAAATATAATAATGAAAAAAAGCTGTCTTAACGATGGCGATGGAACTGCAACACTTACATGGAATGGTGAAAAATCAGATGGAACGTATGCTGATAAGGGCAGGTATACCCTGAAGATAGATGGTCAGGAAAGTAATCCATATCTGTATTCATTTGTGGAAGGGAGGGTTGATGGAATTACAGATGCTGGCGGCAGCATGAAGCTGAAAGTAAATGGTGTCTATGTTAATGTATCTGATATACTGAGTATAGATGCTTAATGAAAGGGATTGTGGGGTAATACTATGAATACAAATTCCATTTCAAACGGAAATGACATTAATAAACGCATCGAATCGTTCAGGTACGGTGCTACAGCAGGAAATGGAATCAGGAATCGGGAAAATGCGGGTACAACTGACACTCGCACAACCGGAGCAGGTTCCTTCGCGGATGTTTTAAAGTCAAAAATCGATGGTCTTAAATTTTCAGCTCATGCGTCAACAAGAATTAGAAGCAGAAATATACCAATGAACGAGGAGATAATTGGAAAACTTGAAAAGGCAGTAGCGGGAGCTGCAGAAAAAGGTGCAAGGGATTCGTTAATATTAATGAAAAACTGTGCTTTTATTGTTAATGTCCCGAACAGGACGGTAGTAACTGCCATGGATGGAAAAAGCTTGAACAATAACATTTTCACTAACATTGATAGCGCTGTACTTGCTGATTGATTACTGGACGAAAGCGAAGCAGCTTTTGAAGTGATAGCCGTAGATCGATTGATACGGTAAAGTTGACAGGTGCAATGCTGATCTGGAGGCAGCTATGGTACGATCTCTTTATTCTGGCATCAGCGGACTCAGAAACCATCAGGTATCGATGGACGTCACAGGAAACAATATCGCAAATGTCAATACTGTCGGGTTTAAATCCGGTAGAGTCACCTTTGAAGAATCTATGGCACAGCTACTTCAAGGTGCATCACGACCTGCCGGAGATGCCGGCGGAACAAACCCGCTGCAGGTGGGTCTTGGAATGTCTGTCGGTTCCATCGATACATTACTCACCCAGGGAAATCTTCAGACCACTGGACAAATTACAGACCTTGCTTTGGAAGGAAATGCCTATTTTGCATTTTCAAATGGTGAGGGTCGGTTTTACAGCAGAAATGGTGGATTACAAATGGATGGAAATGGCCGTCTTGTATCACCAACAAATGGATATACACTTCAGGGAAAAATGGCAGCAATGGATGGTTCATACCCGGCTGGTACCCCCATTGGTGATTTAAGAATTCCATACGGAGAAAAAGCTCCTGCAAAAGCAACTACTGAGGTGAAGTATTCATGTAACCTGGATTCTGATTCTGAAGGTCTTGGTACGATAACTTATTCAAATCGTTACATCACTCAGGCTCAGGACACCGACAGATTGACATCGTTGTTTGACAGAGACGGAAACGATCTCGGTATTCAGGTCGGTGACAGTCTTTTGATTTCGGTGAGTGGAGAAGACCCGGAGCAGTTTACAGTTACAGATACGTCAACGTTAGCAGACCTGGCAGCAGATGTTCAGACCTATATTCGGAATGTTACTGGAAGTGGTTTTATTACGGTGTCAGCAGCAGGTGGTAACTTAACTGTTAATACAACTCTTGATCCGGGTACATCAGTTTCCGGGTTACAAATACGAAGTACTCGTCCAGGATCTAATTCGTATGTTTCAAATGCATTGAATTTTCCGCCTACGATAAGTGGCGGATCAACCTATACAGTAAGTGGTCTTCGGGTTCCAGCTGAGGAAACGGATCTGCTGAGTGATGTGTTCGATGCTTCCGGACAGGCACTGGGATTGTCTCCCGGAGATGTTGTTAATGTCAATGGTGGAGTAGGTGGACGTATGATACCTACAATGTCTGCTATATACGACAATCCTGTGGCAACCGATCCTAATTCAGTCAGGACTGTTGCTGATCTGCTTAATCTCATTCAACAGGCTTTCAGCCTTCCGGAAACTGATGGTACTCCGTATGATAATCAATCGGTAAGCATAAATATGACAAATACCGATGATGATCGTATCCCTGATGGTGCAATAGTTATCCGGGGTCAGCCCGAAACTCCTTTTGCGATAACATCAGTCTCAATTTCAGCAACGAATTCAGACAGAGCACTTCCAGCTCCTACCAGATTCAATGCCAATATGACGTTTACTGAAATTCAGGCTGCCCGTGATACTGGTGTTCACAGCACATCGATACAGGTATATGATGAGTCCGGCGATGCTCACTCTATTACAACAACATTGACACACTCCGGTCAGCCAAATGAATGGTTATGGGAGATTACCACTGAGGGAGGAGAAGAGATTATCAGTGGTAATAGAGGACGAATCACGTTCGGTCAGGACGGGTCGCCTTCAGCATTTACATTTGATGACAACGCAACCAATTTCAGATTTGATCCAATGAATGGTTCAAATATCGTTTCATTGAATTTGAACGTTGGGACTCCGGGTTCCTATCGCGGAATTACACAGTTCCGTTCCCCGTCAACCACTGTAGCAAGGGAGCAGGATGGATATCCCATGGGAAAACTGCAGGAGATTTCAATTGATGAAACAGGTGAAATATCTGGTATATACACAAATGGTATTTCCAAATCCATTGCAACCATCTATGTCGCTGAATTTAATAATCCAGCAGGTTTGATGAAGATGGGTGATAGCATGTTTGCTGTTTCAAATAACTCTGGTGAAGGTGTTTTATTACAGCCTGGTGTTGGTTCCGCAACAAAAGTAAAACCAGGCGCACTTGAAATGTCAAATGTTGAACTTGCAACAGAATTCACGAATATGATCACAACACAGCGTGGTTATCAGGCAAACGCTCGAGTGATTACAACCAGTGACCAGATGCTGCAGGAGTTAGTACAGCTTATAAGGTGATAAAAAGTGCGGGGTGAATCTTCGCACTTGCATTAAATATCAATGAATTGTACCATTGAGGTGTTTAATGTCAGATCTGCTGCGGTAGCAGGGACAATCACCCTGTAAAAACGCCAGGCGGTAGAGGCGTCCGGCCGGGCGTCTCAATCGCCAGGGCAGATCGAATGGTTAAAATGTGAATTTAGAAGGAATTCTTAAATGATCGCATTAAAAAGACTCAATGGGCAGGAATTTATTCTAAATGCCGATTTAATAGAAACTATCGAATCGACACCAGATACAATTGTTGCGCTCACAACAGGTAAGAAGCTCATGGTGAAGAACAGCCTTGAAGATATAGTGCGCAAAACTATAAAATATAAACAGTTATGTCATCAATACGTTCAGGTTATGCAAAAATCAGCCTCGGATCTTCCTGAAGAGAAGGGTTGAAATAATAACTGATTTTTTGAATTTTGGCAGGGTCCGTAGAATATGGATATAGCAATCATTGTGGGACTGGGTAGTGCTTTAATATTAATTCTTTTTGGAATTAAACCTCAAAATATTGCCGCATTTATAGACTTGCCATCGGTTTATATCACCATTGGGGGCGCTATTGCAGGTACGATAGCTGCCTTTCCATTGTCAAGAATATTAAATTCTGTCAATGTCATAAAAAATGCTTTTATTGCAAAAAATGTTACTCCTGTTGAGACAATTCGGCAATTGGTTGACTTCGCAGAGCAAGCGCGGAGGGAAGGTATTCTTGCACTTGAAGCCAGGGCTGCTGAAATTAAGGATGAATTTCTTAAAAAAGGGATTCAACTGGCAGTTGATGGAACAGAACCGGATCTTATTAAAGATATTCTTTCTACCGAAATTTCATTTACAGAAATACGTCATGAAGAAGGTGCAAAAGTCATCGACTTTCTGGGTTCTATGGGGCCATCATTTGGAATGATTGGTACCCTGGTTGGATTGGTACTCATGCTTGGAAATATGAGTGATGTTTCATCTATCGGACCAAATATGGCTGTTGCGCTTATAACAACCTTTTATGGTTCAGTGTTGGCAAATGTTTTTTGTCTTCCGATGGTAGAAAAATTAAAAACATTTTCCCGAAAGGAAATACTGATAAAAGAATTGATGCTTGAAGGAATAATGTCTTTGCAATCGGGTGATAACCCCAGAATTGTTGAGCAAAAATTGACTGCGTTTTTAGAACCAAGATTGAGAGTTTCAGCAATGAAAGAACGGCAGACTGGGAAGTGAGGAGCTTATGGCTGGTAGAGAGAAATCACATGAATGCCCGAAAGGTGCTCCTGCATACATGCTCACCTGGGGAGATATGTGCACATTGCTCTTATGCTTTTTTGTCATGTTATTAGCTATGTCAACAATAGATCCGGCAAAGTTTAATGTTGCTTCATCATCCTTCATGAATGCATTCAGTGGCGTTCTTGAATCTTATCCATCAGTAGTTATAACACAGGATATTCTTATACCACGATTAGGTGGGAATCAACAGAACAAACATATGGCAATCGATGCTGCAATGAAAATTAAAAAGGTTGTAAAAGAGGAAAATCTGGATGATGCTATTAAAGTAAAGGTGACTGAAAACGGGATTGCAATTAAAGTTGCAGATCCTGTTGGTTTCGACCAGGGGGATGCTGATGTCAAACCTGAACTTGTTGCGACTCTTATTGAAATTTCAAAAATTATCAATCGTACCCCAGGTACAAAAATAAGGGTTGAAGGTCATACTGATGATACACCTATCCATACATCAAAATATCCTTCAAACTGGGAGTTGAGCGCAGCGAGAGCTTTAAACGTTGTAAAGTTTTTTGCTGAGAATGGAGGAATCGACCCTTCCACGTTAAGCGCTGTAGGTTATGGGGAATACCGGCCATTACTTCCTAATACCTCTAAGGAAAACAGAAAAATTAACAGGCGAATCGAAATATACGTTGACTACATGCAAATGCCTTCGAGTGAATGACAAAGAACATTGTTGAGAGGATGAAATTATGAATAACAGTGCTGAAAACACTGAAAAAGAAGAGGGAGAAGCAAAAGCTGCGAAGCCCTCAGAAGGTAAAAATAGCAAAATACTGTTTTTTGGTATCATTGCAGGTGTTCTGATCCTGAATACTCTTATCGCATTTTTGTTAATACAGGCAACACGTCCAAAAGATCTTGAGAAAGAACGGGAAAAAATGCGTGCTGATTCATTGAAACAGGTTATGGAAACATCCACGCAAATGGGAGCGACCACCGAAAAACCGATCGAGGCTATTGTAAATATTGCCGGAACTGATGGAGAGCGCTTCCTGAAAGCATCCGTTCTTTTTGAATATGATGACCAGAAGTACCCGGAGCTGGGAGCTGAGCTGACAAGAAGAGAACCAAAGTTTAAAAGTATTCTAATGACTTATTTGTCAAAACTAACACTGGTAGAAGTAACCGAGCCCGATGCACAGGATCGTATTGGTAAAGATATGCTGAGAATGATTAACAACACATTGCCATCAAAAATCGGAGAGATCCGGGAGGTAATGTTTATATCATTCATAATTCAGTAAACAATTCAAGGAGTTAATTTTAGTGAGTGATATTCTATCACAGGAAGAAGTAGATGCGTTACTTTCCGCAGTTTCTGCCGGAGGAGCTGAAGCGCCACCTGAGGTTTCAAGTTTTGAATCCCAGCCTTCCTCTTTTATTGGAGGACCTGCTTCTGCAAGTGATTCGATGGAAATGGAGAAGTCACTCTCTCTTTATGATTTCAGAAGACCCGACCGCGTTTCGAAAGATCAGATGCGGACGCTGCAAAACCTTCATGAAGGGTATGCACGTCAGTTTTCTACTACATTGACAAATTTTTTAAGAACTTTTGTTGAAATCGAACTGGTCAGTGTTGACCAATTAACATATTCCGAATTTGTCATGTCAATTTCAAATCCCAGCTGTATCTATGTTTTCAAGATGGAACCCCTTGAAGGGAATGCTATACTTGAAATTAATCCTTC
Organism: Chitinispirillaceae bacterium; assembly: GCA_050301235.1. Classification (GTDB taxonomy): domain Bacteria; phylum Fibrobacterota; class Chitinivibrionia; order Chitinivibrionales; family Chitinispirillaceae; genus JAFGIN01. The sequence goes on along the minus strand of JBNKZD010000054.1, from coordinate 14,421 downwards.
ACTGGTATTTTTTATTATTGATCGACTATTCGGAGGGCAGGGCAGGCCATCTGAACAAAACAGAGAACTCACACTTATCGAACAGAATGTAATACATCGAATTGTAGAAAGAAGTTTAAGCGATTTAAAAGATGTATGGGAACATGTAGGTGTTTTCAGTCCAAAGATTGAGGCGTATGAAACAAATCCACAGTTTGTACAGATTGCACCGCCCGGTGAAACGGTAATTCTGATATCTCTGGAAGTACGAATGCAGAATGCATCGGGTTTGATGAGTATCTGCTTTCCATACATGTTGCTCGAAAGTGTTATAAATAACCTCTCCGGTGAATCCTGGATGTCTTCACAAAGTACTTCAACGCAGGAAACCCGATCTGTTCTAGAGGATGAAATACAACAAATCGATCTGACTGTTGCAAGTGTCATAGGAAATACAACGTTGACAATTAATGATCTTCTGCAGCTGCAACGGGGTGACGTTCTCTGTCTTGATAAACCATATGACAGTGACTTGTTGATTCAGATTGAAGGAAAAACAAAAATGGCTGCACGATCAGGTATTATTGGACGGAAAAAAGCTGTCCGCATTACAAAGATAATTGAGAAGGAGGTCCCGGGTTGCGATGAGTGATATTCTTTCTCAGGAACAAATTGATGCGTTGTTGAACTCAGAAGGGCTGGGCACTGACAGTTCAGGGGTATTGGATTTCGGTTCTGGAAGTGAATCCAAACAGGATAAACTTCCGATTCTGAATGATATTTTCGAAATATTTTGTACTCAGGCTTCAACGGTTATTTCAACAGTGTTAAATAAGTCTACAAAATTTTCGGCAAGCGAAGCCGAATCAGCTTCTTATCAAGCAATTCAGGAAAAAATCCAATCGGTTGTTGTTTCTCTCGCTTTATCCTTTAAGGCTGGATTTGAAGGTGAATTTTATGTTTTGATAAAAAAGAATGATGTCGCTGTTCTTTCGGACCTGATGATGATGGGGGATGGATCTGCCGAGTATAGTGAGGATCATAAAGATGCTATCGGTGAATTATTCAATCAGGTTATGGGGGCATTTACCAATGTTATGGGGAGCGATCGTGGTATCCAATTATCAGCTGGAAATATTACAGTAAACGAGTTCGATCTTGACAATCCTCCGCTTGATGCCGGTTCACTCGATATGCTGCTTACTGAGCTAACAATCGAAGGATTTAATGATTCGTGGATCTCCATACTGGTACCCGCATCCCTGGCAGATCAGATCGTTGAATCTGTCGGAAAAAATTCAAGTTCCATGGGGGGAGGATCCAGCAATGTTGGTCTGAACATGTCTGAACTGGATGACCTCTCACGGGTGACATCATTTGATTCTTCGGAATCACGTTTTACCGAAACGAATCTAGCCGGGCAACCGATAAATGCACCACAGGAAAATATCGGAATGCTTCTGGATATCGAACTGGATGTAAGCATAGAGCTTGGCAGATCGATATTGTCAATTAAAAGGATTCTGGAGCTGGCACCAGGATCAGTCGTTGAACTCGATCGACTTGCAGGTGAGCCGGTTGATCTTCTTGTAAATAATAAAATTGTTGCAAGAGGTGAAGTCGTTGTAATTGATGAAAATTTTGGAATTCGAATAGTTTCTCTGGTTTCACCTGAGGAACGTATTAAAAGTTTACGTTAACGAAAATATTTTAAAATTGTTTTACTATCGGATGAATCAAAAGTGAGAAAAAAATTAACAAGTATTTCTAAGTCTGTAACTGTTTCGATTATTTACCTTTGTCTAATCATTTTATCTGTACATGCTGCTGATACTACGTTCGCACTGAAAAACAAAAACAGTGGTTTTGATATGGAAGTATTGCAAAGTGAACTGAATACTGATGTTGTTAATGAAAACAGCACTGTTGAAAATAAACAGGATGAACATGGAAATATTGTGTCAATTTTAATGAGGATATTTTTTTATTTAACAATTGTCGTAATCTTAATTGTGGTCATCGCCTGGGTTTTTAAAAAAATAGGTTTACCTGGGACAGTAAGAAATAACAGAGCCGGATCGATGGATCTTCTGGAAATTCTTCCTCTTTCACAAAACAGAAATATTTCAATGGTCAGAATAGCAGATGCTGTATATGTTATCGGGCAAAGTCCACAGTCAATGCTTCTTATCGAGAAAATTGAAGGGCAAAAAGCTATCGAGTTGATTTCAGCATCTAAGGATGGGAATGCAATTATTCAGTTTAAAGATGCGTTAAATTCTTTTATGGGGAAATTTAAAAAAAATTCCTGAACTTTTTTAATCTACCTCCTCTTTATCGATATCGGCAGGCTAATTAATGAACTTTAGTAAAAAAATTTTAAATGTAATAAGTGCTGGAAATAAAAGTCTGTTCAATTACAGAATAATGACAGCATGTATTTTATTACTGTTTTTTCAATGCTCAGATACGTTTGCTCAAATCCTACCAAAAGTATCATTATCAGTTGCTAATGCAGAAAAGCCCGGTGATGTATCAGTTGCACTCCAAATAATGTTTTTGATTACGATTCTTGCAATTGCGCCTTCAATATTGATCATGATGACCTCTTTTGTAAGAATTATAATTGTACTTTCATTTTTAAGAAGAGCATTAGGAACCCAGACAATGCCACCAGATCAGATTATGGCTGGGCTGGCACTATTTTTAACATTCTTCATTATGATGCCTGTATACAATGAAATCAATACAAATGCAATTCAGCCCCTGTTATCAGAAAAAATACAATTTAAGGAAGCTGTAGATATTGCGATAAAACCGGTAAGAAACTTCATGTTGCGGCAAGTCAGTGAAAAGGATGTTGCGTTATTTGTAAGGATCTCAAAAGCGAAAACCCCTCGTAATGTAGATGACCTTCCACTGGAAGTAATAATTCCCGCCTTTATTACCGGAGAATTAAAAACCGGTTTCATTATTGGATTTATTCTGTACATCCCTTTTCTGGTGATAGATATGGTAGTCGCCAGCATATTATTATCAATGGGGATGATGATGTTACCTCCTGTCATGATATCGATGCCTTTTAAAATTATCCTGTTTGTACTTGTTGATGGGTGGCATTTAATAGTTAAACAATTACTTATTTCATTTAATTAAAAAATTTCTGATCGAGAATATAATTATGGAACCATCAATGGTAATTGATATTGGAAGACAAGCTTTGTGGATAACATTGCTTGTATCAGGTCCTGTAATGATCGTCGGATTAATAGTCGGGTTAGTAGTTGGTATTTTTCAGGCGGTTACACAGATTCACGAAATGACATTGACATTCATTCCAAAAATATTATCAATGGTATTTGTTTTTATTGTATTGATGCCGTGGATGTTGTTAAAGATTGTGGAATACACAATATCATTATTCGAACTGATTGGAAAGATTGGCCATCAATGAACACACCTTTTGGAGTACATGAGATAGAAACGTTTCTTCTTGTTTTCGTAAGAATCAGTACTATAATGGCGCTCATGCCGGTCTTTGGTTCTCAATCAATTCCTGTTCAGGGAAAAGTTGCTTTCTGGTTGATTCTATCGCTCATTATTTTTCAGATCTACCCTTTTAAAGATACTATTATTCAGCAATCACCGGTTTTTACAGGGTTTATTCTTTCGGTATTGAAAGAGGTAGCTTTCGGCTTGTTTATAGGTTTTGTATCATCTATGCTCTTCACAGCGATTCAATTTGGGGGATGGTTAATAGACAGTGAAATCGGATTTGGATTTGTTGAACTTGTAGATCCATTTAATGAAGAACCTGTGACTGTATTTGGTCAGTTTCAGGTCATTATTTTTACACTTCTATTCCTTCTGTTTAATGGACACTACTTTTTTATTCTCGCAATTAAACAAAGTTTCGAAATTATTCCTCTGACTGGATTAAAATTTGAACATGCCGGAATTGTTGCCAGTTTCATTTCAATTTTCGGCGGAATATTTACGTGCGCAATTAAGTTCGCAGCACCGATATTTGTAACATTAATCATTACCGAGGTGGCTCTTGGTGTTGTCGCTCGAACAGTACCACAAATAAATATATTTTTTGTCGGAATGCCGCTTAAAATAGTTACCGGATTACTTACAGCAATTCTTGTTTTACCAATGTTATCAACTCTATTCAAACAAACTTTTGAACTATTGATGATAGATATTAATAAATTGATCAGATTGATGGCTTGAAGACGGAGGACCAATTTTGGCTGAAGAAAGTTCAGAGGAAAAGACCGAGTCACCGTCTGATAAAAGACGACAGGAAGCACGAGAGAAAGGGACTGTAGCAAAGAGTACTGAAGTCAACTCTGTACTTGTATTACTGACAGCTGTCTGTATGCTTAAAGTGACCGGACCCTGGATGCAGAATAATTTATTGATTTTAATAGAAAGATACATCTCTTTTTCATTTGAAAAACAGATAAGTATGGATAAACTGATTTTATTGATTAGAGGAGCTATTGTGATCTTTTTTAAATGTTCACTGCCGATAATTGGCAGTATACTTTTTATTGGCGTCGTTGCAAACGTTATTCAATTTGGATTTTTATTTACCTTAAAACCTGTGATACCAAATTTCCAAAAAATAAACCCGTTAAGTGGATTTCAACGTTTGTTTTCAATGCGATCTGTTGTTGAATTGATAAAAAATCTTTTAAAACTGACTATCATTTCTATTGTTGCCTGGACCACAATTAAAAGCGCATTTAATCAAATGGTGTTGCTCGCCGATGCATCGATAGTGATTATTTGGAGCTTTATTTTACAAACATCTTTTGATATAATAATAAGAATATCTCTGGTTTTGATAATTATTGCAATATTTGATTATGTCTGGCAAAGATTTGAGCATGAGAGACAGATGAAAATGACTAAACAGGAGGTAAAAGAAGAACGTAAACAGATGGATGGAGATCCTATGGTGAAATCCCGCATACGCTCTCTTCAACGTGAAATGGCAAGACGGCGAATGATGGAACAGGTGCCAAAGGCAACCGTAGTTGTGACAAACCCGACTCACTTAGCTATAGCAATCAGATACGAGCCACTTGAAAGTGATACTCCGATTGTAGTCGCAAAAGGAAAAAGACTTATTGCTGCAAAAATAAAACAGACCGCAAAAGAACATGGGATTCCAGTTGTTGAAGATAAGCCTCTTGCACGGGCTATGTACGACAAAGTTGTGGAAGGTTCGCCAATTCCTGTGGAATTTTTTACTGCAGTTGCAGAAATTTTAGCATATGTTTTCAAATTAAAAAGCAGGAATGCAGCATGAATATGTTTGTAAGAGAAGTTTGTTGGGCATTTCTGGTATTTTTATTGATCTGTACACCGATGCCAGTTGATAATGCTGACTCCTATATGATACATCTCTATCTTGAAAATTCCGGGAATACAACAGCTAATTTCACTGGCGACCCTATTCTGACCTTTGTGGAAACGAATGATACGGTATCGTTTACTGATTTAACCTGGCGGACAGGTAGCGGTATTTTTCTGGCTGCTGATTCCACGATGCTGAAAAAGGGGAAAAAATTCACTACATACCTCAGCTGGGAAAAATTTCCCCGGATAAAAGATACTTCTGATAATGCCTTTTATGATACGGTATTTGTAGGTATGGGTGGAAATATCAAAAAGAGTAACAGTGTGATTGTTAAAGTCAGCAATTTACCGGTGGTGATAGATAGCTTAAAGGTCAGTACAAGAACCTTCAGACCAACCGAAACTACATGGAAATTTAATGCTCATGATTCAATTTTGACACTACATTTAAAAATGTACGCACGTGATCTGGATGGAAAAACACCTGAAATGATAATTTCCGGTAACAATTTTCCACTTGAAAAATATGCTGGTGATCCATTTCATGTGAGTTATCCCTGTCCTGCTGGACCATTTAAAGATACAATTATATTTTCAATTTTTGATCATGCACAAGGTCAGGTTGTTAAAGCTCTTTTTCTGGAACGTACCTATCCAAATATCCCACCGGTGATTGATAGTATTAATATTAACTCAAAAATATATAAATTTAATAATGGATATGTAAATGTAATCTATGAAAAGCTGGATACGTTGAAATTCCGGTTGTTTTGTCATGATACATATGATTCAATAAAAACAGTGAAATGGAATTTGAAACGAAACCTGTTGAAAATTGATACGATTAACAATTTGAATGCAGTCGTAATATGTACTACAGCCGTTAGTAAAAGCGCGGCTACCAGGATAATAAACTATGTTGATACAGTACGTTTTGTACTTACTGATACACGAATGGATAGTACCATCGGTTACATCGTGATTGGGAAAGGAATAGTTAACAAACCACCAGTTATTAAAAGCGTAAAGATTGATTCAGTTATTGTTAACGATACCAATACTGCGGTAACATCATTATCCGGTGCCGGAAATTTGAGTAAAAAAATTACTGTATCAGTTTACGACCCGGATAGCAACAAATTAATTTGCAGCTGGAAAGCAAAAGCAGGAAAACTTGAAACTGATACAGGACTCTCAGTTGTGTATACTACACCAAACCAGCTTTTGAAGGACACAATTACCATTTCTGTTTCAGACAACGAGTTGGTAACCAAATCCATTATAGTTTTTAATGTAGCTGATTTATTCCCGGTTTTCGATAGTATAACTGTTAATAATGTTATTTCTAAAAAAGATACTGCGATGTATTCAGCTTTTTTTAAAGAGCAGATTATTATTACATGCTGGATTCGGGATCTCGACAAAGCCGATACTGCTAAATTTACCTGGAAGGTTCTTGATTCAACAATGATAAGTTCCAGTATAGCAAATAGAATCGTTATCAAAACTTCGTCAATACAGCGAACTGATACAGTGCGTTTGTCTGTTGTCGATGGTGTATATTCAAAAGATTACATGATTTATATTAAAAATTATCAACCAGAGCCTGTATTAGATAGTATAACATTGCGAAACATCGTATATAAAAATATGCAGAAAGATATTGTCGATTCTGCAACTTATCCGGATACTGTTGGAATTAATATATTTGCCATTGATCCCCAGAATGATTCAATCTCTATTGCATGTGAATCGTTTGTAAAAGCAAAAATTACCAAAACGCAACCTTCAATGTTCAAGTACATCGCACGAGATACTACCTGTGTTGATACTGTTTCTGTGACGGTTCAGGACACAAAAAATAATAAAAATGTCAAAAAAGTGATCCTTAAAATTAAGGACGGGAAAAATTGAATTCTCCAAATGTAGCATCTTCGATGCAGAACATATTAAGTAACCCTGTGATCAATAGTCTTTCAAAACAGCGTGATTTGATTATTGTACTCGGTGTCGTAGGAATTCTAATCGTAATGATTATTCCTGTGCCAACGTTTTTCATGGATATCATGCTGACTCTAAATCTTGGAATAGCAATTATAATCTTACTGGTTTCCATGTATACTCGTGAAGCACTGGAATTCTCTGTTTTTCCATCACTACTGCTCACGGTAACATTGTTTCGATTATCACTGAATATTGCATCAACTAGGTTGATTTTAAGTCAAGCTGATGCAGGTAAAGTTATTGAAGTTTTTGGAACATTTGTTACAAAAGGTAATATGGTTGTAGGAGGTATAATATTTCTTATAATTGTAATTATACAATTTGTTGTGATTACTAAAGGTGCCGGTAGAATTGCTGAAGTTGCAGCACGATTTACGCTTGATGCAATGCCCGGCAAACAGATGTCTATCGACGCGGATCTCAATGCAGGTATTATCAATGAAGAACAGGCAAGAAGCAGACGAACCAAGATTTCAAGAGAGGCTGATTTTTATGGTGCCATGGATGGAGCCTCAAAATTTGTACGAGGTGATGCGGTTGCTGGAATCATAATTACAATAATAAATATAATTGGTGGATTTATCATTGGAATGGCACAACTTGGTATGGGGGTATCAGATGCACTCTCTACGTATACTCAGTTAACCATCGGTGATGGGCTTGTTTCGCAGATACCGGCACTTATGATTTCCACAGGTGCCGGTATTCTGGTAAGCCGTGCAGCATCACAGAATGACCTTGGTCAGGAGATCACTGGTCAGCTTTTTTCAAATCCAAAGATACTTGGTGTTGCAGGCGGACTGTTACTACTGTTTGCATTGATACCGGGCTTTCCAAAGGTACCCTTTATCATGCTGGGTTCAGCTGCAATTGCCGCAGTATTTATTGGAAGACAAAAAGAGAAAAAGATAGTTGAAGAACAGAACAGGCAGGATCAAAAGAAACCAGAACAGGAAGAACGAGTTGAAGATTATTTACATATAGACCCAATGGAACTGGAGATCGGATACGGATTGATAGTTCTTGTAGATGCCAAACAGGGCGGTGACCTGCTTGATAGAATAACTATGATTCGAAGGCAGCTTGCGACAGATCTTGGTATAATCATTCCACCAATCAGAATTCGTGACAATATACAATTAAAACCAAATGAATACAGGATAAAAATCAGAACGATACTGGTTGGCAAAAGTGAACTAATGAATGGTGCATATCTGGCGATGGATCCGGGAACAGCAACAAAGAAAATCAGAGGTATTCAAACTGTTGAACCGGCGTTTGGACTCCCTGCACTCTGGATTACAGAAAGTCAAAAGGATGATGCAGAAATGTCAGGGTATACGGTTGTTGAACTGCCGGCAGTTTTAGCTACTCATTTGACCGAAATTGTTAGAAAGCATGCGTTTGAATTACTGACAAGGCAGGATGTTCGTCAGTTGCTTGATACAATTAAAGAAACAAATGCTGTGCTCGTAGATGAACTGGTACCAGGTATCCTGAGTGTTGGAGATGTACATAAGGTATTACAGAATCTGCTCAGGGAAAGAATATCTATTCGTGATCTGCAATTGATTCTGGAGACGCTTGCAAATGTCGCATCAAGAAATAAAAATACCGAAATATTGACAGAGTATGTGCGGAATGCTCTTGCAAAACAGATTTGTGAAACTTTTAAGGGCGAAAATAACATCATTCCGGTAATTACTCTCGATCCAAACCTTGAAGCCAGACTCGAAAGTACTTTACAGGAAAATGAATCCGGATTCAGATTCGGGATTTCTCCAACTGAAGTCGGGAAAATACTTGAAGCGACCGGTCCGGTTGTCGAAAAGGTAAAAAATTCAGGGGAAGTTCCTGTTTTATTATGTTCGCCAACGATTAGAAGTGCATTTAAAAAACTTACAGAAAATAATTATAGTGAACTGTTAGTTTTATCATACAATGAGATTGTTTCAGGAATCGAAATACGATCTTTAGGAATGATTACAATACAGTAGCATTTGCGGGGAAGATATGCGGATTAAAAAATATTTCGCAAAAACTATGAGGGAAGCATTGACTCAGATAAAAGAAGATCTGGGTGAAGATGCTGTTATCTTAAAAACGAGAAAGATACAAAAAAACCTTTTTTCGATCGGGGAAAAGAATGAAGTTGAGGTAACGGCAGCTGTTGATGACGAAACTGAAAATCAACAAAATTCTCAATTGAGGCCATTGAACCTTGCACCTAAAAGGGATGAAGTTCAAGGTGTGTACGGACGACCTCGATCTTCATGTATCGTCGACATGGACAGACCTGATGCTCCCGTTGTGAAAAAATGGATTCCTCCGGAACAGAAGAACTCAAAGAATGATAAAAGAACACTTGAAACCATAACGAATGGTACAAAGATGGAGGAACTCAAGGACAATCTGGAGGAACTCAGGGATCTGGTAAAATCGGTTATTGACAACAAGGCTGATACCGGGAATGTTCAAAAATCCGGAAATTCAAAACTATACAATCAGTTGATAGAATCCGAGGTGAAAAGTGATATTGCACATTCAATTGTTAGTAAAGTAAATGGAAATGCGCACAGTCGGGATAAAAAACTGATTATAAAAAAATTAAATGATATCTTTGCTGAAGAATTTCCTGTCTCAGGTCCGTTGCGTTTAAAAAAAGATGGACCTTTAATAGTTGCATTCGTCGGACCGACGGGTTCCGGAAAAACTACCACAATTGCAAAACTGGCCGCTCATTGCGCTATAAATAAAAATAAAAAAGTGTCGATCATTGCTGCTGATACCTACCGAATTGCAGCTATTGAGCAGATAAAAATATTCGCGGATATTGTAAAGGTACATCTTGAAGTTGTTTTTTCTCCTGATGAGGTACCTGATGCGCTTAATTCCTGCGGTAATAGTGACATTATTCTGGTGGATACTGCTGGGAGAAGTCAGAAGAACGACAAACATCTTCATGAACTTAAAGAGTTGATGGATGCGCTAAACCCGGATGAAATTCATCTGGTTCTCGGAGCTACAACAAAGTATTCTGACCTTAAAAATACCATTGAAAAGTTTTCAATAGTTAAAATTAACCGGTTGTTATTTTCTAAAATTGACGAAACGTTGCGTTTAGGAAATGTTTTCAGCGTAACAAATGATTTTAAAATCCCTGTATCTTATTTAACGTTTGGTCAGAGTGTTCCCGATGACATTGAGCCGGCACAATGCAGCAGAATAGTTGAGAACCTGATGGAGGGGATTGTGTTGTGAGAGATCAGGCAGAAAAGTTACGAGAACTGGTTGCAGCAATCAAAACAGAAAAACAGAATGACGTAAAAAAAGAGATACGAAATAAAAAGAGCAGAAGCATATCATTTGTAAGTGGAAAAGGTGGAGTTGGAAAGACAAATATATCACTTTACTTTGCAATGTCTCTGGCGATGTGCAATAAGAAAGTGTTGTTGCTTGATGCTGATCTTGGTCTTGCCAATATTCATATTCTTCTTGGAATTGCACCCAAAAAATCGATTGCTGATGTATTGGAAAACAGATGTACGATAACTGAAACGATTATTTCCGGACCTTGCGGAATTTCCATTATCCCGGGAGCTTCAGGTTTGGAATCTCTTGCTAACATCGATCAGAATAGATTGACATTTATGATGAATCAGTTCCGCGATCTGGAAAACAGTTATGATTATATACTGATAGATTCTGCTGCAGGCATTGGGAATTCTGTAGTAAATATTGCAGCCAATACAGATCTTGCAGTATTGATAATGACACCTGACCCGACATCACTTGCTGATGCATATGCCGTTGTAAAAATATTATACGAAAGAGGGCAGAAAAAAATCGGTACTATTGTAAATATGGCAATGATTGAAAAAGAGGGGATGGAAACATTTGACAGGATCAATGCAGTTGTGGTAAAATTTCTAAAGGAGCCTCTTGAATTTTTTGGGGTGTTGCCTATGAACAGAGAACTTCAGCGATTAATCAGAGCGCAACGATTAATGACTGAAAAAAAAGATGATGAATTTATTTCAAGGGTGGCAAGAATCTCTAAAATTGCTGCAGGCATTTCTGCAACTGAAAAAGAAAGTTTTTTTACCCGTTTTATGAAAAATATAAGACGAGTATAAGCAGGATTAAAATATGGTTTTCTGGATAAAAAAATTTGCTTTTATTATTGGTCTGATTACATTTTTCACCACTATGATCCTGCATTTTCTAAGTCCAGATCCTCTTAACTACAATTTACTGATTCCAGCTATTGTAAAAGCTTTGATGGGAGCATCTCTGCTCTGGTTTACCGGATTTATCATCGGTGATATTTTTTTCAAAGGTGTTCTTACCGATATTCCGCTTGAACGAAATAACCTTATTGAAGGTGGAATGATTCAGAATATTCACCTGAAAAAAGAAAAAAATATTCCAGGTGGGGAAGATATGCCCCTTGCAGGTAGTGCGAAAGATGAAAAAAAGACAAAAAAATCTGAAAATAGGACCATAAAAAAATAGCCATAGAGTTTACAACGGAGAGCTAAGCGATGACTGGTATAGATCAACTGTGGATTGAGTATAAAACAAACGGTTCAAAAATTGCCAAAGATAAACTGCTTGTTGAATATGCTCACATGGTAAAATACATTACAGCCAGGCTTGCTGTTAACCTTCCGGCTTCAGTTGATAGAAACGATTTGATAAGTTCCGGTGTGATGGGATTGATCAAAGCAGTTGAAACTTTCGAACCTGATCGGGGCTTCAAATTTGAGACCTATGCCGGACATAAAATAAGAGGTGCAATTCTCGATGAATTGCGCGCACTGGATTGGGTTCCCAGGTCAGTACGACAGAAGTCGCGAGACCTGCAGAGAACTTTCGTAAAACTGGAAAATAAACTTGGAAGGATACCTTATGATGACGAGGTCTGTGAAGCGCTGGGAGTTTCACTTAAAGAATACGAAGATCTTCTGGCTGAAGTAACACCAACAACCATAATCTCCCTTGAAGAAGCCATGCCCGATAGAGGTTCAGATGCAAAGGAGCTTCGGATTGTTGACACCATAGAGGATCCGGGAAGTGATAATCCACTTAAAGAATTGGGATTTGCTGAAGTTAAAAATATACTGAAGGATGCTATTGCTGCACTTCCGGAAAAGGAAAAACTGGTAGTAGCGTTGTACCATTATGAGGAGTTGACATTAAAAGAAATTGGTGTAGTTCTTGATATTACCGAATCCCGTGTAAGTCAGATTCATTCAAAAGCAATTTTAAAGCTCCGTTCACGGTTATTGCAAAAAATAAATGCCTGATTAAAAAAGGTCGGGACGAATGAGTACAGTAAATGCAAATTTTTCCGTAAACAATCTTCCTCAGATTGACCGTTTTCATAATGAATCAATTAAAGCGCCTTTGGTTGATAAGGTACAAAAAGAACAGATCACCCAGAATGAAAGGGTTCACAATTTACACCGACCTGTAGAGACTCAGGAAACTGGAAATATTGAAGTAAATCAAAAGAATAAAAATGAGAAAAGAACGAGAAAAAAAAATGAGAACAGGAATAAAAGGGATAATTTAAAGGACAATGGGAAAAAAAGAGAACATAGAAACGTCAATGGACTATTTATTGACGTCGAGTGTTAAGCGCTCTTTAATTTTGGAGATCATTTGTAATGGAAAATAAAATTGATGTTAATAGAATTAAACGAATTACAGAAAGTATCATTGGACTGCCTACACTCCCGACCGTTGTTTCCAAGATGATTCAACTGGTCGATAATCCAAAAACTTCAGCGATCTCACTTTCCCGATTAATCTCAACAGATCAGGCTTTAACCGCACGAATATTAAAACTAGCTAATTCAGCTTATTATGGATTCTCAGGAGAAATTTCTACTGTAAATATGGCCATAGTTGTCCTTGGGTTTAATACCGTAAAAGATATGGGGTTATCTCTTTCTGTTTTTGATGTGTTTAAAAAATTGGGACAATCAAAAAACTTTGATATCTCAAAATTCTGGGAACATTCGATTGCATGTGGTGTTGCATCCCGTATGTTTACGGATGAATACTGCCGGAAATATTCAGCTGAAGCTTTTGTTGCAGGCCTACTTCACGATATAGGCAAGGTGGTTTTAAATCAGTATTTTATTAATGAATTTAACGAAATAATGGACCTAACCACTCAAGGTATATTACTTGATGATGCTGAAATGAAGGTGCTGGGAACAACTCATGCACGAATTGGAGCCTGGTTAGCAGAAAAATGGAACCTTCCTAAAATTATTTCAGAATCGCTGTTATATCATCATCAGCCCTGGCAGGCAAAGAAAGATCAACTTCTGGTGGGCTTGATTTGTCTTGCTGATTATATATGCCATATTTCAGGGATGGGTAATTCAGGACGAACCTGTCCTCCCGAACTTGATGAAAAAATGTGGGAAATATTTCAGAACAATGGTGTTTTGCTTGAGCCATCTGATATTGAATCTAAAAAAATTGCCTTTTTTATTGAATTTGACCGTGCTGAAAGCCTCATGAACGTTCTTCAGAATAAATAGTCTCCCGATTTTACCGGTATTTTATAATAAGAACCAGCATAGTGGATATTGAAAGTGGAAGAGATGTCAAGCGAGCAGTCAAGATCTACCGTGGCAGTGAGGATGTTTTTTTAACTGATGTAATTCCTGATATTGCTGCGCAACTTGGTGATGCCTTTGAAGCACGTAAGAAAAAAACACGATCTTTACAAGCAGATCCTGCAGAATATTCCTTCTGAACTTACCTGCAACACACTTTTAATTGACTTCGAAGCTCATCAAAGGTATTTTTATCCAGTTTAGGGTAAATTCTGTAATAATTAAATAGTGAAAGGAACACTAAATGAAAACGTCAAAAGCAATATTATTATCAGCCATTTGTTTGGTAACTCCTATAGGGGTTTTTGCTCAACAGGCTCCTTCAACACCTCAAAATTTTAATTTCATATTCATGATGATTGCGATTTTCGCGATTATGTACTTCATGATGATTCGACCGGAACAAAAGAAGCAGAAAGCACGGGCT
>JBNKZD010000053.1:0-5621 GCA_050301235.1 Chitinispirillaceae bacterium | reverse complement strand
CCATTTCGACTGCCTCCGGACGTTCAGTTGTATCACGCATAACCAAAACCGGCTTACCAAGACTTGGAGCTTCTTCCTGGACGCCACCGGAATCTGTTAATATAATTTCCGCTCTATCCATCATGGCAACAAAGTCATAGTAATTCAATGGCTCAATCAAGTAAACATTAGATTTGGTCAAATCTCCCAATAGTCTGACAACAGGCTCACGCACATTGGGATTCAGGTGCATTGGGTAGACAAAACTAATGTTCGCATAATCCTTTGCTAGACGAGCAATGGCTCGACAAATTTCCTCAAAGCCATCACCAAAATTTTCTCGTCTATGTCCGGTGACCAAAACAATTTTGTTTTCAGAAGAAGTGCCAGGTTGTAAATGATCTGGCAATTCACTTATGTGAGGAGGTTCTAGTCGTATTTTATCTACTACCTGAAAAAGTGCATCGATTACGGTATTACCTGTTATAAAGACAATTCTTTCATCAATACCTTCTTTCAACAAATTAGCTTTGGATGTAGCCGTAGGAGCAAAGTGTATGTTAGTAACACGTGAGGTCAAGACCCGATTGATTTCTTCTGGAAATGGCGAGTGGATATTCCAAGTACGCAGTCCAGCTTCGACGTGCGCCACTGGTATTTTGTGATAAAAAGCGCACAATGCCGCGCAAAATACTGTAGTCGTATCACCTTGAACAACAACAATATCTGGTTTTGTTTTAATCAAGTAATCGTCAATTGAAGCAATTGCTCTTGAAGTCAGCCCAGCCAGTGTCTGATTTGGCGTCATTAAATTTAGGTCACAGTCCGGTTTGACATTAAAAATATCCAGAATTTGATCTAACATTTTTCGGTGCTGACCTGTAACACAAACATCCGCGATCAAATCTTCTGTATCGTTTATAGATTTAACTAGAGGACATAGTTTTATTGCCTCCGGCCTAGTGCCAAAAATCAGTGATACTTTTTTCATTTAAATTAGCTATCTCATGAAAATAAGGGAAAATAGCAAGCCTTTGTTTTCGTGATAGTAATTTTTTTAGACTATACAATAATTTAGGTCCTGATTAGAAAACAAGCAAACTAACTTTTGTTTGACTTAAGCTTAACGAAAGTTCGGCGGACGAGATTCCTATAGGACTTCGCCTAAATAGGTTTCCTGCATAGTCGACCATTGGTAATCCTTCAACAGCTTAACAAGCTTAATTTCCATTCTCGAGAGATTGAGGTAATGTCTCAATCTTGATTTAAATGACGCACCTTTAACCCTAGGTTGTTCAGGATCAATTTCCCATGGATGAAAGTAAAAGTTGTAAGGCTGTTTTTCTTCAAACAAGTAGCGCTGAATGCGTCTATTGGAAAGAGCATATGGATAAAGCCTGAAGTAGCCACCTCCACCAATACCTGTGTTTTTACCGGTTTTCCGCAATGTAGGAATCGGTATTTCTTTAACGCCTTCAGGGCGTTGATAACAGAATCGTGGCCAATCCGGCACTCCGTATAAATCATGTTTGATCGGATAGGTACTGGAACTGTATTTAAATCCCAATTCTGCTAGAACTTCGAATGCCCATGTATTGCTATTGTTAATCGAAAAACTAGGCGCTCTGTACCCTAGAACCGCTTTGCCGGACAAGTCTTCCAAAACTTTTTTACTCTTATTTGCATCGTTAAAAAATTGTTCACGTGTCATATTGACAACACGCTGATGGGCATACCCATGACTTGCAATTTCATGACCGAGAGTGACCATTTCTTGTACTAATTTTGGACACTTTTCGGCAACCCATCCCAAGATGAAAAAAGTGCATTTAGCATGATGTTGCTCAAACAATTCCAATAACCGATAAGTGTTTTTTTCAACTCTTAGCGGGTATTGATTCCAATCTTTCTGTGCTATGACATCTTCAAAGGCCGAAACCTGAAAATAGTCTTCAACATCAACTGTCATGACACAGGGAACATTACTATTCTTCTCTTTCACAATTCAGAACTGGATTGAAATTGCTAATTTAAAATTTTACGTAACCAAATCAATGGTTTCGGGTTTTGATTTGCAATAACAATTACCTACTTTTATTGTACAAAATCATTCATTAAGAATACGATTTCGGAAACCTGCCAAAATATAGTTGGATAACTATTTTCATCGATTATTGATAAGTTATTTCTGAATATTTTTGTCTTTCTATAAAGAAAGGGTGGCATTGATTGAAATTCAGAATATTAAAATAGCATCTCGTTGTATGAACTGAGGCGCACTTTGGCAAATTGTGTTTTACACAATCATACCTGCGGCAACGGTAGCATTGGTCAGTTCATCAATAAGAACGAAACTTCCAGTGGATCGGTTGGATCTGTAATCATCGGCTATCAAGGGTGCAGATGTACGAAGATTTATGCGACCAATGTCATTTAAATTAAATACAAGATCGCCTTCTATTTTATGAAGCGTATTGATGTTCACCTTGTAACAGACTTTAGTGACGACTGCTTTCACTTCTTTTGTGGTGTGCCGCAAAATATACTTCCCTCCATCAGTTAATTGCTTGTCTGCCGAAAACCAGCAAATCATTGCTGAAACATCCTGGATCGGTTCGGGTTGGTTATTTGCTTTGACGATCATATCGCCTCGGGAGATATCAATCTCATCTTTCAAGGTGATTGTTACCGACATCGGTGCAAAAGCTTCTTCAAGGATACCATCCATTGTTTCAATTGATTTTATGGAAGTTTTAAAACCGGATGGTAAGACGGTGACATCATCTCCGGGCTTAAAAACGCCCCCGGAAATACGTCCGGCAAAACCTCGGAAATCATGATACTGTTTAGAATGAGGACGAATTACCCACTGTACAGGAAAACGTGCTTCTACGTGATTTTCATCACTTCCCAAGTAAACGGTTTCCAGATGATACAAAAGCGTTGGTCCTTGGTACCAAGGTGTATTTTCAGACTTATCTACAACGTTATCGCCGAGAAGCGCACTGACTGGTATAAATGTCACATCAATAATGTCAGAAAGTCTGGATGCAAAACTTTTAAAATCCTCTACAATCTCATTATAAACTGTCTCATCCCAATCGACCAAATCCATTTTGTTTACGCAAATAACTACATGTTTGATGCGCAGTAGATTAGCAATAAATGAGTGCCGACAAGTCTGCTCTATAACTCCTTTGCGTGCATCAATGAGGATGATGGCTAGATTTGCTGTCGACGCGCCTGTCACCATATTACGCGTGTATTGAATATGCCCCGGTGTATCTGCTATTATGAATTTACGTTTCGGCGTAGCAAAATAGCGATAAGCTACATCAATTGTGATCCCCTGTTCACGCTCTGCCCGTAAACCATCTGTCAATAGTGCAAGGTTTACAATGTCATCTCCACGTGCTTTAGAGCTAGCCTCCACGGCCTCCATTTGATCCTCAAAAATTGCCTTACTATCATATAGCAAGCGCCCGATTAATGTACTCTTACCATCATCAACAGAACCTGCTGTTGTGAATCTTAGTAAATCCATATCAAGATACCCTGATGTTGTATTTTCGCTCATTAGTTAAAATAGTTTGTAAATTCTAAATAGCTTGAATTGATTTGTTCGGCTCAAAAGTACCCTTCTTTCTTACGATCTTCCATGGCTGTTTCGGAGCGTTTATCGTCTGCACGCGTGCCACGTTCAGTCTGACGGGCAGCGGCTACCTCAGCGATAATGTCATCAATGTTGCTCGCACTAGACAGCGCTGCTCCCGTACAGGTCATATCGCCAATAGTACGAAAACGCACAGTCATCTTTTTAACTTTCTCATCTGGCAACAGTTCGATGAAATCACTTGCTGCCATGACCACACCATCACGTTCGAAACAATCACGTTCATGAGAGAAGTAGAGGCTCGGCAGTTCAATTTCCTCTGCTTTAATGTACTGCCAGATGTCCATTTCTGTCCAGTTGCTGAGTGGAAACACTCTAAAATGTTCACCATGCCGTTTTCTTCCATTGAAAATGTTCCACAACTCCGGACGTTGATTTTTCGGATCCCACTGACCAAATTCATCACGATGTGAAAAAAATCGCTCTTTGGCACGCGCTTTTTCTTCGTCACGACGACCACCACCCAAAGCAGCATCGTACTTACCTTCTTCCAGAGCTTCCAACAGTGCTACGGTCTGTAATTTATTACGACTTGCTCGTGGTCCTATCTCTTCAGCAACTTTTCCTTCGTCAATTGCTTTTTGCACAGATCCTATAACCAGTTGTGCTCCAAGTTCGGCAACATATTTATCGCGAAATTCTATTGTCTCTGGAAAATTATGACCAGTATCGACATGTAACAATTGAAACGGTAGTCTAGCTGGCCAGAAAGCTTTTCGTGCAAGATGAGCCATTACAATTGAGTCTTTACCACCTGAAAACAGTAAAACAGGTTTCTCAAACTGCGCAGCAGTTTCACGAAGAACAAAAATTGCCTCAGACTCAAGTTGTTTGAGATGATTGATTATATAATCTTGGTACATAGGTCTACTTGATATTTAAAATCAATAAACGATTATTTCTTAGTCAAAGGTAGTATGAGTTCAAAGAGTTTATTTGCAGAATGCTCTTCAGTTTGTGATTCTGTGGAAATTATCCAGTCTTTATCGCTAGCACCCGGGGCTTCGAAGGAAGAATCCTTACCCGTAAACTGAGCAATTTGCCCAGCCACCGCTTTTGCGTAAAGCCCCTTTACATCACGTTCGACACAAGCCTCAAAGGAAGCTTCGATGTAAACAGGAGTAAAATCGCTTTCACCTACAATATTCTCTGCAATCGCACGGAACTCACGCTTTGGTGTGATAAAAGAGGTTAATACTACAACTCCTGCATCCAGAAAAAGACGGGCAACTTCGGCAATACGTCGAATATTCTCTTTTCTGTCTTCGTCGGAAAACCCCAAGTCTTTGTTTAAACCGCTTCGAATATTGTCACCGTCTAAAATCTTGGTAACGATACCTTGTTCCACTAATTTTCTTTCGACTGCATTAGCCAAAGTACTTTTTCCTGAGCCTGATAGTCCGTAAAGCCAGAATACATGTCCACGCTGGCCCAATTGTGCTTCTTTATCATCACGACTAAGCATGCGATGAAATTCTGTATATATATTATTTGAAACAGGCATTTATGATATTTGAATGAACTTTTTCGTTTTTAAGTCAACATTTGGAAAAATTAACCGCGCTTAATACATAATGGTATTTTCGTTACTTACGTTCTTGTAAAACACACGGCACATTTTAGTTAAATACTTCGCAAGACGTATTTGCAGTAAAATAATGGAATCACAACAGGCACAGAATCTTGTAAAACAACAGACTTCTGCCCTAGAGAGTTGGGTCGTAGATCGATGTGATCACGAAAAGCATCTTATCCCTTTGGCTTTGCTACATACGAATCGGTACTTATCCGAGAAAAATTGGGAAAAAGTATGTCAATATGATGGAGAGCCGCCTTTTGATGAATTTTTACGCCAGTTGGTCGAGGATGCATTAGAAAACTTTTTTTATGGGGTCTGGTTTGGTGAATGCGCTGAGGCAGTTAACTATTGGCTCAACCGCTACAAAATAAGCAATGAGAGTAAACGGCA